>CAJFMW010000152.1 GCA_904392525.1 uncultured Eisenbergiella sp.
ATATCGTAAATATCCACCTTATTCTTTTCAATCAGATGCAGAAGAAGGTCCAGAGGGCCTTCAAATGCCTGCAGCTTCACCTCAAGCGCCATAAACGTTCCGCTCTCCCTTTTTCATATCCCTTTTCCGGCAGTCCCGCGCGGTTCTCAGACCATCCAGCCGCAGCAGCTTCTGTCCTCTGTCCGCCTCATTCCGGTTCCAGCGTCACCACGATCAGCTCGCCCGGATTGAAAATGCGGATGGGGATGGTATGGCTTCCCAGCCCCCGTCCCAGGATCATGGTGCTGCCGCCTTCCTGAAACAGACCGCCGTCATATTTGGGGAAAAGCCGCAGGGCCGGCGACAGAACCCCGCCAAGGAAAGGCAGCCGCATGATGCCCCCATGTACATGGCCTGAAAGGACAAGATCTGCCCCCCACTGGGCATAAGCAGGAAAATAGTCCGGATTGTGGGCGATCAGGATCCTGTATTCTCCCTCGGACGGTTTTCCAAGCAGCCGCTTCAGATAGGCCGCATCCATTCTGCTTTTCTTCACCTTCTGATAAAATTCTCTGCCGATCTCCACTCCGTACAGACGGATTCCCTGCTCCGGAAGCAGCAGACTTTCATTTTCCAGGAAAACGACGCCTCTGCGCTCAAGCTGCGCATGATAGCGCCGATAACCGCTTCCATAGAGCTTCTCATCCGTCTTCATCCGGTATTCATGGTTTCCGTTGGCATAATAAACGGGATATTTTTCCGCCAGGGTCTCCGTCAGTTCCTGAGCCGGTCCAAACCGTTCCGGTGTTTCCGAAGTGAGCATATCTCCGGCGATCAGAATGCTCTCCGGCTTCTGTGCATCGATCGCTGCAAGCAGCTTTTCATTGTGTTCTCCATAGCGCTTGTTGTGCAGGTCGGAAAGCATGACGAAACGATATTTCCTTTTCAGGTTCCGGCACCGGATATGATACTCCACCGTAACAAAACGGTTGGAATCATACAGCATCACCCCTATCAGGATGAGGGCCGCCGCACAGAGAATGCCGATGAAAAACTGAATCACTTGCTTACTCCTTTAGTCTGAAATATAACAGGAAGAGTATATCATATTTTGGTTCGTTATAAAAGAAAATATGCGAGAACTTTTTTCAGGTAGTCTCTGAATCCCGCAGCTGCAACGGATTGGGCATATACCACATTCACGGTTCCAAGCGTTTCCCCGTTCAGCCGGTAAACCGCTTCTCCTGCCTTCTGTCCCGCCTCCACAGGGGCCTGTGCCTCTTCCGGAAGGTTCACCGTCTTTTCCACCAGGCTCAGGTCGCTTCCCTTCGTATCCAGCCAGGCAAAGGGCTCCTCATAGGCCAGCTCGACCGTATCCGCCACACCGCCCGCCACCTTCAGCTGCGGCAGCTTCTCCGTATTATCATCGTGATAAATGGCGCTCACACTGTAGCCATAGTTCAGAAGCGTCACCGCATCATCGAATCGGGCTTTGTAATCCGGAGCCGCCATCACCACCGCGATAAGCTCGATATCGTTCTTCTTCGCCGTGGCCGAAACGCAGTACTTCGCCTTGCTGGTGGAACCCGTTTTCAGACCCGTGGTCCACTGATACTGCTTCAGCAGCTTATTGGTGCTGGACAGTGTAAAGGTACTGCTCCCTCTGGCCGTATTATGGGTGATATCCTCCATCCAGATCGTAGTATAGTCAAATACTTCCGGATATTTTGTGATCAGCTCTCTTGACATGACCGCCACGTCCCTGGCGGTGGTATGATGATCATCGGAATCCGACAGACCGCAGCAGTCCAGAAAATGGGTATTTTCCATCCCCAGCTCCTGCGCCTTTTCATTCATCCGGGAAACGAATTCCTCCTCACTTCCGGCGATGAACTCAGCCATTGCGACCGCCGCATCATTGCCGCTGGCAACGGCGATACACTTAATCAGCGTATCCACCGTCTGCATTTCCCCTTCTTCCAGAAACACCTGGCTTCCGCCCATTGACTGCGCATGTGCGCTCGTCATCACCTCGTCCTGAAGACTGATGTCCCCGCTCTTAAGCGCTTCAAAGATCAGAAGCAGGGTCATGATCTTGGTGATGCTCGCAGGGGAACAGGGCACATCTGCATTCTGCTCAAAAATCACGGTTCCCGTGGATGCTTCCATCAGGAAGGCCGTCGGCGCCGACAGATGAACAGGCATGCCGCTCTGCTCCTCTGTCCCCTGCTCCTGAGTTTCTTCCGCAATAAGCTGCCTGGCAGGCATTCCCAGCGAAAGCAGAACGATGAGAACAACGGAAAGCAAAGCCTTCCCTCTCCCTCCACAGATCCGTCCGATCCAGTCCAACATAAGGGAATCTCCCCTCTATCCAGTCTATAGCACATTCTATGTGATTTCCGGCAAATTCATGAATATGGAACGCAAAAAGAATCCCGCTTGCGGGATTCTCCCGGCAATCGAAGATTGCCTGCGTGGCGGGTCGCGCAAGCGACATCTTCCATTCCACCGCTCGTATAAAAAACCCGCCCGTGCCTTCTCTCCTGGAAGACCCGGACGGGTTCTTAATTTTCTTACTCTTTTTTACTGCGCAGCGGCAGCCGCCTGTGCCTGAGCGATCACAGCCGCAGCAATGGCCGGATCAACCGGCAGGCCGGTGGCGGAATCAATCATATTTCCTGTGGCAGGATCCAGCACCCAGGTAGAAGGATCCACTCCGGTCAGGTCGATCTCAGGAGCCACATACTCAGTGCCGATGCCGTTTGCGTCAAAGACATAGGTCTTTCCATCCAGAACCAGCGTCTCGTTGAGCGCCATGCTTCCATCCTCCTTGAAGTAACGGAGCCCCTGGGCGTCCGTATACCAGCCGAACTGCATGGAACCATCCGCGCCGAACAGATAAATCTGACCGCCTATATTGACAAGTCCCGTCTGCATCAGCCCGTTCGCATCAAAATAGTAGTTCTTTCCCGCAATCGTCACCAGATCCCGCAGCATATGTCCGTCGGAGGTGTCCATATACCAGGTGTTCACGCCGTCCGTCAGCCAGCCGTTCTTATACAGGGTACCGTCCGCGTTCATAAAATAACGGTTTCCTTCGTAGTCCACCCAGCCGTACTGCATCTTATAATTGTTGTAAAAATAAGTATTTCCGTTTCGTGTGGTAAATCCGTTCGCGATAATAATACTGGAATAATCCTTGAACTGATAGTTTAAATCCACCCGGCCGTTAATACCGCTTACAGTTCCGCTGCTGGTAAACTGCCAGAACGCCGGATTCGGGTATTCGCAGACATCGGAATACTGCGCCACCCAGACGTCGTAGGGCACCACACCGATCTGAGTCGTCAGCATATTCTTATTGGAATAAACCATGGGATAATAGCCGGCGCTTTCAATCACAGAGCAGAATGCAACCACGAGTGACACGAGTTCCTGTGTGGACATGGATTTATGTACGGTGTCCTCAATATCAAAGACGACAGGCATATTCACCGTAAAAGGGGCTATCGCCGCCAGCGTGAACTGCGCCTCCGCCATGGCGGCCTCTACCGTCGTCGCATAGGAGTACAGATAAACGCCCGTTTTCAGCCCTGCTGCGGCAGCACCCACCATATTCTGGGCAAAATAAGGATCGAGACCGCTCTTCGCGCTTCCCACCCGGATAAAAGCGAAGCTGTAACCCTCAGAAGCTACGGCGCTCCAGTTGATCGCTTCCTGATACATGGAAACGTCAATTCCCTTTGCAATCACTCCCGCCGCCTTCGCCTCCACACCGGTGCCGAGCAGCGTTCCGATGCCGATCAGTGCAGAGAGAACCAGACCGGCCATTCTCATCTTCCAGTTTTTTCCCATACCTTCCCGTACCTTTCTGAAGCAGAGCATTCTGCCCATACTTCTGTTCCTTTGTCAGCTTGTTTCCTCCGGGATTTCCCGGTATTCATCTCTTCCGGCAGCCTTTTCAAATATGAAGTAAGCTGCGGCATTTTTCCACCAATCTGTCCTTTTTCCCGGCCATATCCACGTGCAGCGCCGCAAGAAGGTGCCAGAAAAAATCGATCAGAACGATCAAAAGCACTGCCCTGAGGATCATAAGGCCCATTCCATATGTATACCAGGACGCATATTTCATAACAATCCCATGCAGGAAACCAATGATGATAACCGCATAAAACCCCCACGCGATTGTGCTTTCCAGACAGATCAGTCCCTGATAGTTAAAAGGCTTTTCATGGTAATCCCACCATACCTCACCGAACAGCTTCAACATCAGCCTGCCCACCAGATATTCAAATGCTGTCGCGCTGAGAGCTCCGGCAAAATAGAGCAGAAACAGATTTCCGGCAAATCCCTTCAAAAGAAAGTAGCCGGCAAGCGCGCCAACACCGTAGATGGGACAGAACGGGCTCTTCATGAAGCCTCTGTTGGTCAACCTTCTGTTGCAAAACGACATATAGGCGGATTCCATACACCATCCAAGCACGCTGTAAATGCAGAAGGCTGCTGCCAGACGTACCGGATGCAAACCGGCGATAATCGGTATGATGTGAAGCAACATATTCCCTCCATCCCGAATGTTCCACCTTTGGCAGAAAATGGAATTTTTCGCCAAACAAAACACAAGTCCCTGACAGATGCCTGCCAAGGACTTCCGTTCGCTTAATTATATTTACGCTTTCTTGCTGCTTCGGACTTCTTCTTGCGTCTTACGCTGGGCTTCTCGTAATGCTCTCTCTTACGGATCTCCTGCTGAATACCAGCCTTCGCACAGCTTCTCTTAAAACGACGAAGCGCGCTGTCCAAAGTCTCATTCTCTTTTACGATAATGTTAGACATAGCTCACACCTGACCTCCCTTCAGTCCCTTCAAGTTCATGACTGATTGGGTTTTTAATGCATTCCTTATGCCATACAGACGTACAGCAATCTATGCACATCCTTTATTATACCAAAAAATGCCCTCACGTCAAGACTTTTTTATTATTTAATCTGGCCTTCCAGAACCGCCGCCGCTTCTCTCAGCGCATCATCGATGCCCTCCGGTTTCTTTCCGCCGGCCTGCGCCATGTTCGGCCTTCCGCCGCCGCCTCCGCCGACAAGGGCTGCGATTCCCTTAATCAGGTTGCCTGCGTGTGCGCCCGTCTTCATCGCTCCGTCCGTCGCCATGGCCACCAGGTTCACCCTGCCGTCCTGCGCGGATGCCAGCACGATCACGCCTTCACCCAGCTTTTCCTTTAACTGGTCTCCCAGCTCTCTTAAGCCGTTCATGTCCACGCCGTCCGCGCGGGCCGCGATCAGCTTCACGCCCTTCACTTCCTGCACCTGGTTCATCACATCGCCCAGGGCTTCCTTTGCGGCCCTGCTCTTTAAGGACTCATTTTCTGCGTTCAGCCGCTTCACCTCCGCCATCAGGTGCTCCAGCTTCTCCACAAGGGTTGCGGGCGTCGCCTTCACGATCTTCGCCGCTTCCTCAAGACGGCTCTCCTGCTCTCTATAATAAGAGAACACGCCGGGGCCGGTGAGCGCCTCAATCCTTCTGACGCCGGCTGCAACGCCGCTTTCAGAAAGGATCTTAAACACGGAAATGTCTCCCGTATTCGCCACATGGGTGCCGCCGCACAGCTCCGTGGAGAAATCTCCCATCCGCACCACGCGGACCTTATCGCCGTACTTCTCACCGAACAGAGCCATCGCTCCGGTCTTCTTCGCTTCTTCCAGGGTCATCACGCTGGTTTCCACCGGGATGTGGGCTGCAATCTCATCATTCACGATTTTTTCAACCTGTGCCAGCTCCTCTTCGGTCATGGCGGAGAAATGGCTGAAGTCGAAACGAAGACGATGAGGGTCCACGAAGGATCCCGCCTGCTCCACATGAGTGCCGAGCACCGTGCGCAGCGCCTTCTGAAGAAGGTGAGTGGCACTGTGGTTCCTGCAGGTATCCGCCCGCTTGCTGCCATCCACCGTAAGCTCCACCGGATCGCCCATGCGAAGCATACCCTTCGTCATTTTTCCAACATGGCCTACTTTACCGCCCATCAGATGAATGGTATCCTGTACCTCAAATTCGCCCTCCGTGGTACGGATCACGCCAGTGTCTCCGCACTGACCGCCCATGGTTCCATAGAACGGGGTCTGCTCCACGATGATGGTGCCGCTCTCTCCGTCAGTCAGCGCCTCCACCACCTCATCCTCCGTGGTCATGGCCACAATGGGGGATTTCCAGGTCAGTTTATCATATCCCACAAATTCTGAGGTGATCGCGGGATCGATCTGCTCATAAACCGTCGCGTCGGCTCCCATATAATTGGTCACCTTTCTCGCGGCGCGGGCCTTGTCCTTCTGCTCCTTCATGCAGGCGGCAAAGCCGTCCTCGTCCACAGAAAAGCCCTTTTCCTGCAGAATCTCCGTGGTCAGATCCAGCGGGAATCCATAGGTATCGTACAGGCGGAACGCATCCTGACCGGAAAGCTGCGTCTTTCCTTCCTTCGCCATCTGCTCCGAAAGCTCGGAAAGAATGCTCAGTCCCTGATCGATGGTGCGGTTGAATTTATCCTCCTCCTGGGAGAGAACCTTAAAGATAAAGTCCTTCTTCTCTTCCAGCTCCGGATAACCGTCGCGGCTGCCCTCGATTACGGTATGGCTCAGGTTGGAAAGGAATTCTCCTTCGATTCCAAGAAGCCTGCCGTGTCTCGCCGCGCGGCGGATGATACGGCGGAGCACATAGCCCCTTCCCTCATTGGAGGGCATGATGCCGTCCGAAATCATAAACGTGGCGGAACGGATATGGTCTGTCACGATACGGATGGAAACATCCCACTCATGCTTTTCCTTATAGGTTTTGCCTGCCAGCTCGCAGACCCGGTTTCTCAGCGCCTGAATGGTATCCACGTCAAAAATGGAATCCACATCCTGCACCACCGTAGCCAGACGCTCCAGGCCCATGCCCGTATCGATGTTCTTCTGGATCAGGTCCGTATAATGGCCGTGGCCGTCATTGTCGAACTGGGAGAACACGTTGTTCCACACTTCGATGTAACGGTCGCAGTCACAGCCCACCGTACAGCCGGGCTTTCCGCAGCCGTACTTCTCGCCGCGGTCATAGTATACCTCGGAGCAGGGGCCGCAGGGACCGGAACCGTGCTCCCAGAAATTATCCTCTTTTCCGAAACGGAAGATCCGCTCCGGCGCAATGCCGATTTCCTTGTTCCAGATGTCGAAGGCCTCATCGTCATCCAGATATACGGAAGGATACAGCCTGTCCGGGTCAAGTCCGACCACTTCGGTCAGAAACTCCCAGCACCAG
>CAJFMW010000153.1 GCA_904392525.1 uncultured Eisenbergiella sp.
GATTGCGCCGCTGCTGATCCGGATGCTGTTTGGCGGGCCGGGATATCTTTTGGCGGCCGGTACGCCGCTGTTTCTGATCATGTACGGTATTCTGGAGGATTGGTACAATATGCTTTTTCTACCGGTTTCCATCGCCCTGGGGACAGGAATCGGCTGCGTGGTCAACGGATTTTGCACGGTCAGGACATCAGAACCGGGAAAGCCTTTTCCGGCAGGGAAGAAGCAGCCAGATCGGATAGGGTAAGTTCCTTCCCCTATCCGATCTGCGCGATATCGTACAGCTCACGGCAAAACCGTTTGCTGTACCGGGCACCTCGCAGCAAAGCTGCTCGCTGTCCGTTGCCCGGAGGATGTCCGCATGGCTGTGCAAACGGGTTTGCCCATCCCTGCGGCCGCCCTCCGGGCTTATCGCGCAAAAAAACGGATAACCGTCAGGCGGTCATCCGTTATCAACGAGGGAGGGCCGGCATCTTTGCGGGATGCCGGCAAGTTATGAAAAAGAAATCTATCTGAAAAAGTCTTGTTGGCTTTGTTTGATTATACGATATCATCCATGTGTGGAAGAATCGTGTTCTGTTTTTTAAGAAATTGTGAAGCTTTTGCAACCAAATGGTGAATCGCTTCTTTCTTCTGATATTTTCAGTATATCCCTTTTTTTAGATCTCATGCATGAAATACAGAAAAAATTCTCATGTCGAATGGCGCGGCCTCTCCAAATTGACTTTTAGAAAATTTTAAGGAAAATTTAAAGGAAGCAGAAGGTATTTTTAAAGGCGTCCATAGTATGATTGGTATTGCGGGCCGGGCGGGAGGACGATGTTCTTATGTTCTTACAAAAAGGCTTGACAAAGCATATAAAATAAATTATTGTATTAAAGAAATAAGACAATAGTACAATGATACAGATAGAAAGAAGGGACTTATGAGTGCGCTGGTTGAAGTGAAGGATATGTGCAAAATATATAATCCGGGAGAAAATGAGGTGCGTGCGCTGGATCATGTCAGCGTATCCATTGAAGAAAATGAGTTTGTGGCAATCATCGGCCACTCCGGTTCCGGAAAATCCACCCTGATGAATATGCTGGGCTGCCTGGATGTGCCGACCAGCGGAACCTATCTGCTGCATGACCAGGATGTGTCCGGTATGAGCGACGATGAACTGTCCGACATCAGAAACCGGGAGATCGGTTTCATTTTTCAGGGCTTTAATCTGATCCCCAATCTGACCGCGCTGGAAAATGTGGAGCTTCCGCTGATCTACAGAGGCGTGGGAAAAAGGGAGCGTACCGAGCTTTCCAGAAAGGCGCTGATCAAGGTGGGACTGGAAAAACGCATGACGCATAAGCCTTCGGAGATGTCCGGAGGGCAGCAGCAGAGAGTGGCGATTGCCAGGGCAATTGCGCAGGCGCCGCCGGTGATTCTGGCAGATGAACCGACCGGAAATCTGGATTCCGGATCTACCGTGGAGATCATGGGGATTCTGAAAGCGCTTCATAAGGAAGGCAGAACGGTGATCATCATTACTCATGATAATGATATTGCGGCGCAGGCGGAGCGGGTAATACGTATTAAGGATGGACATATCGTAGAGGATTATCAGCAGAATCTGGCATAAACGTCAGGAAACAAAGGATCACATCATATGGAGGAAGCAGCATGAGCGAGATGGAAAAGAGGAAAAACAAAGCGGCGGGCGGCAGGAAAAGAAAAAAGAAGATTCCGCTGATTGTCGCGGCGGCCCTTGTGGTCGTTTTCGGGGGATATTCGGTTGTAAACAGCGTGATCGCAAAAAATACGCCCGCACAGGTGAATACGGTTACAGCCGCGAAGGGCAGTGTGGAGGAAACCATTTCCACCAGCGGCAAGGTGAACAGCGAGCAGAGCAGAACCTATTATGCGCCGGTAGGCGCCGTTATTACGGAGATGAACGTTTCACTGGGAGATGTGGTAGAGGAAGGACAACAGCTTGTCACCTTCGATACTTCTGATCTGGAAGCTCAGAAGACGAAGGCTGAACTGGATGCTTCCGCTTCCGCAAACGGATACCGGAGCACCCAGTATCAGAGTGATAAAAAACAGTCGGAGTATAATGAGGCGGTAATCGGCTTGGATGAGCTGAAGGTGCTTGCCGCGGGACAGGAACAGTATGTACAGGGACTGAAATACAATCTGGAGGATGATATCCAGAACAAGAAGGAAGATCTGCAGGAATGGCTGAACAAGCTGAATCTGGAGCTGGAGATTCAGAACAATAAGCTGTCAGAGCCCAGAAGTGAAGAAAGCAGAGAGCGGATTCAGGAGACCATCCAGAACCTGAATGAGAGCATCCGCAGCACATCGAATGAGATTAACGATCTGAGTATGTCCGATGAGATGAAGGAAAAGCAGCGCATTATTGATGCGGAACAGAAAAAGCTGGACGATATGAAAGAGGAAATCAGCCGGAGGGAAGGAAAGGAATCCTCTTCTGAGGCGGGAATTGTGGATCCTTACGCGAAGCAGCAGCAGGCCGACAACATGCAGAGCGCGCGGATTACCGCTGAGGAGGCGGCGGAGAAGCTGGCAAAAGGACAGGAAGGAGTCAAAGCGGAATTTGGCGGAATTGTGACCAAGATTGCCACAATGTCTTCTTCTGCAAACGCCTCCGCAGGAGGAGGACTTCTGGAAGGCGCCACGGTTTCTGAAGGAACCGAGCTGTTCACCATAGAAAGCAATCAGCAGGTAAAGGTGGATATTTCCATCACAAAGTATGACCTGGCAAAGATTGCGGTGGGACAGAAGGCGGATATTACGATTGCGGACCAGAAATATGAAGGGGAAGTAACCAAGATCAATAAGGTTGCTGCTAATAACGCTCAGGGAAGTCCTGTGGTTGGCGTGGAGGTACATATTAACAATCCGGATTCCGGCATTTATCTCGGCGTGGAGGCACAGGTGGTGATTCATACCAATTCCGCGCAGGATGTGATTACCCTGCCGGTGGAAATTGTGAACACGGACAGAAACGGGGACTTCTGTTACGTGGTTGAAAACGGCGTGGTAACCATGAGAAGAATTACCACCGGAATTTCATCCGACACGGATGTGGAAGTGACGGACGGACTGAAAGAAGGCGACCTGGTGGTGTATGATATGACAGGTTCGGTAACAGAAGGGATGAGTGTGGTTGCCGTTCCGGCGGCACAGGAAGCGGATCAGGCCACGGCTGTCTCTGCAACCGGAGCGGCAGACGAGACATCTGTGCCTGAGAGTGAAGCGGCAGACGAGACTTCTGTGTCCGAGACCGAAGCGGCAGGCGGGACAGATGCATCTGAGACCGAAGCATCCGGAGAAACGGCTGTTCCCGAAACGGAAGCATCGACCGAAACGGAATCCGTGCAGGCCGGTAAATAAAGCTGCCTGCAGCAGCCAGACAGGAGGACAACAAGTTGGCACAGGCGTGGGAATATATCAAGATTGCGCTGATGAATATCCGGAGCAACAAAGGCCGTTCCGTTCTCACTATGCTGGGAATTATCATCGGAATCACATCGGTGATCATGATCATGTCCATTGGCGACGGAGTGAAGGGACAGGTAAGCGACGAACTGAACGCAATGGCCGGAGGATTGATCGGCATTTATGTAAATAACGAGCAGAGCAAGGAAAAGATTTACTTTGACGAAGACGATTTTGATGCGATTCGTGAAAAAATCGACGGTGTAAAAGGCGTTACGCCGGTTTATACGCTGTATGGAAGCGTAGTCGGAAAAAAGGGGGAATTTACGGCTTACACGTCAGGCGGCTCGGAAAGTATGGAGTTTTATCAGACAGAGCCCATTGTGGACGGAAGATATTTTACGGCTGCCGATTATTATGCCGGGAACCGGGTTTGCGTTATTACGCAGCAGGCAGCCAAAAAACTGTTTGGAACAACGGATGTGATAGGAATGAGCATTGAGGTTACACTGTCCGGAACCACACAGGACCTGACGATTGTGGGAATCCGGCAGGACAGCGCCTCTGCCATGTTCAGCATGTATGGAAATATGATCAATATTGAAGTGCCGCTGAATCTTCTGAGCATGTCGTTTGGCCTGTATTTCGACGGCTTTACGGATTTCTATGTGATATCCGAGCTGCCCTCCATGAATACGCAGATCACGCAAAGCGTCGTAAGACTTATGGAAAGCAGGCACAATGTAAGGAATCAGGGTGTGATCATGGTTCAGAACATGCAGGATCAGATTTCCCAGATCAATTCGGTGATGGGAAGCATCTCCATCTTCGTTGTGATCGTGGCGGCCATTTCCCTTCTGGTCGGCGGTATCGGCGTGATGAACATCATGCTGGTGTCGGTAACGGAACGAACCCGGGAGATCGGCATCCGCAAATCGCTGGGAGCGAGAACCGGCTCCATCCTCCTGCAGTTTTTGTCGGAATCGGCGATTATTACCCTGCTGGGAGGACTGATCGGCATTGTCCTCGGAGTGGTGGGGGCGCAGGCCATCGGAGGAGCGATAGGCTTTTCTGCCAGAATCAGCGCGGTCACTGTACTTGGGGCTTCCGCTTTTTCGGCGGCTGTTGGAATTTTCTTCGGTATCTATCCGGCGAGGAAGGCAGCAAAGATGAGCCCGATCGAAGCTTTGCGGCATGAGTGACGGTAAGCTGACGAACTGTGGGAATAAAAACCTTGCGCTGAAGGCAGTTTTCGGTATAATATAGGGTAAAGTAGAGAAAGCACCTGCGATGTAGGTGCTTTTTCGGATGCAGTCCGTTTTGTCGGCTTTCCGGCAAAAAAAGTGTGGCGGCCATCTGTGCGGAGCGTCACAGCCGCCGTCGGACAGGATCTTTCTATCAACGCTCCGGAATGGGGACTTTTCATGCAGGTGGAATTTGATGTGAAGATAGACGCGGGTGCGCTCTTTGATTACATGATAAACCGGGCCTATTCCCATGCCGCAGGAGTGATGGAGGCGGCCCTGGGCGCGGTGCTGCTCATCTTTTTCGGAAGAACGGGGAATTTTGTGTACCTTGCCGCTGGACTGATAGTGTTCGCGGCACTGCCCGTATTTCTGTACCTGAAGGCAAAGAGGCAGGAAAAGGAGCCGGATTACAGCCGCTCCCTTCATTATACGCTGACGGAGGACGGCGTGGAGGTCGTCCGGGCAGGCGGAAGGGAATTCTGGAAGTGGGAAGAGATGGAAAGGGCCGTTTCCACCACAAAAAGCGTGATCCTTTATACCCACGGCTCCGGCGTGTGTATTTTCCCGCGCAGAGAACTGAAGGACAGCCTGATTCCGGCGGTGGAAATGATTTCCACCCATATGCCGCCGAAAAAGGTGAATATCAGGATGTAGCGGAATCGCACAGGCGATTCTTCTCACGGAATAAACGCGGCCGTCCGGCCGCAGAAATAGAGGAAGTATGGAGATAACGGAAGAAAGAGACAGCTATTGCGCACAGGATACCTTTGCGCTTGGGGAGCAGATGGGAAAACAGGCAAAGCCGGGACAGCTTTTTACGCTGATCGGGGATCTTGGCGTGGGAAAAACCGTGTTCACCCAGGGCTTTGCGGCCGGACTCGGCATTACGGAGCCGGTGAACAGCCCCACTTTCACCATTCTTCAAAGCTATGAGGGAGGCAGGCTTCCCTTCTATCATTTTGACGTGTACCGGATCGGTGACGTGGAAGAGATGGAGGAGATCGGCTACGAGGACTGTTTTTACGGCGACGGCGTCTGCCTGGTGGAATGGGCGGATCTGATCGAGGAGATTCTGCCGGAGCGTTACACGGAAGTCTGCATCGAGAAGGATTTAAGCCGCGGCTTTGACTACCGACGGATCACTCTGACCCGAAAGGGAATGGACGTCGGTTCGGCGGAAGGATGAAAAGGAGACAGAATGAAAATACTTGCGATCGACAGCTCCGGCCTGGTGGCGGGCGTGGCCGTAGCGGAGGATGATACGCTTCTTGCGGAATATACCACAAATTATAAGAAAACCCATTCTCAGACCCTGCTTCCCATGCTGGACGAGGTGAAGCGCATGATCGAGCTGGATCTGTCCAGCATTGACGCCATCGCGGTGGCGGCAGGCCCCGGCTCCTTTACGGGACTGCGCATCGGGTCTGCCACCGCAAAGGGGTTGGGACTGGCGCTGGACAAGCCTCTGATCGGCGTGCCCACAGTGGACGCGCTTGCCATGAACCTGTACGGGGCAGGCGGCTATATCTGTCCCATCATGGACGCCAGAAGAAATCAGGTTTATACGGGAATTTATGCCTTTGTCCCTGAAAAGGGGGAAGCGGATGCGGGAATGGAGCAGACCTACCGGCTTCAGATCGTCAGGCCCCAGTATGTGGCGCCCATTGAAGAGGTGGCTGAAACCCTGAACCATCTGCCGGAGAAAAAGGATGTGATCTTTCTGGGGGACGGCGTTCCGGTTTTCCATGACAGGCTGAAGGAGCTGATGAAACGTCCCTTCGTCTGCGCTCCGGCCTCCTGCAACCGGCAGCGTGCGGCAGCGGTTGCCGTTCTGGCGCAGCGTTACGCGCAGGAAGGACGGATGGAAAATGCCAGGGATCACGCGCCGGAATATCTGCGTCCTTCTCAGGCGGAAAGAACGCGCAGGGAGAAAGTGGCTGCTGCCGGAGGGCAGAAGCAGAACGAGCAGGAACAGAACGGACAGGAGCCGGGCAGTCATGTGGATCACTGAGCTTTCTGAGGAAGACCTGGATCAGGCTGCCGCGCTGGAGCAGGACTGCTTCGGCTCCCAGGCCTGGTCGAGACAGGCGCTTGCCGATGCGGTTATCAATGAGAACGCGTTGTATCTCGTCATGAAGAAAGAAGCGGCCTATGCGCCTTTTCAGGCGGCGGGGCAGGTGCTCGTCGGATACTGCGGCGTGTGGATTTCTTTTGAAGAAGGGGAAATCATGAACGTGGCGGTCCGAAAGGAGTTCCGTCAGAGAGGCTGTGCCGGAAGGCTGATGCAGGAGCTCCTTTCCCGGGCGAAAGAACGGGGAGCATCCCGGTTCATTCTGGAGGTGCGGGAAGGAAATTTGCCTGCCATCCGTCTCTATGAATCCCTGGGATTTGAACGGGCGGGGATCCGGAAAAATTTTTACTCCGATCCAAAGGAAAACGCCCTGATTTTGTTGAAAGAAATTTGATTCGGCATGGAGGTAAATATGCTGGATGTATGTTTATTGGGAACGGGCGGGATGATGCCGCTTCCTCAGAGGTGGCTGACCTCGCTGATGGCCCGTTACAATGGAAAAAGTAAAAAAGTATTCTGATCGACTGCGGGGAAGGCACGCAGATCGCCATGAAGGAAAAGGGCTGGAGCCCCAAGCCGATTGATATCATCTGCTTCACCCATTATCATGCGGATCATATCAGCGGCCTGCCCGGTATGCTCCTGACCATGGGAAATGCGGAGCGGACGGAGTCCCTGCTTCTGATCGGGCCGAAAGGCCTCACCCGAGTGGTGAATGCGCTGCGTGTGATCGCCCCGGAGCTGCCTTTCCCTATTATATATAATGAAATTACGGAACCGGAGCAGTCCTTTGTCTTTGACGGCTTCCGCATCGAAGCGTTCCGGGTGAACCATAACGTGACCTGCTATGGCTACAGCATCGTGGTGGAACGCGCAGGGCGCTTCCAACTGGAAAAGGCGCAGGGGCTTCAGATTCCAAAGCCCTACTGGAGCAGGCTGCAGAAGGGGGAAACCATCGAAACCCCGGAAACGGTCTACACGCCCGATATGGTTCTCGGCCCTCCCCGAAAGGGAATCAAGCTGACCTATTGCACGGATACCAGACCGACAGAAGGAATCGTGAAAAATGCGGCGGAAGCCGATCTGTTCATCTGCGAGGGAATGTACGGAGAGCCGGAAAAGAAGGACAAGGCGAAAGAGTACAAGCACATGACCTTTCTTGAGGCGGCCGACATGGCAAAACGTGCCCGCGTAAAGCAGATGTGGCTGACCCATTACAGCCCTTCCCTCATCCGTCCCGAGGATTACATGGATGGCGTGCGGAAAATTTTCCCTGCCGCCGTAGCGGGAAAGGACGGCAAGAGCATCGATCTTTTATTTGAAGAAGACGGAAATTGATGAAGCTGGAATCGCTCACGCGATTCTTCTTACATGAATTGATGCGGCCGTTCGGC
>CAJFMW010000154.1 GCA_904392525.1 uncultured Eisenbergiella sp.
TACGGAGGAACAGAAGAAACATATTATAGAAGCCGCAGGACCTGAACGGCCCATTTTCAGGCTGAAAAGCGAGATTACCGAGGAGCTCCTTTCCGATGCAGATGTGATCTTGGGAAATCTGGACAATCCTTCGCAGGTTCGCTGGGCGTACCGACTAAAGTGGATCCAGCTGAACAATGCGGGAACGGAGGGCTACTGCGAGCCCGGCCTCCTTCCGGAGGGCGCGGTTCTGACCAATGCCACAGGAGCCTATGGGCTTGCCATTTCGGAGCATATGATCGCCTGCCTTTTCATGCTGCGCAAAAAGCTGAACCTGTACTATGCCGACCAGCTGCGCCGTGAGTGGCGCCGCGAAGGCCATGTGGGCGTAATCCAGGGAACCACGGTGCTGGTGATTGGACTGGGGGATATCGGAAGAACCTTTGCCGGAAAGATGAAGGCGCTGGGCTGCTATACCATCGGAATCCGCAGACGCGTTTCGGGAAAAATGGTAGCAGGAGATGTGGCTGCGGATGAAGTTCATGGCCTGGAGGATCTGGATCGGCTCCTGCCCCGGGCGGACGTGGTGGCGCTGAGCCTTCCCGGAAACGCTTCCACTTATCACGTTCTGAACCGGGAACGGATCGGGCTGCTGAAGCCAAACGCCATTGTGCTGAACGTGGGCCGCGGCACTGCCATCGATACCGACGCGTTGAGCGATGCCCTTTATGCGGGAAAAATAACCGGAGCGGCGCTGGACGTGACGGATCCGGAGCCTCTCCCTGCCGATCATCCCCTCTGGAGCGCACCCGGCGCACTGATCACGCCCCACATCTCCGGCGGCTACTCCCTGCCTGAAACGCTGGCCCAGATCTGCGATATTTTTGCGGAGAACCTGGAGCGCTTTCGGAAAGGAGAGCCATTGCGGAATGTGGTGGATATGGGGACGGGGTACTGCAGGTAGCTGGACAGCCGTATCGGTTTGACAATCCGGCCGCGGTATGTTAAGCTGAAAAAACAAAAGCGTTGAAGAAGAGAGTACATCGCGGGAAGTCTTACAGAGAGGGCCAAAGGGCGGAGACGCCGGCTGAGAAGGCCTGACGGAAAACGGTGGAACATGGCTTACGGAGCAGCGCACCGAGCCGCACACTGCGGTAAGGCTGCGACAGGTGCCGCCTGTTACAGCGGCAGGGTATTGTATCTGGAGAAGAGAGATTTTCTGAAACAGTATAGTACCTGATGAGGCCGTATCCGCGAGGCTGCGGTGAAGAGAAGTGGTACCACGGGAATAACGCCCGTCTTCTTGATTTTAACAGAAGCTTAAAATTGAGAAGACGGGCTTATTGATTTTATGAGCGGGAAAGAAGAAAGGAGCAAAAAGAGCATGAGCGCAAATGTAAAGATGAAAGGAAAATATTATATTACCACGGCCATTGCCTATACTTCAGGCAAGCCCCATATCGGAAATACCTATGAGGCCGTGCTGGCGGACAGTATCGCCAGATTCAAGAGGAAGGACGGCTATGATGTGTTCTTCCAGACCGGAACGGACGAGCACGGTCAGAAGATCGAGCTGAAGGCTCAGGAGGCGGGAATATCCCCTCAGGAATATGTGGACAGGGTAGCAGGCGAGGTGAAGCGTCTGTGGGATCTGATGGGAACTTCCTATGACAAATTTATTCGTACCACGGATGAGCCGCACGTAAAGCAGGTACAGAAGATTTTCAAGCGGCTGTATGATCAGGGAGATATTTATAAGGGATATTATGAAGGACTTTACTGCACACCCTGTGAATCCTTCTGGACCCAGTCCCAGCTGGTGGACGGAAAGTGCCCCGACTGCGGACGCGAGGTGAAGCCTGCGAAGGAAGAGGCTTACTTTTTCAAAATGAGCAAGTATGCGGACAGGCTGATTGCGCATATTAATGAACATCCGGAGTTCATCCAGCCCGTGTCCCGCAAGAACGAGATGATGAACAACTTCCTGCTGCCCGGCCTGCAGGATCTGTGCGTGTCCAGAACCTCCTTCAAATGGGGCATTCCTGTGGATTTTGACGACAGACATGTGGTCTATGTGTGGCTGGATGCTCTGACCAACTACATCACCGGAATCGGTTATGATGCGGACGGAAACAGCAGCGAGCAGTATAAGAAGCTGTGGCCCGCCGACCTGCATCTGATCGGCAAGGATATCATCCGCTTCCATACGATTTACTGGCCCATCTTCCTGATGGCGCTGGGCGAGCCGCTGCCGAAGCAGATTTTCGGCCATCCCTGGCTGCTGCAGGGCGACGGCAAGATGAGTAAGTCCAAGGGAAACGTGATGTATGCGGATGATCTGGTGGACTTCTTCGGCGTGGATGCGGTGCGTTACTTCGTGCTGCATGAGATGCCCTTTGAAAATGACGGCGTGATCAGCTGGGAGCTTCTGACGGACCGGATCAACTCCGACCTGGCGAATACCCTGGGTAATCTGGTGAACCGGACCATCTCCATGAGCAACAAGTATTTCGGCGGCGTGGTCTGCGATAAGGGCGCGGCAGAGGCCGTGGATGAGGACCTGAAGGCTGTGGTGACCGGAACCTATGCGAAGGTGGCGGCGAAGATGGAAGACCTGCGTGTGGCGGATGCCATGACAGAAATTTTCTCCCTCTTCAAGCGCTGCAACAAGTATATTGACGAGACGGAGCCCTGGGTTCTGGCGAAGGATGAGGCGAAGAAGGACCGCCTGTCCACCGTCCTTTACAACCTGGTGGAATCCATCACAATCGGCGCTTCCCTGCTGGAGCCCTATATGCCCGGCACGGCTGCGAATATCGCCGGACAGCTGAACGCCGTTCTTCCCTCCTTTGAGGAGTGCGGCACCTTCGGCCACTATGCGAACGGCACAAAGGTGACCGAGAAGCCGCAGATCCTGTTCGCACGGCTTGACGTGAAGGAGGTTGTGGAAAAGGCGGAAGCCATGTTCGCGGAAAGAAAGGCGGCCGCAGAGGCCGAAAACGGCGCAGCAGCCCAGGAAAGCGAAGCCCAGGGCGACGCGGCGGAAGGCGGCGATGCGGTGATCGACATCGAGGCGAAGCCGGAGATCAGCTATGATGATTTTGCGAAAATGCAGTTCCAGGTGGGTGAGATCATCGCCTGCGAAGAGGTGAAGAAGTCCAAAAAGCTGCTCTGCTCCCAGGTGAAAATCGGCAGCCAGGTGAAGCAGATCGTTTCCGGCATCAAGGCGCATTATACCGCGCAGGAGATGGTGGGAAAGAAAGTAATGGTGCTGGTGAACTTAAAACCCGCCAAGCTGGCAGGCGTTCTGTCCGAGGGCATGCTTCTGTGCGCGGAGGACGCGGATGGAAATCTGGCCCTTGTGGTTCCGGAAAAGGAAATGCCTGCGGGAGCGGAGATCTGCTGATTTTTTCCGCGGACGACACAAGGCGGAGACATAAGAGAAAGAAAGCATGAAAAAGAAAGAGTTTTACTACCCTTCCGCGGATGGGCGAACGCAGATTCATGCGGTGGAGTGGAGACCGGACGGAGATCCGGTCTGCGCGCTCCAGATCGTCCATGGAATGGCGGAATATGCGGACCGGTATGACCCTGTCGCCCGTTATCTGGCGGATCGGGGAATTCTGGTTACCGGAAACGATCATCTGGGCCATGGAAAAAGCGTGGGAGAAAATCATCCCCATGGCTACTTCTGCCATGAAGATGCGCCGGATGTGCTGATAGAAGATGTGCATACCCTGCGCGTAAGGCAGCAGAACGGCTTCGCGGAGCAGGGATGCCCGCAGCTGCCGTATCTGATGATGGGCCACAGCATGGGCTCCTTTGTCCTGAGAAATTATCTCTGCAGGTATGGAGAAGGCCTTTCCGGAGCCGTAATCATGGGAACCGGCATGCAGCCGGAAAAGCTGCTGAAAACATCTCTGAGGCTGGTCCGTGTCCTGACCGCCCTGCAGGGAGAGAAGCACAAAAGCGGACTGGTGAATGCGCTGGCCTTTGGCGCCTATAACCGCAGGATTTCGCATCCGGTGTCCGCCATGGACTGGCTTTCACGGGATCCGAAAGAGGTGGCGAAGTACAATGCGGATCCGCTCTGTGGCTTTACATTTACGCTGAACGGTTTCCGGACGCTGTTTACCCTGATCGACAGACTGCATGATAAAAAGCGGCTGGAAGAGATGCCGAAGCAGCTTCCCGTCCGTTTTGTGGCCGGGGAAATGGATCCGGTGGGAGATTACGGAAGAGCGGTCCGGCAGGTATATGATTCGTTTCTTTATGTCGGCATGCGGGATGTGTCCATGAAGCTGTATGAGGACGACCGGCACGAGCTGGTAAACGAGGCGGATCGGGAGACCGTATGGAAGGAACTGTATGAATGGGTCATGAAAACTGTTCAGGCGGGGGAAGCTTCGGAACGGAGCGAAAACCCGGAAAGGAGTGGAAGCGGGATTGAAAAAGAACCGGATCACCAGTAAGGCAGGCAGATGGATTTTCGCGTGTGCGGCAGCGTTTTTTCTGGTGCAGAGCGTGCGAACCGGAGGATTTTTTTCAGCAGATGAAGTATTTGCGTCCGGCGGGACACAACAGGAATCTTCCACAACTGATGAAACAGAGGGACTGGAGGATTTTACCAGCCTGTTTGACGAAGAACAGCAGGAGCTTCTGAACGAGCTGTTGAAGAAGCTGGAGGACGGCGAGCTTTCCACCAAAGAGCAGATCGATGAAGCGATCAGCCAGGCGCAGGAAGAGCTGGGCGTCACTCTTACAGAGGAACAGAAGAAACAGATTTCAAAGCTGGTGCTTCAGGCGAACGAGCTGGGTCTGGACCGGGAGGCCATCCTGAGCAGTGCGCAGGCGTTTTATGAAAAATATGGCAGCCAGATTATGGAAAGCGCAAATGACGCGATCCGGGAAAACATCGTGGAGCCGGCGAAGGAAGCCGTGGTGACGGAGACGAAGAAAACCCTCCGGGACTATTTTCATGATATGGGAGAGACGGTGAAAAATTTTGTGATGGATCTGATTGGATAGATTTCAGGCCTTTTGAGTACACTTAGCAGTAAGGTACGTGACTGTACGTAAAAAATGCTGCAGGAAGAACGGCGGACAACGCTCCGCCGGACTCAGGTGGAAAGGAAGGCTTTTTTCTATGCAGATCGCTTTTTTCAGTACCAAGCCATACGACCGGATCTGGTTTGAACCGATGGCGGCCGATTATGGCTTCGGACTCCGCTTCATCGAGCTGCCCTTTAACCGGGATACCATGTTTCTGGCAAAGGGCTATGACGCGGTGTGTATTTTTGTAAATGATCAGGTGGATCGGGAAATGATCGACTGGCTGGCGGAAAATCAGGTGAAGGGGCTTCTTCTGCGCAGTGCGGGCTTTAATCATGTGGATGTCCGCGCGGCGAAAGGGCGTATCGCCGTGCTCCGGGTACCCAGCTATTCGCCGGAGGCGGTGGCGGAATACGCCATGGCCATGCTGCTGACCGTAAACCGCTGTACGCACAAGGCGTATGGAAGGACGAGGGAGTTCAACATGAGCATCAACGGCCTCATGGGGACGGATCTCTATCACAAGGTTGCCGGTGTGGTGGGAACCGGTAAGATCGGACAGGCCATGATCCGTATTTTTCAGGGCTTCGGCATGCAGGTTCTGGCCTACGACCCGTATCCGGTGGAAGGCCTCGGCGTGCGCTATGTTTCTCTGGAGGAGCTGCTTGTGAAGTCAGATTACGTTTCTCTGCATTGTCCCCTCACGCCCCAGACCCGCTATCTGATCAATCAGAAGACCATACAGGGCATGAAGGACGGCGTCTATCTGGTCAATACCTCCAGGGGCGGACTGATCGACACCCAGGCGCTGATCGGGGCTCTGTCCGCGAAGAAGTTCGGCGGCGTGGGGCTGGATGTGTACGAGGAGGAAGAAGGGCTTTTTTATGAAGACTGCTCTGCGGAAATCATTCAGGATGAAAATCTGGCCAGGCTGGTGACCTTTCCCAATGTGCTGGTCACTTCTCATATGGGATTTTTTACCGTGGAGGCCATGCAGGCGATTGCCCATGAAACTCTGGAAAACGCCCGCGCCCTCGATCTGGGGCTTCCGTTGGTCAATCTGGTAGAATAAATGTTACAGTTCACTCGTCCGCCCGGCCTGGAAATTGACTTGCACGAAACCGGGCGGCGTAGTATGATACTTATCAGGCAACAGTTTGGGCAAAGTCACGCTGTGATATGGCCCGTACGAAGTCAAAGCTTTGCGCAGCGGCCGGCTGTGCCGCGACAGAAAAAACAGGAGAGGTACAAATGGGAAAATTTTTTAATCTGGACAGTCCGCTTATGGTGTTTCTGTCCAAAATGGCAGACCTGATGATTTTGAATATCATTACGCTTTTATTGTGTCTTCCGATTATTACTGCGGGAGATGCAATGACCGCGTTGTATTACATGACGATCAAAATAGTACGCGGAGAGGAATGCTACATAGTCAGGGGATATTTTAAGTCATTTAAGGAAAATTTCAGACAGGCGACGATCATCTGGATTCTGGCGCTGCTGGTGTTCTTCATTCTGGCAGGGGATTTCGTAATCATCCGGAGCGGGGCTCTGGCCATGGGGAACGTTATGACCGTTCTGCTCATTATTGTGTCCATCATTTATGCGTTTACGATGTTTTATGTGTTTCCGGTGCTCTCACGTTTTGAGAATACCGTAAAAAATACGATTCGCAACGCATTTCTGATGAGCATTCTGAATCTGCCCAGAACGATTCTGATTGCCATTATCAATCTGCTTCCGATTGCGCTGCTTCTGCTGATTGCGCAGGCGGCTCCATTCGTTTTCCTGTTCGGCTTTTCCGTGCCTGCATATCTGTGCAGCACGCAGTTTGTGAAGATCTTCAAGCGCTTTGAGCCGGAAGAGGAAAATGCAGAGGGCGGCGAAGAGCTGGAGACGCTGTCCTTCATCCGGGAAGAAGAGGAAGAGAAGCAGAGAAAGCTGGAGGAGGAGCAGGCGGAAGATGCTTCAAAACAGGCGGAATAAGGCGCTGTATGGTAAATATGTATAAGTTTGGATTGCCGGATTCGGCAAGTTGACAGGCCTCAAAAAACGATTCTCTTTTTGTGAGCAAATTTTACAATGGCACGATAAATCTTTGTGAATTTGTGGTATGGTCAAAACTTTTTTTCTCAGTTATACTAAATGCAGGCTCAGT
>CAJFMW010000155.1 GCA_904392525.1 uncultured Eisenbergiella sp.
GGAGGTGGGCTTTCCCTGCGTCAGAAGGTAGATCACGTTGAAGTTGTTCAGGTTGTTCGTAAAGGAGGTGAGCAGATACGGCCCCGTCACGAACAGCATGTAAGGCAGGGTGATCTTGCGGAACATCTGGAAGCCGTTGGCCCCGTCGATTCTCGCGCTCTCATACAGATCCTCCGGAATGTTCATGAGGATTCCGGTCGCCATCAGCATCATGTATGGAATACCGATCCATACGTTGATGACGATGATCAGGATCCGCGCATAGGTCGCGTTGGACCAGAAGGGGATATAATTTTCAATCACGCCCCACTTGATCAGGTAGTTGTTGACAAGTCCGTCATCCGCGAACATTTTGTACACATACAGCAGGGACACAAACTGGGGAACCGCAATGGTCATGACCAGAATGGTTCTCCACAGCTTTTTGAATTTAATTCCCTTTTTATTGATCAGGATCGCAACGCCCATTCCCAGGAAATAGTTCAGGAAGGTTGCAAAAAACGCCCACACGAGGGTCCATCCCAGCACGGTGAAAAAGGTGGATCCAAAGCCCGCGGAACCGACCGAAAACAGGTTCCGGAAGTTCGTCAGGCCAACCCAGGTAAACAGGTTGCTGGGCGGCTGATGATCCGCGTCATAATTGGTGAATGCGATGCAGATCATGAAAATGATCGGCACAATCACGAACACGAATACGCCGATGTTGGGCAGAGCCAGCAGGGTCTTGTCAAAATTTTTGTTAAACAGGGATTTCAAATCCTGCATGGAGGTCGGAAGGGGCTTTCCTTCCTTCTGAAGCTCCTGGATCTGTCTGTTCTGACGGATATTCACCCGCCACAGATAAACAAATGCGATCACCACGAAAACGGACAGGATTCCGTACAGCAGGATCAGGAAGCTGTTGTCCCCGTATACGGTGACCGGAACCACTCCCGTCTTATCCGTGTGCGTCGCAACGGTACCCAGGGTTGGAAGCTTGATCACATACTGCGCCCCGAAGGTAACCATAAAATAAATAAACAGAATCTCTGTTGCCAGAAACAGGACGCCGCGCAGCACCTGTCTGTGTACGAGCTGGCCAAAGCCCATGATGAGGAAGGATATTCTTGTGCTCCAGCTTCCTTCCGCGAAAGTCCTTCCGATGTCTGCGATATTTCTGCCCAGCCCAGCGGCCGCGTTCCTGACGCTTTCCAAACGTTTCTTTTCTTTCGCCATACCTGCCTCCAGAATCGTTGCGGTTCAGGCAGGCCTGAACCGTTATCCAGCATCTTCTTCTACGGACGGCTTACGCCGCAGTCCGGCAGCTGTCGGCCTGCGGCGTCACCTTTTTTTCCTTATTCCGTCGCTCCCGCTCCCGTCGCATAGGATTCGCAGGTGGTCTGGAAGTTCTCAAGAACGCTCATCAGTTCCTCGTCAGAGCTGTTGTCATAAGTTCCCGCTATGATGTCGTCGCCCAGGGAGGTCGCAAGATCCCAGTATTCATTCGGATACTGTCCCTGAGGGATCGTGTAGGCAAGCTGTTCTGCCAGTGCCGTCAGCGCTTCGTCCGCCTGTACGGCCTCGTCAGCCTGTGCTTCCAGGTTGGAAGGGCCCCAGCCCACTTCCTGATAACGGGCAAGCTGTACTTCTGCGCTGGACAGGTATTTTGCCAGTTCCATGCATACGATCGCCTTATTGGTATCGGTCTGAGGCTTCACGCCAAGCAGCTTGAATCCGCCGAAGCCGCTCATCTGATATTCCTGTCCGTCCGCCTCAAAGGTAGGCAGCTTCGCGCAGGCATAATTGTCGCCAAACAGCTCCTTCGCAGCGCCGGAGTCCCAGGTGCCGTCCACGATCGCCGCCGCATTGGTCGCGTTGCTCACGGAAGAACCGTTATAGAAAGCGGAAGAGGAAGCCAGATTGATCAGGGCCTTCAGTGCGGTAAGACCTTCCTCAGAAGCATAGGTCACATTTGACGAAGTGAAGTTTCCTGCAGAATCTGCTTCATAGGTGAGCTCACAGCCGGTTGCGAAGAAGAACGCGGTCTGATACCAGCCGGAGTTAATTTCCATATAGAAGCCCTTTCCTGCCTCTTCACAGTCAGCGACGATCGCCTCCAGAGAGGTGGGGTCCGTCACAACGCTGCTGTCATAATACAGGAAGTAGCCGTTGTCAGAAGTCACAGGGAATGCATAGATGGAATCTCCCATGGTTGCCGCACTGACCGCACCGGAGTCGTTGCTGGTGGAAACGAAATCGGCATAATCTCCGATCACTTCCATCACCGCGCCTGCCGATACCAGTCTGGCAAGCTGATCCTGTGCAAAGCCGTAGATGTCCGCGCCGCCTTCCACGTCCGTGATCATGTTGCTCGCCGCATCGCCTTCGCCCACCGCTTCAACCGTTACGGTGTAGCCGGAGTATGCCGGATTATCCTGCAGGAACTGTTCCGCCTGCGTCTGTGTGAAGGCTGTCACTTCCTCCGCCACCCAGATCGTGATGTTTCCTGATCCGTAATCCACATCCTCTGCAGCGGCATCCGCTGCGCTGCTCTCTGCCTCAGTGCTTTCCGCTGCATCACTTCCCGCCGCGGTGCTCTCCGCAGGCGCCGCGCTTTCCGCACTGCTTCCCGCCGATGAGCTCGATCCACAGGCTGCCAGACCAAAGGTCAGTACGCCCGCCATAAAAATTGCCAAAGCTTTCTTTTTCATATTTGCCCTCCTTTTGGTGTTTTCAGGTATGTCTTGATTATAAGTGACACCAAAAAGAGCGTAAATATCAACTATTTTAGATAGATATCAGATTTTTGTGAATATGTTTATATTTTTATTCGTCAGGCGAAAAAAGCCCTTCCGAGGCCATCGTTTCCCTCAGCGCGCAGGAAAATGAAGGCGCATGATGGTTCCCTTTCCCACCTCGCTCTCCACCGTGATCCCGTACTCCCCCCCATAGCACAGACGGATCCTCTCATTCACATTGCGCACGCCGTAGCCCCTGGATTCCATGCTCAGTATCTTCTGCGCCGTATCCGCATCCATGCCAAGGCCGTTATCCTCCACGGAAAACCAGACGCAGCCCTCTTCCATCCAGCCGCGCACCACAATCCGTCCCCGCTCCCCGGTTTTCGGCTCGATCCCGTGGGTGATGGCGTTTTCCACCAGAGGCTGCAGAATCAGGTTCAGGGATTCACAGGACAAAATCTCCGGCTCCGTGATGATCTCATAATCAAAATCATGGTCATGCATCATGCTCTGGATTTCCAGATAGGCCCTTGTATTTTTCAGTTCATCCTCCACACGCAGCGTATTTCTGCCCCGGTTAAGCGCCGTCCGGTAAAACGTGGACATGGCCAGGGTCATACGGCTGATGTCATCCTCTCCCGCCTCAATCGCCTTCCAGTTGATCAGAGACAGGGTGTTATACAGGAAATGGGGATTGATCTGTGCCTGCAGCGCCCGCATTTCCGCCTCCTTCTGGGTAATTTTCCCCACATAGACCTCGTCAATCAGCGTCCGGATGCGTCTGAGCATCTTTCCAAAGCCCCGATAGAGAAGCCCGATCTCATCCTTCGCCTCGCTCTCCACCGTCACCTCCAGATTTCCCTGCTCCACCTCCCGCATCCGTTCCGTCAGCTTCTCGATCCTGCCGCTGACCAGGGAGGAGGTCACAAAATAGGCGATGACCGCCACAACCACGCACAGCAGCGCCGTCAGCACGATCATAACGCTCACCGGGCGCATCGCTTCCCCCGCGATTCCCTTCGGCTGATACAGCCAGATGTCCCAGCCCGCGGCCGAAGAAGTTTCCAATATCATCAAGTAGGACGAATCCTTCCCCTTTTCCTGCTCCCTCAGGAAATCCTGATAGCTCAGACGGTATCCGTTGTTTTCTTCTGAAAAACGGTCTCCCCGGTAAAGGACATTTCCATCTCCGTCCGTGATGAAAATGCCGTATTCCGTCGTCAGTGTCTGTTCATATGGCGCGAACAGGTCCTCATAATCCACCTCAATGCGCAGCACGTCCCCTCTGCTCTCCCCGGAATCCATCGGCATGCATCTGGCTGAAAAAATACGTCTCTCTTCCTCCTCCACATACCATTCAGCCCTGGTGGTTTCCTTCGCCCTCTGATACCATTCCTGATCCGCCACCTCGGAAACGGTGCTAACTGTCGTATCATGCTTGACCATACCGTTATCCGTGTAAATCGTGATGGTTTTGATCTTATCATGAAAATATTTCAATGACTGAAGCACCGGATCAACCACTTCCGTCACCTGTTCGTACTGTTCGTACGCATTCTCATAAGTTCTGGAAAAAACGTCTGCCAGATCCTGGTCAAAAGCGATATAGTCGGACAGATTATCATATATCTCCAGCTTCCCGTCCATCGTCGCCACCGACTGGTAGAGATAGGACTGTAAATTCAGCGTTTCTCTCTCATTTATAATCCGGCGCATCTGCACAAAACTGAACAGAAACAGAATCATGACGGGCAGAAAACAGAATCCCACATAGAACAGCGCCAGTTTATAGCGCAGCTTCACCGAATTAAGCTTTTGTCTGATTCGCTTCATACGCACCCGCACCTTCTCCCTGATCCCGGTATTTCTGCGGGCTTACCCCATAATACTCCCGAAAGCTCTGACAAAAATAGGACACATTGGGATATCCCACCTTTTCACTGATCCCGCCGATTTTCTCATGAGTATTTTCCAGCATGTCCCTGGCCTTCTCCATCCGGCATGCCTTGATGAACTTGCTCAGGTTCTGCCCCGTCTCCTTTTTGAAAAGGGTGCTCAGATAGCTGGGCGCCAGATAAACCTTCTCCGCAAGCTGCTCGATGCTCAGATCCTCCCCGTAATGGCTAAGAATATACCTCTTTACCGTCTCCACCTCCCGGTGCACACTGCCCGCATCCTTCTTCAGCTTCGCTTCCAGAAGGTCGACGTTCTTTTCCGTGATTTCGCGCACCTGGTCCATATCTTCCGCCCGATACAGCCGGTCCATCTCCTCATCCAGCTCCCGCTCCGTCTTTTCCGGAATCGCCTCATACAGAAGCTTCAGGAGGCTCGCAAAGACGAATTTGACATAAATCTGGGAAAAGCCCGCATTTTTCCCATAGTTGAGAAACAGACGCTTACAGTGTTCCTTCAGGCTCAGAATATCCTTCGCGCGGATATCCTGGCGGATCTGCTTCATCAGCGTATCGTCATCCAGACGCACGTCCTCCGCGCTTTCCGCCTCATTCTTCGCCATATAAACCCTGCCTTCCAGATCATAAAAGCGGTTTTCCATCAGAAGCTCCAGCTCCTGATAGCGGTCTGCAATCTGTGACCTGTCCTTCAGGCCGGAGGAAACCGAAATATAGCTTTTCTGCTCCGGGCCGCACTGCTGCGTCAGAACAGCGTTCAGCCGGCCCGCCAGTTCTTTCCAGTCCGCCGCTTCATCCAGAAAGAACAGGACGCACTCCTGAGGATTCAGGTTCAGGCAGTCAAACCTCGCTCCCTGCGCTTCCCTTTCCAGCGCTTCCAAAAACTCCCCGTCCCCGCTTCCGAAGAAGTTCCCGCCGGTCTCCAGCAGCATCATCCTCCGGTACTCATCCAGGAAGTCCAGGGAAAATCCTGCGGTCCGCAGCTTCAGCCCTTCCATGTCCGTGCCGTTTATGACCGCGTTCAGCACATACTTCCGAAAGAAATTTCCCTCCGCCGCCTTCCGCTCCTCTGCCTCCCGTTCCCGATCCAGGGCATCGAACAGCTTGTCCATGGCCTTCCGAAATTCCTCCGGATCCACAGGCTTCAGGATATATTCCTCCACTCCGTAACGCATGGCCTGCTGCGCGTACTCAAACTCCCCATATCCGGAAAAAATCAGCTTCTTCATCTCAGGATACAGGCCAGAGGCCTGCTCCAGAAGCTCAATTCCGTTCATCAGCGGCATTTTCACATCTGTGAGCAGAATATCCGCCCGGTTCCCCGACAGCCATTCCAGCGCTTCCCTGCCGTTGACCGCTTCCGCGATATCAAGCGCCCTTCCCTGTCGTCCCAGCAGAAGGCGGATTCCGTTCCTTTCAATCTTCTCATCGTCCACAATTAATATCCGGTACATATTTCCCTCATCCCCGCAGGCAGATCTTTCGTATCCGCTTTCCAATCTCAAACCAGTCCGCGCCTTCCGTCCGGTAGTCCGCGGCCGCCGCCGTCTCCGCCACAGCTTTCCCGTCTTCCGCCGGACTCAGATTGGAATGGATATACAGCGTTTTCATCCCCGCTTTTTTCCCTCCCGCAATGTCCGTCTGCAGATCGTTTCCGATCATCAGCGCCTCCTCCGGCCGGATGCCCTGCTCTGTGAGCAGCGCGTCAAAAAACCGCCAGTCCGGCTTGCGGCACCCGTAATCTGAGGAAATATAGATGCCGTCAAAGCATTCCGTAAGCCCCAGCGCCTCCATCTCATATGCGGTGAACACCCGCTGGGCGTTGCTCAGCAGCCACAGCCTGTGTCCTTCTTTCCGAAGTTCCTGCAGCGTCTCCTTCACCCCCGGATACAGCCGGATATAATCGATGGAAAGAATGCGGAAGAACTGGGCCGCATTCCACGCAAGCCTCTCCCGGTCCGCGCTCACGCCCTTTTCTTCAAAAAGCTTCTCAAAAATCCTCTCGATCTGAAGCTCCGGGAAGCACTCATAATCCTGTCCGGCAGCGCCTTCCTCCGCCGCGGTCAGCGCAAGATATGCCTCCCGGAAGGACTGCGGGGTATAATGTGCGCCATAGAAGCCATAGTAGAGCGCCGTTTTCTCCCACATGATATCCAGATCCGTCTCCGTGTGGATGTCAACCAGAGTTCCGTACAGATCAAAAACCAGATTTTCGTATTTCATCTTTCCCTCCGTTTCCGCCGCAGGCGGCATATTCTCCTCAGGCCGCGGCTGCACAATCATTGTATCATCAGACACCGGCAATGGCAAATCAATCGGGAATGCCTCAGAACTTCCGGAATTTACACAGAAAAATACCCCGGCAGTTCCTCACTGCCGGGGTTCATGGAGCAGGGCTACAAGGATTCGAACCTTGAAATGACGGAGTCTTAAGTCCGTTGTTCCAGACTCAATTTTCCTTGAATTTACAGCATTTTCATACGCCCAGTGTTTGAAATTGACCTTTGGATTGACCTATTGTATTTTACCTG
>CAJFMW010000156.1 GCA_904392525.1 uncultured Eisenbergiella sp.
ATTCTGTCAACCTGTCCTTTTGCATTTTCAGGAGCCAATTTCTCATTTGCGATATATTCGTAAATGTGGTCTAATTCATGGATTGCTCTGGGGTTGACCTTTACTTTGTATTTATCCGAAATGTTTTTTCTCCAATTCCGCAAAAACTGTTTCTGCGTCAACCGCTTCTGCTCCGTTAGCAATTTCCTGCTCGGATTCAAAAATGGCTTGATCGATGCGATTCATTTTCGCAAATTTATCATACAATTCACTGCTCATCACAACCAAATCACTATATCCGTTTTTGGTAATAAAAATGGGCTCCTGTTCCTTGTGTGCGATATTGGAAATCTCGGTTGTATTGCGCAATTCTTTGATAGGCATAATAAGCGGCATAATGTTTCACTCCTTTCGTTGGCATAATTATAGCATAATTATGCCCGAATAACAATGAAAAAATACAGCCTGAAGAAAATTTTAATCTGTCATAGACGGGATGCTAAACTGCTGTCATTATAAGGAAAACGGCTGTCCAGGCGAACACCTGACAGCCGTTTTTTGAACTGCTCTGAGTCAGCGCAGATTTTTCCCGCGCACTGGCCTTTGCAGAAAAGAAGCCCGATAGAGCTGCTTTCGTACCTGAAGTCCCAATATACAGGCAAGAGCCAGGGAACAGACATCCTTAACAAGATAGGGAACCGAAACCAGAACCGCCGCCTGCCAGAAGCCCATATTCCCGAGAATGGCAAACTGCGCCGTCCCGAGCACATGGCAGATGAGGAGACCGATAATTCTGAGAACAAAGCCTGCGGCTGTAGACAGAAGCGCCGTTTTTCCTTTTCCTGCGTCTTTTTTCCCGCTGTCCGGAGCTCCTTTCATCATCGCTGCCCCTGCGCCAGCAAAAAAGGCCAGAAACAGAAAGCCCCAGATAAAACCGCCCGTCTTGCCAACAATCGCGCCAAGACCGCCGTTGAAGCCGGAAAATACGGGAACGCCCACCGCGCCCAGCAGAATATAAATAAAGGTGGAAATGGTTCCAAGCTTCGCGCCGAGAACCACGCCGGTAAGCGCCACCGCGAAGGTCTGAAGCGTAACCGGAACGCCGGAAGGAAGCGGGAAGGCGATCTGAGCTAAAACAGCGATCACTGCCGCAAACATTGCCGTTATAATCATGGTTTTTGTAGATTTCATCGAGTTATTCTCCTGCTGTCATTTTTCAGCATAGAAAGAACCGGACTGTCGGCTCTTCATGCTGCCCTTGCAGGAAAGAGGATAACATAAAGGAAGGCAAATGTCAACCGCTACTAACAGATGGTTAACATTTGCCTTTACAACAAACACTTGATGAATAAAAATAGTTTTCGGAAAATTTCTTACAGCAGAACTATTGCTTCAAGCAGGCTGCTGCATTTATGGTCAGCCTCCAATACTTTCGATTGATTATGTACCAGAATCGTATGCATGCCAGCCCTTTTCCCGCCGAAAATATCTGCAACGGGATTATCTCCGATCATATAACAAATATCCGGTTGCTGTGCAGCTTTTATAGCGTATTGAAAGATCTCTATCCTGGGTTTTTCATATCCAATATTGGAAGAGATCAGACAACCGGAAAAGAATTCGTTTAATCCCAAATCTTTTATCAGTCTTCCCAGTTCAGGAAAATTGTTGGACAGGATAAAATTTTTATACCCTTTTTCTCTACATTGAGTCAGACAAAAAACGGCATCTTCATATACTTTATAGTGGGAACTATCCCAGATATATTCGCGAAACGTTTTGCATATTTTAGGCCAGTCATCTTCTGATATGTGATTCTTCATGAAAAAAGTTTTAAATTCCCGGAAAACAGCTTTTTTCATTTTCTCATATCCTCCCTGACCTTTTTCATCGCCACAATCGTAAATTCCCCCGGAACCCTTTCATCCGTCCACGCCGGATGCTCGTCAAACCTTTTCAGGCTGAAACCGCTGCGGATCACACTATTGATGATCTCGCTGAGCGTATATTTTCGATAACTGCACTTTGGCATCTTTTCCCTGATTTCCTTTTCAAAAAAGCGGGCATGGGCCATTTCTCCTTCAAAAACCTCCTGAGAAAAATAACTCATCGCAGGTGATCCTGTCTCCAGCAGATCGGCAATTTTGGTAAATGGATGGAAATCACTGCAGATCATGATTCCTCCCGGTTTCAGAAGAATATGCATCATATCCATAAAGGCGTCAATGTCATGAAAATAATGAAGAATGCCGCCTTCCATAAAAACAACATCAAAGGCATCACCAAACCGTTTCCGGTCAATTTCCAGCACGTTGCAGACCTCATAATCGATCAAAACCCCAGCCGCATCCGCAAGTTCCAGGGCGTATCTCCGGTTATCCTCAGAGATATCAAAAACCGTCACCAAAGCGCCCAGTGCCGCTAACGGAACCGCTTTTTTTCCACAGGAGCCGCAGATGTTCGCAATTCTGACTCCCTGATAAGAATCAAAATAAGCCGCATATTTTTTCAGTCCGCCAACCGGATTTTGAAGAATTTTTTCTGCTCTCTTCGCAGGCGTACCCGCCTCTCTTATCCAGAACTCATATGCGTTGTACTCCCAGGCTTCTTTGTTCTGCGCGATATAATCTTCCATTCAGCCATTCCCCTCTCCAGATTTTACGTCAAAACAACTGTGAAAAAAGAGACCGCCCCGTTTCATCCAGACGATCTCTTCTCTTCCATCACTCCTTACACGACAACCGCCGCAAGCCCCAGCTTGCTGACGCGCATCTCTTCCACTACAATCGTATCCTTTTTCTGATGCAGCTCTGCGCTGTCCACCACTTCATCCAGCGCGTATTCCCGGTTCACGTAACCGGATTTCTTCCTTTTTTTGCCGTCTGCTTCTTCCCAGACGCTCATGCGGAAACGGGTCTTCATCTTTTTCATGACACGGTAGGACGCGCTGTCCCTGGTCAGATAGAAAAGATGATTTTCCGGCGTGGTGTCGCCCGCCACCTCGCTCAGGATGATACGGACGATCACTTCCCGCAGTTTGTGGGGAAGATCTTCGTTTTCCGCGAGTTCTCCGTAGGTGGAACGGGCGCCGACATAAATGTTGGAAATATCCTGCAGGATATATTTAAAATCATTATCTGCCATCTCAGTCTCCATTCTTTGTATCTGTGCCATCGGCACAAATCCGGTAAACGGCTCAATTTTCTCCCTTGCTGTCAATATCTTCGATGGCGTCCCCGGAAAGATCCACCGCTTCCTTCAGATCAAAGAGGCTCATGCCGGTTTCATCCGCAAGCTCCGCGAGCGTTACCTTCCGACCGAGGCTTTCAGCGAGCTCCCTCGCCTGGTCAGCCACCAGGTTGACCTTATCCGCGATTTTCTGTCCGGTTTCCTTTTGCTGAACATTTTCTGAAATGTGGTTTTCCATGGCCTCCATGATCATGCTTCCGATCAGCCCTTCGGCTTCTGAAGCGTTTCCGGCGGTTTCCAGCATCTCCACCGCCATGGCGAGAGCTACGTTGCCCTCTCCGATCAGATCTTCCAGCAGTGCTCCCTGGCCCGCATACAGCTTTGCAATATCCACCACCTGCGGCAGAAAGATTTCCGTCAGCCGCCGTCTGGCGTCGACATCACCCGCCATGGCAGACAGGGTGACCGCCTCCTTTTCTCCGGAAGAGAGCTCATCCAGGCCGGTCAGGCTTTCCAGGTAAGAATCCAGATAATTGATTTCTTCCTGGGAAAGGTAGTCCTCCGGATTGAGCGGTTCTCCGATCCCGATATTCTGTCCGGCCAGATAGTCGAAGACCAGTTTCATCTGGTCTTCCTCAAAATGCATATCCGCAAATGCGTCCCGCACCTGCTTTTCCTGTATCAATCCGCCCTGCTCCTTCGCGAGCCGCTTGATCTTTTCAAGCCGGGCGGCAAACTCCATCTCCTGATTCATGTTTCCTCTTTTCCCGCCGCCGCAGGCGGCAATTTAATCACAAAAGAACAGCGAAGCTGTTCTTTGGCACGAACCTCCGGTTCGTGCCGGCCTCTTTCCCCGCCGCCGCAGGCGGCATTATTATCTGTATTATTTCACTTCATGCGGCGGTTTAATGTGTACGTGGGTATACAGATGATGCTGGCAGTATTCATAGTTTCCGTAGCATTTGGAACAGAAACGGAATTCCAGGGTGGGATCATCCTCCTCTGTTCTGCCGCAGACCGCGCATTTATGCTTCGTAACACGGTTCGAGGCACGGGTCTGGCGTCGAAATTCCTGCCGCCTTCGCATCTGCTTCGGTGACATATGGATGCGGTTCCTGCTGGTGAAGAAAAATACCACAAAATTCAGCAGGGAGGAACCGATTACCACCCAGGTCACAACGCCGCCGGAAAGGGCGGAAAATACGAGCAGCGCCGCATAAATGATTCCCAGCCATTTGACCTTGATGGGAATGATGAACATGAGAAGCACCTGCATCTCCGGGAAGGTCGCCGCATATGCGAGGAAAATCGACATATTGATGTAATAGGTGGAAAAAGCCCCGAAATATACGGCGGCTCCGTTGCCGAGTACATAGACGCTCTCCGTTCCGAGCGGTATGGCGGTCGCTCCTGAAATCAGGCAGTACAGAAACAGAAGGATGCTGCCCAGGATCGTAAAGAGCATACCGGAAAACAGGTATACATTATATCGGTAGGTTCCCCAGACCCGTTCCAGCTGGGTGCCGATGGAATAATAAAATACCAGTGTGATCAGAACGAAAAAAATATTTGAGGTATCCGGCGGAATAATGACCCATGTGACAAGCCGCCAGATCTGCCCGTGCATGAATATTTTAAAGGGATCCAGCGTGAGGTAGCCGAGGAAGGAGGGATTTATGATATAAATCAGATATCCCACCGCGTAGCAGATAACCAGATAAAGGGAAAGATTCGGGATCGCATATCTGCCGAACTTCCTTTCAAATTTATTGGAAAAACCGTTTCCTATCATACCATTAACTCCTTTGTTCGCATCCAGCGCATAATTCTTCACACATTTTATCATCCTGGCCCTCAAAAGTAAACGGACGCTTTGCCGATTTAAGAAAAGTTATAAAAACTTAATATTTACCCGGATTTTTAACAGGTTCTTTAGTTGCTTTTCCTGAAACTGTGTCGTATAATGTAACAGTTAGTCGAAAACACATTTAATAAGAAGAAAGGAAGAAAATGGCAATATGAGTAACACAAACCCTTCCCTTTCCGAAGGCAGAAAAACTTACAGTCTTGGAATCGACATCGGTTCCACCACGGTAAAGATCGCCATCCTGGATGAAGCGCATCACATCCTTTTTTCCGATTATAAAAGGCATTTTGCAAATATACAGGAAACCCTGACCGAGCTTCTTCAGGAGAGCCTGCAGAAGCTTGGAGATCTGACCCTGCATCCCATGATCACAGGTTCCGGCGGTCTGACCCTTGCGAACCATCTGGGCGTACCCTTCGTGCAGGAGGTAATTTCCGTATCCACTGCCCTGCAGGAGCTGGCGCCGAAAACGGACGTGGCGATCGAGCTCGGCGGTGAGGATGCGAAGATCATCTATTTTGAAAATGGAAATGTGGAGCAGCGGATGAACGGCATCTGTGCCGGAGGAACCGGCTCCTTCATCGATCAGATGGCTTCTCTTCTGCAGACCGATGCGGCCGGACTGAACGAATACGCGAAGGATTACAAGTCGCTTTATACCATCGCGGCCCGCTGCGGCGTATTTGCCAAGTCAGATATTCAGCCCCTGATCAACGACGGTGCGACCAAGGAGGATCTGGCAGCGTCCATTTTTCAGGCGGTGGTCAACCAGACCATCAGCGGCCTGGCCTGCGGTAAACCGATCCGTGGTCATGTGGCCTTTCTTGGAGGACCTCTTCATTTCCTCTCCGAGCTGAAAAAGGCATTTATCCGTACACTGAAGCTGGATGAGGAACATACCATTGAGCTGGACAATTCCCATCTGTTTGCCGCCATCGGCTCCGCCATGAATTCCAAAGAGGACGTGGCATTCTCCATGAAGGATATGATCGATAAGCTTTCCGGCGGCATCAAAATGGAGTTTGAAGTGGCGCGTATGGAACCCCTGTTTGCTTCTGAGGAAGAATACGAGGAGTTTCGAAACCGACATGACAGCCATTGTGTAAAAACTGCCTCACTGGAGGATTACGCGGGCAACTGCTTCCTCGGCATCGACGCGGGAAGCACCACCACCAAGGTAGCGCTGGTCGGCGAGGACGGCTCTCTGCTGTATTCCTTCTACAGCAACAATAACGGCAGTCCGTTAAAGACTGCCATCGGCGCGATTCAGGATATCTATGCCCAGCTTCCCAAGGGCGTCCGGATCGTCCGTTCCTGCTCCACCGGCTACGGGGAAGCGCTGATGAAGGCCGCTTTCCTGCTGGATGACGGCGAGGTGGAGACGGTGGCCCACTATCACGCCGCCGCTTTCTTCGATCCGAAGGTGGACTGCATCCTGGACATCGGCGGCCAGGACATGAAGTGCATCAAGATTAAAAACGGTACGGTGGACAGCGTGCAGCTGAACGAGGCCTGCTCCTCCGGCTGCGGCTCCTTCATCGAAACCTTTGCCAAGTCCTTGAACTACAGCGTACAGGACTTTGCAAAAGCCGCTCTTTTCGCCAAACATCCCATCGATCTGGGAACCCGCTGCACCGTTTTCATGAATTCCAAGGTGAAGCAGGCCCAGAAGGAAGGCGCGGAGGTCTCTGATATTTCAGCGGGCCTTGCCTATTCCGTCATCAAAAACGCGCTATTTAAGGTTATCAAGGTATCCGATGCCTCCGAGCTGGGAAGCCAGATCGTGGTGCAGGGCGGAACCTTTTATAACGATGCGGTGCTCCGCAGCTTTGAGAAAATCGCAAACTGCGAAGCGATCCGTCCGGATATCGCCGGCATCATGGGAGCGTTCGGCGCGGCGCTGATCGCCCGGGACAACTATACCACCGGCTATCAGACCACCATGCTCACCATTGACCAGATCAATGCCCTGGAATTTGAAACCAGCATGGCAAAGTGCAAGGGCTGCACCAACAACTGCCGTCTGACCATTAACCGGTTCTCCGGCGGCCGCCAGTATATCTCCGGCAACCGCTGCGAACGGGG
>CAJFMW010000157.1 GCA_904392525.1 uncultured Eisenbergiella sp.
GCTCTCCATAGGAGCGTTCAATGCGCTGCTGAAAACCCTGGAAGAACCGCCCTCTTACGTGATTTTCATTCTGGCGACCACGGAGGTGCACAAAATACCGGTCACCATTCTGTCCCGCTGCCAGCGGTATGATTTCAAGCGGATTTCCATTGAAACCATTGCGGACCGGATGCGGGAGCTGATGGAAGAGGAAGGGCAGCAGGTGGAGGAAAGGGCGCTGCGCTACATCGCCAGGGCGGCGGACGGCTCCATGAGAGACGCTCTGAGCCTGCTGGATCAGTGCATCGCTTTTCATTACGGAAAAACGCTCACCTATGACGACGCGCTGGACGTGCTGGGAGCTGTGGACACGGAAGTGTTCAGCCGTCTGCTGCGGGCGGTGCTTGCGCGCAATGTGACGGAATGTATCAGGCTTCTGGAAGAGGTGGTGATGCAGGGAAGGGAGCTGGGCCAGTTCGTATCCGATTTTACCTGGTACCTGCGAAATCTGCTTCTCATCAAAACCTCTGACGGAGAGGGAATGGAGGATGTGATCGATATGTCCTCTGACAACCTGTCCAGGCTTTCTCAGGAAGCGGATATGGTGGAGGTTGACGCCGTCATCCGCTATATCAGAGAGCTTTCCGAGCTGTCCGGAAGGCTTCGTTATGCGACGCAGAAGCGGATTCTCATCGAGATCGCTCTGATTCGGCTCTGCCGGCCCCAGATGGAATCCGATACGGAATCCCTGCTGGATCGGATCCGCGCGTTGGAGCAGCGCATGGAAGAGGGCATCGTCGTACAGGCCGCCCCTGGCGCCGGGAATGCTGCGGCAGGAAATACAGTCGGCGGAAATGCCGACGCCGCGGGCCCGCAGAAGCGTCCCGAACTTCCCAGGGCCATCCCCGAGGATGTGAAAAAAATCGTGGAAAACTGGCCGGGGCTGGTGGGACAGACCGCCATGCCCATGAAGCTTTATCTGAAAAGAGCCAGGCTCAGTCTGGGCGGGGATAACCGCCTCATGATCGTGCTGGAGGACGGACTGGCATCGGACTATTTCCTGAAACAGGAAGGCAACCGGGAGGAGCTGGAAAAGCTGCTCTCCGAATTTGTCCAGAAAAATATTGAGGTCAATTTCCAGGTCAGCAGAGGCGACCGGGATTTTGAAGAAAACCATGTGGATCTGGCCAAAATCATCCACATGGATATAGAAATGGAATAAATACGAAAAGTGAATGAATGGAGGTAACAAATGGCAAAAAGAGGCGGATTTCCCGGAGGCGGAATGCCCGGAAGCATGAATAATCTGATGAAGCAGGCGCAGAGGATGCAGCGCCAGATGGAGGAAGGCCAGAAGGAGCTGGAGACGAAGGAGTTCACGGCCAAGGCAGGCGGCGGGGCCGTTGAGGTCACCGTGACGGGAAAGAAGGAGATCACAAAGGTGAAGCTGTCCGAAGAAGCGGTGGATCCCGACGATATTGAGATGCTGGAGGATCTGATTGTAGCGGCTGCCAATGAGGCGCTGCGTCAGGCGGATGAGGCCAACACGGAACTGATGAGCAAGATGACCGGCGGCCTGGGCGGAGGCTTCCCGTTCTGATGGACCTTTACAGCGGATATATTAATCAACTGATCGAAGAACTGGCCGCCCTTCCTGGAATCGGCAGCAAGTCGGCCCAGCGGCTTGCCTTTCACATCATCAACATGCCGAAGGGACGGGTGGAAAAGCTGGCCCGTTCCATGACGGATGCCAAGGAGCATGTGCGCTACTGTGAGGAATGCTTCACCCTGACGGACGCGGAAAAATGCCCCATCTGCTCCAATGAAAAACGCGACCATACCACCATCATGGTGGTGGAAAATACCCGCGATCTGGCGGCTTATGAAAAGACGGGAAAATATGAAGGCGTCTACCACGTTCTTCACGGAGCCATTTCCCCCATGCTGGGGATCGGCCCCAACGATATCCGGCTCAAGGAGCTGATGCATCGTCTGAAGAGGGATGTGAAGGAAGTGATCATCGCTACCAATTCCAGCCTGGAGGGCGAAACGACGGCCATGTACATCGGAAAGCTGATCAAGCCGACCGGCATTAAGGTGACGAGAATCGCCAGCGGCGTTCCCGTGGGAGGAGATCTGGAGTACATCGACGAGGTCACCCTTCTGCGCGCGCTGGAGGGCAGGACGGAAATGTGATTCAAAAATAAAATGCCGCCTGTGGCGGCGGAGAGAGAGGTAACCATGCAGAAAGAAAAATTCGGGGTATCAAAGGATGGAAAAGAGGTATCCCTCTATACGCTGGAAAACAGCAGGGGGATGAAGGCGGTAGTGACGGATTTCGGCGCCATTCTGGTGCGCCTCATCGTGCCTGACGCAGAAGGAAAATGCGCCGATGTGGTGATGGGATACGACACGCTTGAGGAATATTTTGATAATGAGAGCTTTTTTGGCGCGGTGATCGCGCCCAATGCGAACCGGATTGCAGGAGCCCGCTTTTCCATTGACGGGGAAGAATATAATCTCGATGTGAACGACGGTCCGAACAATCTGCACAGCCACAAGGATCTTGGAAGCCACAAGAGGGTTTGGGATGTTGCAGAAGGGGATAACAGCATTACCTTTTCCCTTGAGATGGCGGACGGAGAACTGGGATTCCCCGGAAATAAGAAGCTGAAAATCACCTATACCCTGACCGAAGAGAACGAGCTGAAGCTGGAATATGACGGAATCAGCGACAAAAAGACGATTCTGAACATGACGAACCATACCTATTTCAATCTGGACGGCCATGACGCGGGAGATATCGCTGACCACACGATGACGCTGCATGCGGATACCTTTACGGAGATCGTGCCCGGCGCCATCCCCACCGGAAAACTCCTTCCCGTGGAAGGAACTCCCATGGATTTCCGTACTCCGAAGAGGATCGGAGATGAGATTGACACAGACTGGGACCAGCTTACCATGGTGGGAGGCTACGATCATAACTGGTGCCTGAACGGATATGACGGAAGCGTGCGCCTGGTCGCCTGCGCGCAGAATCCTTCCGGAAGCAGAACGCTGAAGGTTTATACCGACCTGCCCGGCGTGCAGTTCTACACGGCAAACGGCCTGTCTGAATGCACCGGAAAGGGTGGGGCCAATTACGGACGCAGAGGCGCGTTCTGCCTGGAGACCCAGTATTATCCGGATACGGCGAATGAGCCTGACTTCCCTTCTGCCGTTTTCGGACCTGACAGAGAATATCATACGACTACTGTTTTTCGCTTTGAATAATTGTTAAAAGCTTGATCGGGGAAAGGAGTACATCCTTTCCCCTTTTGTCGTTTTGCCTTCCTTTCTGGCAGGAAAAAAACTGTATCGGCCGCAGGTTCTGATAAAATGCGCGCACCTCCTCTGTTATATTGAAAGAAAAAAGGCGGTGACGGCATGCAGATTCCGAAGAATGTGATACAGACGGGGGAAACGGACCCCTGCCATAAAATTTACATGGAAGACTATGTACATACCCTGCTCACCCAGTACCGGGAAAATGAAGCGGATTTCTGCCTTTATGGGAAACGGGAGCAGGAAGGAGAAATTTCCTATTATTTTATTTACGGCGCGGCAAAAGAGGAACCGGGCTGGGAGCTGATGGAAAGCAGATACTTTGCCCTTCAGCGCAGAATTGGCGAGGTGACCTTCGATGAAAAAGAGGCATGGGCTTTTTTTGAAGACGGTTATTCCACGCAGCTGGACGGGTATTTCATTTTTTATGAACAGAATGAGGACATGCAGTCTTATCTGATCGCCATGCACCAGAACCAGCCCGGAGAGAAAACGGTGGAGGTCAGGCACAGAGCCGCAAGAAAGCCGGAGAGTTCCCGGGAGGATATGCAGGAGCAGGAGCCGCGCAGAATCAGACGGAGCCCGATGGTTTATAACCTGAAAAATGACAGACAGGGTACGGAAAAGGAGGAACACGGCAGAGGACAGCAGAAGCAGGAGGAAAAGGTGATTCATGCTGCACAGACCGGACGGGAGGCGGCGTTTGGCAGAATGCATGACGGTTCGTCGGATAAAGGCGGAAATGGAAAAAAGACAGCCTTTCGTGTAAAAGCAGCGGCGCTTGCCGTGCTTCTTGGGCTCTGTGCGGCGGCGGTAACCACCGTTAATGATTATCAGGACGCGGAGCAGGCCGGAAACTTTTTTACACAGGCATTGGACGAGCTGAGAGAGGGAACCGGGGGAGGTGGAAATACATCTGGTGGATCAGACAGCGGAACCCTTATTGTGGAAGAGACGCAGCTTGCGCCTTCTGAGAGTGATACGGAGGCAGCTGCGGCGGAAACGCTTCCGGTTCTCTCCGCAGACGTGGCCGGGCAGGAGGAAACTTCGGTGGATGGCGGACTGGCTTCGGACAGTGCTTCCGCTGCTGCTTCAGATGAAATGGAGAGTGATGCCGGGACTTTTTCCGAAGTATCCTCGGATTCCGAAGCATCGATAGAAGAACAAGCTGCGCCAAGCCAACAGGATATGCAGCCTGAACAGACGGCGAACGAGCAGGAAGCAGCGGCGGAACAGACGGCAAACGGACAGGAAGCAGCGGCGGAACAGACGGCAAACGGACAGGAAGCAGCGGCGGAACAGACGGCAAACGGGCAGGAAACAACAGCAGAGCAGACCGCATCCGGCGGAACTGTGAGCTATATCGTCCAGCGTGGAGACAGCCTTGCAATAATCTGCAGACGCCAGTATGGGAACACAGACAGGGTGGAAGAGATTGCTGCGCTGAATCAGCTTGAAGACCCGAACCACCTCATCCCGGGACAGACAATCCTTCTTCCATAGGAACAGGATATTTTCTGCTGGCCGGAGCCTGGCAAATCGATCCATACAGGAGAATGCTAGAGGTCGCAAAATGCAGAAGTTTGTGATATACTATCGTAGATATCTTTTTTTCGGGACTTTTGCAGCATATTTCCTGGGAAACTGCCAGAGGCGTTTTCCTTTATTACTATCGTAACAGCAGAGAATAGAAAAGGAAATTTCATGATCAATATACGGACTTATCTGCAGAAAAAAGCGGAACGGAAAGCCGGTGAAACGGAATCGCGGGATTTTGGCGCGCTGATTCAAAAGCACCGGCTGGCTGTATTTGGAAGAACACTGTTTGTGATTTTTGTTTTTGCGCTTTTGGGCGTGCTTGTTTATGTACAGTTGAAGAATCAGGTATTCACGAGCTATGTGATCCTGTCATCCATCGCGCGGCAGCAGTATGACAGCTCCATCTGCCTCAGCTATGGAAACGGATTCCTGTCCTACAGTGGTGACGGTATCAGTTATACGGATTCAAAGGGAAATGCCGTGTGGAATCAGGCTTATGAAATGCAGGATCCCATGGTTCGCGTTGCCGGAAGCAGAGTGGCAGTCGCTGATTACAGCGGTCATATCATATATAATATCAGTCAGGATGGAAATTATGTAGAGATCGATACGAATCTTCCGATCCGTGAAATCGCTGTATCCGAAAACGGAATGGTCGCAGCCGTTCTGGAAGATATGGGGATTACCTGGATTTATCTCTACAGCTCAATGGGAGAGATGATTGCATACATCAGGACAACCATGCAGAACAGCGGCTATCCTTCTGCTCTGGCTCTGTCCCCTGACGGCTCTTTGCTTGCGGTCTCATACCTGACGGTGGATAACGGCACGGCGAAAAGCAGTGTTGCGTTCTACAATTTCAGCTCGGTCGGCCAGAACTATGTGGACAATTTTGTCAGCGGTTCTGATTATGCTGACGCGGTCATCCCTTTTCTTGCCTTCCTGGATAATGACACATCATTTGCGGTGGCAGATAACAGGCTGGTGATCTATGGGGGCGGCCAGAGACCCAAAAGCGTGGCAGACGTTCTTCTGAATGAAGAGATTCAAAGTGTTTTCTATAATAACAGCCACATCGGCCTCGTTTTTCTGGATACAACAGGAAATGGAAAATACAGGCTGGATGTTTACAACACTTCGGGGCAGGTGGAAACCTCCCTGTACTTTGATATAGACTACAAGGATATTATTTTCCGAAAGGATAATATTATTATTTATAATGAAACACAGTGCCTTCTTGCCAATATGAGCGGAGTGGAGCGGTTTAACGGCGATTTCCAGACGCCTTATCTTCTGTTTGCACCGATTCGAGGAAACCGGTACCTTGCGGTTTCTCAGGAAAGCATTGATACCATTGAAATGAAATAAGTGAGGATTTACCAATGAATATCAACCTGCTGCTTCCGGCGCTTCTGCTGCTTGCTGTCTGGCGCGCGTGGAGAGGGTTAAAAAATGGCCTTGCCGAGGAGATTTACCGCCTGATTTCTCTGGTGGCGGCCCTGTTTGTTCTGTCGCTGCTGTTCATGGCTGTCACCAGCTTCCAGGCGGATGATATGAAAAACGGCATAATTTCAGTCATCCTTCTTCTTATTACAGGAATTGTCCTGCACCTGTTCGGAATCATTATGAAGTCTCTTAAGGCGATTGCGAAGCTTCCGGTTATCAGCTTTTTGAACAGTCTGCTTGGTCTGGCAGCAGGAATTGCGGAGGTGATTGTGGGCGCATGGATCCTGTACTGCATTATTCACGCATTTCCCACCGGTGAATTTGGAGCCCGGATTATGACCTGGACCCAGGAAAGTGAATGGCTGACGAAGCTTTATGAAGCCAACTATATCATGAAATGGCTGCAGTCCGTCTCTGCTAATTCCTTATAAAATAAAGAAAACACAAGATATAGATCCGAAAATACAAAATGTGGTATGTAAAGAGCAGGTTGAAAAAAAGTAAAAAAAATCTGTAGAAAATTGTTGACAATTGGAGAATACTGGTGCTATACTAAAACTCCACCGCGGGGCGGTGGAAAACAAAATCAACTGAAATAAAAAAAGTTGAAAAAAGTGCTTGACTTAAGAAATAACATGTGATAAGATAATCACCGTTGCGGCTGAGAAAAGCACGAAGGCCTGAAAGGGCTGAAAGGCTGGAAAAGCCTGCAAAGTACCTTGACAAATAAACAGTAATGCAACCCTGAAAATTCCAAAAAGAATTATTCAGAGGAACGGTTCCGGAAGTCTT
>CAJFMW010000158.1 GCA_904392525.1 uncultured Eisenbergiella sp.
GGATCTGGAGATCCGCGGCGCGGGCAATCTGCTCGGAAAGAGGCAGTCCGGCCACATGGAGGCGGTGGGGTATGACCTGTACTGCAAGATGCTGAACGACGCGGTAAAAACCCTGAAGGGCGAGACCCGCACGGCGGACTTTGCCACCACCGTGGAACTGGAAGTGGACGCCTACATTCCGCCCGCCTATATCGTCAACGAACAGCAGAAGCTGGATATTTACAAACGGATTGCGGGCGTGGAAACCCCTGCGGAGAGCGAGGATATGAAGGAGGAGCTTCTGGACCGGTTCGGAGAGGTGCCAGTCTGCGTGGACAATCTGCTCCGGATCGCCCTGATCCGGGTGAAGGCTCATTCCCTATATATCACCGAGGTGAAGAGCCGGGACGAAGTGAAGAACCGGGAGGGAGCGCTGAAGCTTCAGCTCCGCCCGGACGCATTCTTACGCGTGGAAAACATTCCCGGCCTGTTGCGTCTGTACGGCTCATCCCTGACCTTTACGGCGAAGGGAACACCTTATTTCCTGCTTCGTTTTAAAAAGGAAGGCCTGGTGGAAAAGGACGCGGAGAAACTGCTGGAACTGACGGAGAAGCTGCTTTCTGATATGGAACAGCTTTTGAAAATGGAGGAGAGCGTATGAAAAAGGTACTAGTGGTTGTGGACATGCAGAATGATTTCATCGACGGAGCGCTGGGAACGAAGGAGGCGCAGGCGATCGTCGGCAGGGTGGCGGAGAAGATCCGCACATATCCTGCGGACTGCATTTATGCCACAAGGGATACCCATGAGGAGGATTATCTGGAAACCAGCGAGGGAAAAAACCTCCCCGTTCCCCACTGCATCCGGGGGAGTGAGGGCTGGCAGATCCGGGAAGAGATCCGGGCGGCCATGCCCCATGCGGTGATCGTGGACAAGCCCTCCTTCGCTTCCCTGGAACTGGCGGAGCTTTTGTGCAGGGAAAACGAGAGGGAGGAACTTGAAATCGAGCTGGTGGGTCTGTGCACGGACATCTGCGTGGTGTCAAACGCGCTTCTGTTAAAGGCGCGGCTGCCGGAAACAAAGATCAGCGTGGACCCGTCCTGCTGCGCGGGCGTGACGCCGGAAAGCCATGAGGCGGCTCTTCTGACGATGAAGATGTGCCAGATTGGGTTAATACCCCAGTGACCGGTCGATCACGGTTCCGTCGCAGGCATTGACCGTCAGCAGGCTGTAGGAGAGGCCGCCGGAGAGATAATGTTCAGGGACTTCCGGCTCTGTGAGAATCTTGCTGTCCGCGCTATCATCGGCTGCAGCATCGCCATAAATCCAGTATCCGAAGAAATCCCAGGCAGGGATCAGCGTGCCCTCCATCCAGTTTCCGGGTTCCATGATGCGCATATAGCCCAGACGAATCCGGGTGATGTGAAAATCAGCTTCTCTGCCGTCTGAAGCGTAAGCCGCATATTTTTCCGGGAAAACGGTGCGGAAAATCCGGCAGATTTCCTCGAAGGGGAGCAGAAACACGTATTCTTTGGAAATGTCCGTATAGATGCAGGGGTCTGTCCACTGGAAGGAAACCAGTCCCTGTGCGTCGTAACAGAAGCTGAGGGCTTCATAGGGCCAGCTCACATTTTCTCTCTCCACGCCCGCACCGGCCTCGGTGGTGTAAGTGACCGGAATGCCATCCACCATCCGCTCAAAGGGGATCCGGACGCCGTTGTGCTGTTCCAGAACGGTTCCGGCAAAATCCTGCCGCGAAACGGAGACATATTCCGCGTCCGCGGGCTGAAAACCGGCGATTTCCATTCCGGCGAGACTGGAGACAGCCTGGTCTGTGAGAGCCTGCGGATCAGGGAGCGCTTCTGTTCCCGTATCCGTCAGGAGGGGAAAACCGATTTGGGTATCCTCGCGCATGACAAGAAAGCTGATTTCCCGTCTGTCAGGTGTCAGGCCGTTGTCGAGGGAGACCGAATAAGCGGCACGCCCCGGCATGGTTTCGCGTTCCCGGAGAACCCCGTCGTCCAGAAGAGCTCCGCCGTCCAGAAGAACCCGGCTGACAGCATCCGAATCGGCCTGTGTGAAGCTGCGGGAGGACACTTTTTTCAGACGGAAGCCCTCCGCGTCCGGCACGGTTACGGAGGCATCCACATGGACGGAAAGCCGTCCGGATGCGTCCCGGAAGTCAAGCTGCAGTTCGCCCGGAGCGGCAGTCTGCCTGGCGATGTTTCCGCTTCCCGCCGGCCGGGCATCCGGTCCGTCTGCCGGATCCGGTCCGTTCTCTTCCTTCAGCCGCATCACTTCCCGGTTTTCTGCCAGGCTGCAGGCGGAAAGGGAGCCTGCGGAGAGAATACAGGCCAGAAGCAGGGTTGCTGTTTGCAGAAACGGGGAATGGTATATACGGATACTGTGGAACGATACTTTTTTTGCGTTCATATGGCGCTTCCTTTCCGGAATGTGAGCGTCGGGGTATGGAGGATGGACGCTTCTCTTTCCTGAAAAATGTTTTCTTTCCGTTACAGACCAAGCATACCGCAGCGGCCTGTAAAAAGTATGCAGCGGAATGGAAACGTTCTGTAAACATCTGCCGTCAGGCAATTCTTTTTCTGCCATTCAAAAAAGTCAGGACGGAGAATCACCGTTTTCCGGTACGCTGTCAATCGGAAATTCCAGCGTCACGGTGGTTCCTTCTCCAAGGCGGCTTTCGATGGAAAGGCGCAGGTTGTGGAGGGCGGCAATGCGGCTGCACAGGGCCAGACCCAGGCCGGCGCCGCCCTCTTTTCTGCTTCTGGATTTGTCCACCATGTAAAAGGGCTGCGTGATCTTTTCCATTTCTTCCGGGGGAATTCCCTTTCCGTCATCCTGTACCAGAATCCGTTCTCCCCTCCGGCCGTCCTGTGCAAGACGGATCAGACGGATACGTCCGCCCCGATGCCCTGCCCGGATGGCATTGTCAATCAGGTTTACCAGCAGACTTTCAAAAAGATCCGCATCCACCTGCCTGGTCCCGGAAAAGCTGGAAACCTCCAGAACCATTTCCTGGCGTTTCAGCTGACAGGCTTCCAGCCTGTGAACCCGTTCAAACAGCTCGGAAAGCTCCGTTTCTTTCATCTGAATGCTGTCGTTTTCGTACAGACCGATCAGCAGCATCAGTTTGGAGGACAGCCGTTCCAGCCTGCGGCCCTCCTCATAAATATGCCTGAGCGCGCGGGCTTTTCCATCTTCGGACAGATGGACGTGAAGCAGGGTATCCGCATAACCGATGATGGAGGTCATGGGCGTCTTGATTTCATGGGTCAGACTGCCCAGAAGCTGGGTGCGCTGTTCAGCCGCCCGGTTCAGAAGCTCCATCTGCTCCTCCACCCGGTCAGCCATGTGATTGAAGGCGCAGGCCAGCGCTGTGACCTCGTCATGGCCCGAAATAGGGGCACGGCAGGACATATCGCCCTCACTGATCCGGACTGCGGCGTATCTCAGCCGCTCCAGAGGGGAGAGCAGTCTGCGGGCAAGCAGAGAAAGTGCGGCAGAGGCTGCCAGGGACGCCGTCAGACAGATTGCGGCCAGAACCGGGATCCGCCGCAGCGCGTCCTGATAGATTCCGGAAATGTCCTGAATCATCACCAGAGAATATGAATCCGCGGTTTCCATGGGAATTCTCCTGCCGCAGATCAGAAGACGCCTTCCGTCCGTTTTCTGTATGAGACTCTGGACCTCTTCCCCGTTCCAGCCCTCCGTACCGCCTTCCACAAATTCATAGTCCGTCTGATTGCACAGGACGATGTCGTTTTCAAGAAGGAGAAAACGGGACGCGTCATATTTGTCCAGCAGGAAATGGAAATAAGCCGTTCTGGTTACCTCGCCGTATTCCAGAATTCTGCTGCTTTCCATCTGGCTGCCTATGGCATTTGCAGCCGCGGTAAGCTGGGCGCGGCCGCTCTCTGCGGCCTGTACTTCATGAAAACGCAGGGTATCCGCCATCATTGCCGCGCCGGACAGGCCGGAGGCCAGAAAAAGAACGGTGGCGGAGACCAGCACCAGTTTTGTTCGCAGTTTCATAACTATCCCTCCAGGCGGTAGCCCGTTTTCGGAATGGTCCGTATCACATCGTGAAAGCCCAGCTTCCTGCGAAGACAGCCGATATGGACGTCAACCGTGCGTGTTTCCCCGAAATAATCCCCGCCCCATACCTGATCCAGAAGCTGCTGTCTGGTAAACGCCACGTTCCGGTTTGACGCCAGAAGGACCAGGAGTTCATATTCCATGGGCTTCAGTGCCACATCCACACCGTTTCGGGTCACCCGGTGTTCTTTTCTGTAGATTTTCACGTCCCTGATGCACAGCACATCCCGCCCACGGCCGGTCCGTTCCAGAACCTTTTCCACCCGTGCCAGCAGCTCCAGCACGGCAAAGGGCTTTACCATGTAGTCCTCCGCTCCGCTTTTCAGCCCGTGTACCCTGCTTGCCACATCCGATTTCGCAGTCAGAAAGATCACCGGAATGCCTGCCTGCTTCAGATCCTCCAGAAGGGCGAAACCGTCCCGTCCCGGAAGCATCACATCCACCAGCGCAAGAGCGATCTGTTCTTCCCCATTCCCCGGCCGCCGTCTGTAGGATTCAATCCAGGCCTGCGCGGCAAGACCGTCCATGAGGCGTACTGTCTCATAGCCCGCCGCCTCCAGATTCATTCCAATCAGTTCTGAGATGGCCTCTTCATCTTCAATGATCAGTATCCGGTTCATCTGTTTGCCCCCTTCCTGTCGCAGCCGGAGCGTATCAGATCGGCCGCATTCGTTTGAAATTACTATATCACAGGCGCTTCGGAAAGAAATCATCAAAATGTAAACAGGTTACAGTCCCACGTGCGTACCAGACACAAAAGGGGCATCCCGCAGAAGGGAAATCAGGGATTGTCAATACATTGAAAAAGTGGTAAATTTATGCGGAAGTCTTACGAGAGGAAAAAAGATGTATGAAGATCATTTATCAGATCGGGATCATTTTTGCGCTATGCTGGGTGAGCGAAATCATTGAAGCTTTCCTGCCCTTTGCCTTTCCGGCAAGTGTAATCGGAATGATCCTTCTATTTATTCTGCTCGCCTTCCGGGTGCTGAAGGTGGAACATATCCGGGAAAAATCGGATTTCCTGCTTTCCAACATGGCTTTTTTCTTCATTCCGGCGGGAGTGAGCATCATCAACTATTTTGACGTGCTGAAGGGAAATGTGGGAAAACTGCTTCTGATCTGTTTCCTTACCACGATCCTTACCTTTGCGGCGACCGCCTGGACGGTCCGCGGCGTGCTGAGGCTTCAGAACCGGGGAAAGAAAAAACCCGAAAAGGGGACGGAAGGGAGGCAGGAATATGTCTGAACTGTTTGCTTCTCCATTTTTTGGAATCGCCCTCAGCATTGTGGCGTTTTCCATCGGTGTGTGGATTCAGAAAAAGACGGGGCTTGTGATCTGTAATCCCCTGATTATCGCCATCGTTCTGGTGTCAGGGGTGCTTCTGCTGTTTAAAATCCCTTATGAGAGCTATAATGAGGGGGGGAGCATCATCAATATGTTTCTCGCGCCTGCCACAAGCTGTCTGGCGGTATCGGTGTATACGAGGATGGAGCTTCTGAAAAAGAACTGGCTGCCGATCCTGGCGGGCTGCGTGGTGGGTTCAATCACCTCCATGGGGAGCGTGTTTCTCCTCTGCCGTCTGTTTGGACTGGACGAGGCGATGACCTGGTCTCTTCTTCCCAAATCGGTGACTACTCCCATTGCGGTGGGAATCGCGGAAAGCCATGGGGGCATTTCCTCCATCACGGTGGCGGCGGTCATTCTGACCGGAATCATGGGGAGCATTCTTGCGCCTTTTCTGATCCGGATTTTCCGGGTGAAGGACTCCATGACGGCGGGCCTTGCCATCGGCGCCTGCAGCCATGCGGTAGGCACTTCCAAGGCCATTGAAATCGGAGAGACGGAAGGGGCCATGAGCGGCCTTGCCATCGGCATCTGCGGAATCGTGACGGTGGTGTTTTCGATGTTTTTGTAGAAAAAGCAGAAAGGGGAGGAAGCTATGAAGGTACTTGGTATTCTGGGAAGTCCTCATGAACACGGACCTTCCTCGACTGTTGCGCGTGAGGTTCTGCGCGGAGCAGCAGAGGCAGGACATGAGGTAAAAATTTATGCATTGAAAGACATGAATGTGCGTGGCTGTCAGGCCTGCGGCTACTGCAAGGCACACTGGTGTGACTGCGTTCTGGAGGATGATCTGAAGCCTTATTGGAAGGATCTGCAGGAATGCGGCGCACTGGTTTTGGCTGCTCCCAATTACTGCGGCCAGATCGCCGGCCCGATGATCACTTACATGAACCGGCATTACTGCCTGATGATGATGGCGGATGGAAAGGGGATTCCCCGCATTCACCCCGGTATTCAGGTGGTGGGCGTATTCTCTCAGGGAAATGCGGACCCGGACGCGTATCGGAAGGCATATGACTGGTACCTGCATGATTTTGAAGCAAGAGGCATGCAGGTGAAGGACGTTCTCATACATACCTCCCAGACGCCATGTGGCGAAGGGAGTGAGCTCATGCGGCGGGCTTATGAGGATGGAAAAAGGCTGTGATTTTTTATGACGGCTTTTTCCCATTCGGAAAATCCCGGATCCGGCGCATAATTCTCCAATTCTGACAGATACTAACAGCATGGTAAAACGGCATACCTCAGATGTCGGAAGCAGATATCGGCATAAAATACCTGCAAGGACAGCAAAAAACGCAGGATGGAAGTATCATTCTCAGAAATCGGAGGAATTGGGAAAGTATGAAAGCAACAGGAATTGTCAGAAGGATAGATGATCTCGGCCGGATCGTCATCCCGAAGGAAATCAGGAGAACCCTGCGCATCCGGGAGAGCGATCCGCTGGAAATTTTTACCGACAGGGAGGGCGAGATCATTTTG
>CAJFMW010000159.1 GCA_904392525.1 uncultured Eisenbergiella sp.
CAGCTGTTTCATCAGCCGGAAAGCGCCCCTGAAACCGAGAATGCGGATAACGCTGCAAAGAAAGCTCAGCATCGTCATGGCCGGAACACGCTGGTCAGAAGTCCTGACGGCGATGAAAGCCTCCCTTCCTTCGCCCACCGGATAAATCCAGCCGGCCTTTAGCGCCGCCTGCATAAAGGCATTGATATACCGGGCTGTTTTGCCCCTGCCGCCGAGGATGTCTTTCAGGCCGCATTCTCCGTTTTTGTAAGGATAATCCGCAAAGGCCTCCCCGATCTCCGCAATTTCTTCCATTGTCATATTATGAATTGGATTTTGGTTCATGCAATTCTCGTCCCTGCTACTTTATGTATTTCAGAATATCCCAAAGGCTGTCTGTCTCAAGAGAAACAGACGCAGCCGCTTTTGCCTGCTCAGATGCATTTAAAGCGATAGAAGCCCCACAGCATTGAAACAACGGAATATCCGTTGCTCCATCACCTACTGCAACGCAGGAATTAAGATCAATGGAATTTTTTTCACAGAAATCAGTCAGACAGTTCATCTTATTTTCTGCACGTATATATTCCAGAATCTTTCCAGTGAATATGCCGTCTTTCACTTCGTAATCGCTTCCATAATAACCGTCAAATCCATAAATCTCGGAAACCGCTTTTGCCACCTGAATCGGTCCGACCGTAATCAACAGACACTTTATATTCCATTTATGCAAAAAGCGGATAGTTTCAGGAATGTGCTCCAGAGGCCTGGCAATTTGCAGAAAGCGTTTCTTTATTTCTGCTTCAGGCAGGCCCAAAAACAGTTCTGCTCTAAGGTGGTCTGCCGCTTCATAATCCAGCTCTCCGTTTTCTTCCTGTTCCTGAATGACCGCATGCTCCTTTTCTCTGCCGTTTAGAATGCATGGAAGCATGACGGAATGAATTCCTCTGATTAATGTGTCGTCCAGATCAAAACTGATAAGCTTTGTTTTGACATCTCTGGAATATATCACATAGATGTATGGAATTTCTCCGCCAAACTCTGCGACGATTTCTTTTTTATAATCCTTTTCATCAAAAGCAGGGAAATAAGCATCGCCATCAAAAAAATCGTCGATTTCTGTAATATACAGCCTGTCCGCAATTGGAAGCGCTTCTTCATAAAGTCCTGCTCCACCGGAAACAAATATATCGCGGTCGCCCGCAAGCCGGATTGCTTCAACCAGGGAATGTGCAGTATAACAGTTTTCACCTGTAAAGTCCTTCGTGGAGGAAACCACGATGGTGGTACGGCCGGGCAATGGTCTGCCGGTTTCCTCATAAGAACGTCTGCCCATGATTACCACATTTCCGGTGGTAAGTTCTTTGAAGCGCTTTTGCTCCCCTTTTATCTTCCATGGAATACGGCCTTCTTTTCCGATTACCCGGTTTTTGGATAAAGCTGCGATTAATGCAATCATATTATCATTCACCCTTTGTCTGGTTGTCTGCCATATGGAAATCAAACAACTGCTTCAATCAGAAGCTTATCTCCAACGGTAATTTCCTTCAAACCGATCTGCTTTGTTTTGTTAAAATTAAAGCTGAGCATATATCCCTTCTGCAGATGAAAATAATCAAGATATCCGGAAAGCTGCATTTCTCCTCTTGTATTGTAAGCGTTTCCCCGCCAGATTTTCAATTCTATGACAAATTGTTCTCCCCGATAATCAATAACCAGATCCATACGTTCCCGGTTCCGGGTTTCAGGCTCTACGTAGCAGTTTCCCGTACCGTTTATTATCGGTTTTATATAAAGCATAAAGTATCTTCTTCCGTCTTCTTCCAAAAAAGTTTCTTCCCGATCGCCATACAGTGAGGTGAAATGTTCAACAAATTTTTCAAGGACTTTTTTCATGTTCAGATGCCCTTTGACAATAAACTGATTCTTCTCCTGTAATCCGGCATCATATTCTCTGCTTTGCATATATTCCTGTGACAGGAACAGATTGTACAGGACGGATTCAAAAATACGGTTGGCAACGACGGCATTACCATTGTTATTTTTGACAAAACCAAACATTTCAGCCGTATCGATATACTGGTTGAGCGGGTTATAAGGGATCGTCTTTCCGGTAAACAGAAGCTCGTAAAGTACGGTTCGAAGCTGTGGATAGTCGGTCAGCTTATTCACCAATGATTCAAAAAGAGTATTTCGCTCTGTGAGGAGCTGCTTCTCGGCTTCCAGATAACCGGCCTTTGTCCAGGCGCCGGTTTTATCCGGAAATTCCTTTGTACCGGAAACCCTTTCATCGATCAGCTTACATAACCGGGATACCAGATAAGGATATCCGGAAGTAGAGGCATACAGCAATTCAGACATAAGCGAAATGTCCATTCCTGTATGGTGATCGTCTTCGTATTCCTGCAACATTCCAGCAATTTCAGAAACAGAAAAGCTCATATCAACAAGAAAATCAGCCGCTATATTCCAGGGGCTGTTCGTTCTGTGTTCTTCATCCGGACGGATTTTTCGCCTGATATTTTTTACATCATATACTCCGGCCAGAATAACGGACTGAAAGGTTGTCGTCCGATCACGTTTCAGATAATAAGCACGCAGCTGAGAAAGAAAATCAAGAAATACCTGATTGTTTGTCGCAGAATCAACTTCATCAATAATCAATACGATTTTCCGTTCTGAGAGCTCGCACCACTGGATCAGCGTTTTAAATAAAATGGACAGGGTGATTGCCGGATCGGGCTCCTCAGAAAATCTTTCCAGATTTTCTCTGACAGAATCTGGGATATGATCGGAGGCTTCCAGAAGCTCTCTAGAAAAGGCGGCAGCAAAATAGGACTCACTTTTAAAGTCCTCAAAACTGAGCGTTTGAAAATCCAGACTCAGAACCTCATAATCATTCCGAAGAAAATCGACAAGGCCGTGAATCAGAGTGGTTTTACCATACTGTCTTGCCCGGTTTATGGAAAAATATTGTCCGTCATCTATCATTTGTTTTACTTCATACAGACGTGCGGAAAGATTAATCATATAATGTCGTCCGGGATCACAACAACCGTTTGTATTGAAATATTTGCTCATACTTTTAGACTTCCTTCCAGAAAAACCACATTTCCTGCTTCACCGTCAGTATAGCATGGATACCTGGAAAAGGCGAGAAGAGGTTTTAAAGAAGAGAATCCTTTTCGATAACGCAGGAATTTTACGAGATAGTGTGTGTTAAGAGGATTGACCAAGTCGGTCAAGCACATACAATTATGATAAAAATTGACCAATAAAGTCAACCAGCTGATCTCCCTGCTCTTCCACCGCCGTTTCAACCTGCGCGGCGTTCAGCCCCAGGATGTTCACGCCCTGTGTTTTGCTGTAAAAGTACAAACCGAACAGGATTGCCGCCAGCAGGAAGCGGATGCCGAAGGAGGATACGCTTCCTCTGCTCTGCCCTCCTCCGTATTCCGCTGCGGTCAGCGGATAGTCATATCCGGTTTCGTTCATATAGGGATTCTCGTTCTGATAGCTGTCGCTCTTTCCGTATAGGATTTCTTCTCTGGCACGGATGCGCTGCTGATTGCTGTGGTTTTCCTCGCGGATCAGCCGCATCAGCTCCAGCCTGCGCCTGGTTCTGGCGTCCTGCATGCTGCCTCCGAAGCGTTCATACGCATTTTTCTTTATAAAAAATATGAGCCGGACAGGAAAGGTATTCCGGAATCATCCAAAGGATGTTAAGCGTACCTTTCCGGCCGACTCATATGTAAGGCTCAGTTTTAATCATTTTCCGCTGATGAAGGATATCCATTGCCCGTGGAGAGCTTCCTGTACTGCCGCAGGAACAGCAGGGCTGTCACAGTCACAGCAATGGTGTCAGCCACGGGCTCTGCGAGGAATACGCCAAAGGGCTTGTTGGTCAGAAACAGCGGCAGGATGAAGATCAGCGGGATCAGCAGGATGACCTTCCGCAGGAGCGCCAGGAATACGGATGTGACCGCATTGCCGAGGGCGATGAAGGTCTGCTGGCAGGCGATCTGGATGCCAAACAGAAGCGATGCCGCCATATAAATCCGGATGGCCCAGACGGTATAGCTGGTCAGCTCCGGATCGCTGGTGAAGATGGCGATGAACGCCTGGGGAAGGAACATGGCGATTGCCCACAGAAGCGTGCTGTAGCACAGGGATGCCGCCAGCAGCAGGCGGAAGGCCTTTTTCACCCGTTCCAGCTTGCCCGCGCCATAGTTGAAGCTGACGATGGGCTGGGCGCCCTGGGTCAGACCCTGCAGGGGCAGCATGCAGAACTGCATGACGCTGGTGAGGATTGCCATGGCACCCACCGCGATATCGCCGCCGTATCTCTGGAGGGATGTGTTAAAGCAGACGGAAATCACGCTTTCCGTAAACTGCATGATGAACGGAGAAACGCCGAGTCCGATGCTGGGCAGGATGACCGGAGCGGAAAGTTTCAGGTTTTTCACCCGGATCCGCAGGGTGGTTTTCTTCGAGGTGAGGAAAACGAGAACCCATACGAAGGAAACAGCCTGTGACAGGATGGTTGCCAGCGCAGCGCCCTGTACGCCCATGTGGAAGCCGAAGATAAAGATGGGGTCCAGGATGATGTTGCAGACGGCGCCGATGGCCACGGTGCACATACCTGTCATGGCGAAGCCCTGCGCGTTGATGAACGCGTTCAGTCCCAGGGAAATTTGGACGAAAATCGTGCCGATGGCATAAATTTTCATATAATCCCATGCGTAACCGATGGTGTTTTCACTGGCTCCGAACATGAGGAGGAGCGGCTGGCCGAAGATCAGGATGACGGCGGTCAGGACCAGCGCCATGAGAACCAGCATGGTGGTGCAGTTTCCCAGGATTTTTTCCGCATTGTCCTTCTCTCCCTTTCCCATCATGATGGAGGCTCTCGGCGCGCCGCCCATGCTCACCAGAGCCGCGAAAGCGGAAATCGCCATGATGAGCGGCATGGTAACGCCCACGCCGGTGAGGGCGTCGGGACCGATGTCCTTAATATGCCCGATGTACATACGGTCCACCATATTGTACATGACATTGATGATCTGGGCCACAATGGCCGGAAGGGCCAGCTTAAAAAGAAGGCTGCCGATGGGACCGTTCCCCAGATCGGCCTCCTTTGTCTGTGCCTTTTTCATAGTATCGCCTCATTTCTTGCAATTTCATTTGTTCAAAAAAGAACTATTTTCAGTTATCCATCATACAAAGGAAAAGGCGAAATGTCAATTGACATTTCGCCCGTTCTGTATGAAAGCCTGCATGGCTGTCAGCGCTTGGCAAGCTCTTCCATGATTTCTTCCCAGGTGATGTCTTTTTCTGCCATCAGCACCATCATGTGGTAGAGAAAATCGCAGATCTCATATTTGATTTCATTGGGATTGGGATTTTTTGCCGCGATGACGATTTCCGTCGCTTCCTCTCCCAGTTTTTTCAGGATCTTGTCAATTCCCTTGTCAAACAGATAGTTGGTATAGGAGCCTTCCTTCGGATGCTCCTTCCGGTCCTGAATCACGCCGAAGACTTCTTCAAAAACCTTTGCGGGATTGTGGGGAAGCTCTCCGTCCCCTTCCGGAGCGGAGAGAATTTCATTGAAAAAGCAGCTGTAAGAGCCGGTGTGGCAGGCCGGGCCGATCTGTACCACCTTCGCCAGAATGGTATCATAATCGCAGTCGGTGTACAGGGATTTCACATACTGGAAGTGTCCGCTGGTCTCTCCCTTCACCCAGAGCTGTCCGCGGCTTCTGCTGAAATAGGTCATTTTTCCGGTGCGTATGGTGGCCTCGTAGGCTTCCTCGTCCATGTAGGCCTGCATCAGCACTGCATCCGTCCGGCAGTCCTGGACGATGACCGGAACCATGCCGTCGGAATTTTTCTTCAGCTCCTGCCAGGTAAAGGCGGCCTGAACCGGACATTCGTCCTCACGGGCGGACGCTTCTTCTTCCTCTGAGGCGAAGCCATCCGCAGAAAGCTTCCGGATGGCTTCCAGCTCATGGATGTTGTCGTTGACCAGTTTCCCGGCGATGCCGCCCACATTTTCAAGCTTCAGGATTTCCATCAGCTTATCCAGAGAAATGTCCGGCGGAACCACGATGACGGGAACGGGGCTGATCCGGACGGCAGTTTTCATGGCGGAGATATCCGTCAGAAGCACGCCGCTCACACGGTCTTTCAGCCAGACGGCGGCTTCTTCCAACGCCCGTTCGTTTCCAATCCTGGCAAGCAGCCGGTTCGGACCGAACTTCAGGGAAACCTCCTTCGTCAGTTCCACGTTGTCCGGTCTGTCATAATCCAGAACGGCCTGCCTGCAGCCCGCATACAGGAGCTTTTTCACATCCTCCATTCTGCGGATGCGTCCTGCGCCGATGACGGGAATGGGAACCGCGGAACAGATTTCCCGGATCAGATCGATGGCCTCCTCATGGGAAGCATCGTCTTCAGAAAGATCATATACCAGAATTTCATCGCATTTCCATTCCGCATAGCTTTCTGCCAGCGCCACCGGGTCCGGGCTCAGCTCGCTGCGATCCTGTATGCCTGCCACTGCGCGCTTCTGATACAGATAAATGCAGGATATCATTTTCTTTTTCAGCATATGTATGTTCCTTTCCGATACGCATCGTTTTTTCTTCGTTCAGGCGGGAATCTTCCGGAGCAAAAAATCTCCGTTTTACAGGCTTCCCTTGGTGCTGAGCACGCCTTCAATGCGGCCATCCTTCCTGCATGCCATATCCAGCGCCTTCGCAAAGGCCTTGAACATGGCTTCCGCCATATGATGTCCGTTGCTTCCGGACAGCATGCGGATGTGCAGGTTCATTCCCGCACTGTAGGATACCGCATAGAAAAATTCACGAAGCAGCTCC
>CAJFMW010000160.1 GCA_904392525.1 uncultured Eisenbergiella sp.
TCAGGGCTCATCATACCCTTCTTTCGGACTTTTTCACAGCGGTTGTTTCTGTATATCTACAGACCTTATTGTTTGTACAGTGACTTGTCGTCAGGTTTCGCGGCCGGGCAACGTTCCGGCCTCTTGACATTCGCTCCACGGAAAAACCTGCCTCGCGGCAGCAACCTCACGCTTCACAGCTATCATGTCACAGCACGTAGTATTATACCGGGTGTTTCCCGAAAATGCAAGGGGATTTTTAAAAAAATGTGCAAAAGTTGAGCCATGCGGGAATATTTGCCGAAAAGCTGCGTGCAAGCTTGCTTGCGAAGCAGTTTTTTGGTAAATATTCCCATAGGGCGAAGCCCGACAGCGAGATGAAGCGGTAGCGGCATCGAGCTGCGCATGGCGGCCCCCGCGTGGACGACTCTCTAAAACTGCGCTCGGGAGCTTGCTCACGGAGCACAGTTTTTGCAAATATTCCCATAGGGCGAAGCCCGACAGCGAGATGAAGCGGTAGCGGCATCGAGCTGCGCATGGCGGCCCTCGCGTGGACGACTCTCTGATACGGTTTAAAACAGAATTCGCGCTTTTTTAACCGTAGAAAAAGTTCTGGTGTACGGATAAAATCACTATTTTCGTTATATACACCGTAGCAATAACCTGCTTCATACGGACAAAAAAATAATTTTTGCTCTCAGCACCGTACTGCTTCCCTTTTTAGTACGGTTAAAATGACGATTTCTGGTTATCGAACCGTATTCCGCAATGATTTTGTACGGCTAAAATAGGATCATTCTCTTTCCCAACCGTATTCCTGTCGTTGCCGCCGTTCAGAAGCGCATTTCAATCAATATTGGATTGACAACACCGTTATCCGGAAAGTAGTATAAAAATACATCGTAACGGCAAATCCACAGAGAAAGGATAGCAGCATGGACATAGAATACAGAGAAAATTGTCTGAGTCCGGAAGATTTCATCCGGCTTCGCATCGCAGTGGGCCGTGTCGCCACACCTCTCCCGCAGGCGGAAGCCGCCCTGCGGGCAGGCCTCTATAACGTGACCGCCTTCTGCGAGGGAAAAGCAGTCGGAATGGGACGGCTCGTGGGAGATGGTGCCATGTACTGGTATATTCAGGACATGGCGGTGCTTCCGGAGTATCAGGGGAAGGGAATCGGAAAAAGCATTGTGAAAAGACTGCTTCAGCATATTTATCTGCACACCTCCGCCGGAACTTTTACCACGGTCGGCCTTATGGCGGCCAAGGGCAGGGAAGGCTTCTATGAAAAACTGGGATTTGAAGCAAGACCGGATGATCATAGCGGCGCGGGTATGATACGCTATATTGAAAACAACAACCGACAGGCATGAAAGTTATTATAATAAGGAAAAAGAACAACACCGACGGGTCCTCTGCCGGAAAAGGAGAAAAGTATCATGCAAATTCAGGAATTTCAAATCCCCCATCATGGAAGATGCGTTGACGCCGTTTTTTACAGGCCGGAGGCCGCTCACAGGTTCCCGGTCATCCTCTTCAGCCACGGCTATAATGGCTGTAAAACAGACTTTGACTCTTCTGCTTCATATTTTGCAAAAAATGGAATCGGAGCCGTCTGCTTTACCTTTTGCGGCGGAAGCCTCAGGGACCGAAGCGGATTTGCCACAACGGAAATGACGCTTTTTACCGAAAAAGAGGATCTGTATGCCGTTCTGGATGAGGTAAAGTTGCCGCGGAGGAACGGGGCAGCGACATCCGAGGACTGATCCTGCTTTATCCTGCGTTTTGCATCGCTGACGACTGGAAAAAACGTTTTCCCACACGGGAGGAAATTCCCGACACACAGGATCTCTGGGGCATGCCGCTTGGCCGCGTATTTTTCGAGTCCATTCATGACTTTTCCATCCAAAGGGAGATTGGCACCTTTCCGAAGGATGTTCTGATCATGCATGGGACGGAGGATGATATGGTGCCGCTTTCCTACAGCGAATGGGCGGCCTCCCGGTATCCCAATGCCAGACTTGAAATTTTCCAAAACGAAGGGCATGGCTTTTCGAAAGATGGGGACAGACGGATGGAGGGAATGACGATGGGGTTTATACATGAGCATGTGAATTCATGAAGAGAAAAAACTCCGGAAGGATCATCCCCTTCGGCTCCACCTTAGTCCTTCCGGAGTTCCATCCTGCATCTGCTCCACCTTTCGTCCTGGTATGAAAATACGTTTTCTTCCACGCTTTTTTCAGAAAATCCGGCTTTTTCATAACAACGGCAGGCGCTTTCATTTTCTTTAAATACATTCAGCCGCACCGCTTTGACTCCTGTTATCTCAAAAGCATAGCGCAGAGCCGGTTTCAGCATCCTCTGCCCATAACCCATGCCACGTTTTTCGGAATTAATTATGATAAACTTAAAAAATCCCACATTGCTTTCCACATCGACAGAATAACAAAAAAATCCAACCGGTTTCCCGTCATCCTCTGTTGCTACATATGCGCACTCTCCCCACTCCTCCGCATTCTTTTCAAGCTCATTACGAAGGCCTTCACTCGTCAAAGGATAAGGAAACAGGTTCGCGCACCAAAGAGCATGAACTCTCGCATCACCGCACCACTTTTCCAGATATTCAAAATCCCTTTTTTCCATATATGGCCGTATTTTCATATTCTGACCTTTCCGCCGTCAGCCAATCTGACACCGTTCAAAATAAAGCGGCAGATGGAAATTGGGCGTCGGATTCTCAATCAGATGGAAGCTCCCGTAGTGCTCAATTTCCGGCGTTTCGGAAATCTTATAAAAGTTGCAGTACATCTCTGTGTTTTCATTCAGCTCCTTCACGCCGCATTCCTTTTTCAAATACGCTTCCGGAATCAGGAATGACAGACTCCAGCTCTCGCTTTTCACCTCTGCCCGCATATCACAGAGGGGCAGATATTCTTCCGGCATGGGGCTTCTGCCCTTTCTCCCCTTTCCATAAGCCGCATACAGCGCACCGTTGGAATTCGCTTCGAAATTCAGATACATCACGTTATTGCTGAGGCTCTCCCCTTCTTCCGGGAACGCCAGAAAAACCTCCATCGCGCTGTCGTTACATACTCGATCCATATAATTCGTATAGGTTGTCAGCGGATTTTCTTCTTCGCAGACCATGCGGACATAGAAGCCCTCTCCCGGTATGTAACCCATTTTTCCGGAAACTGCAGGCCTTCTTTTGCTGTTCCACATATAATGGGTGATGTGAAAAAGTTCGCAGGAGTCGATCTCCTGTCTGGATTGATTTTTTTTGATCTGATACATGTTTTCCCCCTTTTCCGGAACGCTGCCGCATCTGCAGAGTCCCTTCCTTTTTCTGTTATGGTTATTATACAAAGTCTTGCCCGACCAGGCAAGATGGATCAGCTGCCTTTGTCTTTTCCTTATTTATATACCTCTTTATTTTATCAAACAAAGGATTGACAACACTGCCGCCCGGGAAATAGTATAAAATTACAGATCAGCCGCCATTCTGCCGAAAGGAGCATGAACATGAAGATTCAATATCGGGAAAACTGTCTGAGCCCGGAGGATTTCATCCGACTCCGCATCGCAGTCGGACGGGTCGCCATTCCTCTGCCTCAGGCGGAAGCCGCTCTTCGAACAGGACTCTTTAGTGTAACCGCCTTCTGCGAGGGAAAAGCCGTCGGAATGGGACGGCTTGTGGGAGATGGCGCCATGTACTGGTACATTCAGGACATGGCGGTACTTCCGGAATATCAGGGACGCGGGATCGGAAAAGCAGCCAGGTCTTCACCTGAACCATCCCTGGACACCGGCAGGCGGTTGCAAAGCAGGGACAGACCGTGTATAGTGATAGGCAGACAGGAAAATGAAAAACAGGAGATTTAAAATCTATTATGTGGACAGCGAATAACTGGAAAGACTATGAAGTGATCGATACGGGCAGCGGAGAAAAGCTGGAGCGCTGGGGAAAATATCTGCTGGTGCGTCCCGACCCTCAGGTGATCTGGAAGTCAGAACGAAAGCATCCCGGCTGGACGAAACCAAATGGCCATTACCACAGAAGCAGCCGGGGCGGCGGGGAGTGGGAGTTTTTTGATCTTCCTCAGGAATGGAGCATCCATTACCGGAATCTCACCTTCCGGCTCAAACCTTTCAGCTTCAAGCATACCGGCCTGTTTCCGGAACAGGCTGTCAACTGGGACTGGTTTTCCGATATCATCGCAAACGCGGGGCGTCCGCTGAAGGTGCTCAACCTCTTCGCCTATACGGGCGGCGCCACCCTGAGTGCGGCAGCTGCCGGCGCCAGCGTCACCCATGTGGACGCTTCCAAAGGAATGGTGACCTGGGCCAAAGAAAATGCCGCAGCCTCCGGGCTGAGCAACGCTCCCATCCGCTGGCTGGTGGATGACTGCGTTAAATTTGTGGAACGGGAAATCCGGAGGGGAAATACCTACGACGGCATCATCATGGATCCACCTTCCTATGGAAGAGGGCCGAAGGGCGAAATCTGGAAGATCGAGGAAAGCATCTTCCCCTTCGTGCAACTGTGTACCCAGCTTCTTTCCAAAGATGCCCGCTTCTTTCTCATTAATTCCTACACCACAGGGCTGCAGCCCGCCGTGCTCTCTTATATGATGAATCTGTGCATTACGCCTTCCTTCGGCGGACATGTAGAAGCCGGAGAAATCGGACTTCCCGTAACAGAAAACGGACTGATTCTTCCCTGCGGCGCTTCCGGCAGATGGACGCGATAACATAAAACTCTCTCATCAGCGAAAGCGCCACGAACAGCCTGCTGACATCCAAAAGCCGGGATATCCCGTTGCAGTACGCATCGGTTTTCCCGGCTTTTTATTTTTCAATTTGCTCAGCTCATTCCGGCTACAATTCCCGCAATAACCACAATATAAAAAAGAATGCAAATGACAAAACCGATCGCCATCCAGATCAGATACGCCTTACAATAATTGGATTTGCTACGCTTCTCAGCCCCGCCAAAGCCCCATACAAACAGCATGATCAGATTTACACAGGGGATAGCGAGCACCAGCATGGTGATGAGCCACTCGGATACCTTGATCGGTTCTTCCGGCCCGTCCACACGTCCATCCGGACGCAGCGGCGCTCCCTGATAGGGACTGCGCGGAAAATATCCGGGATTTCCATTCTGATACTGACCGCCGTTCTGCTGCGGATTCACTCCCTCTCCTTCATATCCATTCCATCCCTGTCCGGCATTCTGCCAGCCGTCCGGTGAAGAGTTTTCAACGGGGCCATCCGCTCCGCTGCTGTTTCCTTCTCCTGGATTGTTAATCCCCGTCTGCCATTCTCTGTCGTCCATCAAATCTTCCTCCTCTTTCTTTTTTTCGGCTGTCCTTGCCCGGCATCGACATTCAGGGCAAAAACAGCCGTCTCATCAGTTCATCATATGCGGGGATCAGCCCCGCCAGCACATTCTCCTCCCGATAGACCATGGGCGGGTTCCCGGGAAAGTCCACCGCCATCCGATACAAATAGACAAGAATCATGGCGGCCGCAACCGCACCTGTAAGCGAAAGTGCCCCAGCCGCTTTTTTCCCCCGGATATAGCGCTGCCAGCCCACATAAGCCGCCAGAAGAATCCAGAGATAAATGCAGGGATTATAGTGGAACGCTTCGACAAACCGCCCTGTCAGCACGAAAAACAACGCTCTGGTGCTTCCACAGCCCGGACAGGGCATTCCTGTCATGGCGGCCAGCGGACAGATCGTTCCGAACAGAAGGGTAACCACCACCGCATAAATCAGAAAAGCGGCAGCCGCCAGGCGGTAATTTTTCACATCACGCCGCAGGCGCTCCAAAATGGCCTGCAATTCCGTTTTCATGTTTCCTGGCTGCTGCATACGATCTCCTTGATGAAAAAATCCCTGCCGCTGATCAGATGCATGTTCCGGCTTCCGCAGTCCGGGCAGATGCCGCCTGTCACCGTGGCGTGAAAAATGTTTCCACAATCTCTGCACTCCGCGTTGGCGGGCAGGATCTCAATCTCAAGCTCTGCCTCCGCAAGGAGCGTATCCTCCACCGCCGCCGGATAAACCTTCCGCATATATTCGGGGATCACGGAAGAAATCTCTCCGATCTGAAGAACCAGCTTTTCTATCTTTCCCACCTGATTTTCCACCGCGTAGTTTTCCACGGTCTTTATGATTCCCATCAAAATCCCAAGCTCGTGCAAGCTGTCCGCTTCCTTTCCTTCCGTTCTGCCCTCCGGTTTTCTGATGTCCTCCGGTTATTCAAATTCCACGGAATCGGAGAACTCCTCCCAGATGTTGCAGATCCAGGTTTTACCCTGATTAAAGACGATCTCATTCCCGTCCGCATCGTAGAACTTCGGCGGCACGCCGTCTCCTTCCATGCGGGACCAGGATGCCGGAATCACCTTCCCATCCGTGAAAACAAGGGCGGTTCCCACACCATGCACGCCGAATGCCAGGTAGTCATGGCTGTCGCGCACCTCTCCGTGGCAGTACTGAAGAATCACATTGGACACAGCGAGCTGTTCTCCCGTCCTCTCATCAATCTGCGCCTCCCCATCCTGAAAACGATAGTACAGATGATCTTCGCTGTTATACTCGAACCAGGGATTGTACGCACCGTAGCCGCCGGAATTTTCTTCCGTTCCGCCGGGCCGGATCACGGTAACCTCCTGAGCATCCGGATATTCCGCCCGGACGCCGTCCGCTGCAAAGGTGAGCTGGGGTACGAACTCCTCGTCATATTCCCAGTCATAGCCGAGACGGTCCACAGCCTCCATCAGTCCGTCGATGAAAAGATAACCGGTAAATTCCGTGGCATAGCCCGGACGGCTGATCCGTCCAAAGGCTTCGTCCGCCGGCTGTTCGATCCCCTCCACCCCGGCGCTGATATTCTGCACCGCATCGCTGTTGATCAGATCAGCCACATAGGGAACCGCAAGTCCCCAGTTGCAGTAAATGGCCTGATAGCCCATAGCGGTGTATACAAAATAATCCCGGCTGCTTCTCACGGGGCCGATGTGATCCAGCTCGTCAAAATCCTCAAAAATCCCCATCAGACGGGTAATCCGTCCCTCCACGGGAGCCTCATAAATAATGCTCGCACTGGAAAGCCCGTACTGCGGCATGGCCTGGGCGTTGTTGGGAATCATCACGGCGATGGGCCTTCTGGTGACCACCTCTTCATCCTTCCATTCCCCGGTCAGGTAGCTCTGCATCTGTCCGTCCACCACTTCCCGCTCCCCGATTACAGACAACGTTTCTTCCTCCACGCTTTCTGTCTCCGTTTCGGTTTCCGGCACCGTTTCCACCACAGTCTCCGTTTCCGCCGTCTGTGTTACGGTTTCCATCGCCTCCCGCGTTCTGCTGCCGCATCCGGTAAGAACCATGACACAGGCCATTGTCAGCGCTGCCACTTTCAGATATTTTCTCATCCGTTCTTCCTTCCCGCACAGAGAGCTTCCCCAGCCTCCCTGCCTGTTTGAATTCTTCTGTAACGTGTTCCGGCTGTTCCAAAATCATTATATAATATGTGGCAGGTTCTTGTCCATTCCGGAAAGTTTTCCAGTCCTGACCGCTATATGGCCTTAAAATCATAACGATAAGGCACCGGCCTTTTCTCCATCCTCCGTTTCGGATGCCCATGCCAGATATGCCGCGGCAAGGCCGTGAAGGGCCCATGCATTTTCCGGCAGGCTTTGGATGCCTCAAACTGCCGGATGGCTTTTGGGATATCCCCATCCCGGAAAGCGAACAGCCCCAGATGGTAATGGGCGTACCAGTTCTCACGGTTGACATCTTCGATGGTCTCTTCCAACTTTTTCTTCCATACTTCATCAGAAAGGAACAGATCCGGCCGGCAATCGGCTTCCGGCTCATGCAGGACGCCGGTTTCCAGAAATTCTCCGCAAGGGCCGGAATGAGCCCCTTTCACTTTCTGCGCGTTTTTTCCCAGGCAACAGGCCTTACGCCGCACCAGTATCTGCTCTCCACCCGAATCCGTGCGGCCCGCTTCCTGCTGCAGTCCACCAGCCTCTCCGTCAAGCGCATCGCTCTGGACTGCGGCTTTTCCACCGAAGCCGCCTTCTGTTCCACCTTCCGGAAGCGGGAAGGCAGGACGCCCTCCCAGTATCGGAAGGACACGCTGCTTTAGACGTTTCATGCATTTCTGCCGATATGTGAAGCGTCCTGCGCGCGTTTTAGCTGACCTCATCCCGGTTTTTCTCAAAAAAACGGGCCAGCCTTCCGTCCTGCTCCAGAAATTCATCCGCCTCTTTTCTGTCCATCCCACGGCTCATCAAAGCGCGGATCTGCGGTTCCCTTTCTTCCGGGCGTTCTGTGCTTCCTCCGCCCATTGCCTTCCACCCCGACATTTCCATGAAATCCTTCACCTGCTGGGCATGCCCATCCTGTGCATGCCCATCTTGCGCACGCACATTCTGCGCAGGCTCTTCTGTCTCCGGGCTGATAAAGTGAACCCTGTCGTTCAGGCGGATGCCGATTTCCTTCAGGCCAAGCCGCTTCATCATGTGAGCGGCCTTTATGGCAGCCGACCAGTCCCGGCCCTCTTTTTTCTTTTCACAGGCCCACAGCTTCTTCAGTCCCTCGTGAGCGCAAAGCTTCCCATAATCCATTCCCTCCACGTAAAGTCCGCCGCATTCCAGCTCCCGATTCACCTCGATGCAGACCACCAGACCTCCCGGTTTCGTGTGCCTCACCATCCGCTCCAAAAAGCCTTCCGCGTCGTTCACATGCCTCAGCACACACTGGCAGACCACCAGGTCATAGGTTCGTTTCACCGGATACGCATAAAAATCTCCGTTTACAAATCTTCCTTCAAGTCCCGCCCGGTCAAAGAGCTGCCTTCCGGTTTCCAGCAACTTTTTCGCGAAATCAATGCCCGTATAGGTACTTCCCTCCGGGAGAAGCGGAAGTGCAGCCAGGCCGAACGCCCCGCACCCGCAGCCACAGTCCAGCACGCTGACCGGGTCTGTAAGCTTCCACACCTTTTCTACCAGAAAGCCAAGATAGTCTTCATTCCAGAAGTCTTTGCGCACCCGCAGAAGCCAGTCCGCCCTTTCTTCCCAATAGCCCGCTTCCGCCGTCCCTCTGGACAGGTAGACCTCCTCTGCAAGCGGCTTCAGCCCAAGAAGCTCGTCCACGCTGACCTCAAACAGCTCCGCCAGCGCCGGAAGCATGGTGATATCAGGCATTGTTACATGATTCTCCCATTTGCTCACCGTCTGAAAGGAAACTCCAAGCAGATCAGCGAGCTCCTGCTGGGTGAATCCGCGCGATTTTCGTAAAACTGCGATTTTCAGATCCACGTTTTTCATGATTTCTTCTCCTTCCTGAAATGTACATATAGGATACCACCTTCTTTCATTCCTGTCCCTCCGGCAAATGGTTAGCTTTTTCACCCGGTGAGCGAAATGTCACACAGACCGTAAAACAGAGACAGAACGGGCCGAAGCGTCTTCCGCTTTTTTCCCGTTCTGTCCCTGTTCCCTATTATTTTTGAATAGATACACCGGCTTTTCTCCGGATTGTTCCCCTTTTCAGGAATTCCGCCAAAGCTGCTTCATTTTCCGGCAGTCCGCACGAAAGCTTCACTCTCCCGTCATTTTCGTCCCT
>CAJFMW010000161.1 GCA_904392525.1 uncultured Eisenbergiella sp.
AGAAAAATATAAATTATATATTTGAGCAAATTCAAACAAATTGAAACAGGAGGATGCTATGAACACAGGAATCAGGCAAAACCGTCCCTTTCTGCGCTATCTGATTTCCCGGATGCTGAACCGCTTCGGGGATTCCATCGATGTATTTCTGCTGAGCTGGCTGGTTTACGGTCTGAGCGGCTCGGCCTCCCTGTCGGCGCTGGCGGTGGGGCTGAACTATCTGCCCACCATTCTGCTCCAGCCTCTTGCAGGGGCATTTGTGGAGCATATTCCCAAACGGCGGGTGATTGCGCTGACGGATGCGGGGAGGGCGCTGCTGGTAGCCATCTTCCTCGGGCTGTATCTGACAGGAAATCTGAACGCTGCGGTATTGATCGCCGGGACCTTTCTCATTTCCACGCTGGAAGCCTTTGCTTCGCCCGCCTCTTCGGCTGCTCTGTCTGGTCTGCTGAAGGCGGAGGAGTACGATTCCGGAATGTCTTTGTATCAGGTTGGCAGCAGGATCATGGAGCTTGCGGGGACAGGAACGGCCGGGCTTCTGATCGCTGCAGCGGGAAGCGGAGGTACGCTTGTGGTGGATCTGCTCTGTTTTGTCATCGCCTGCCTGTTGATGAGCCGGGTACCGGAGGCAGCCGCCTGCGCGGGAGAAGGGAGTGGGGAGGGCGGTGCGTCCGCCTGGCTGCGTTCCCTGCAGGAGGGATTGCAGTTTATCAGAACCTCAAAGCCCCTGCTCCTTATCGCTTCGACCGCCGCTTTTCTGAATGCGGCTCTCACCCCCTGCAACGCCCTCCAGGCGGCGTTGTTTCAGGATGTGTACCGGAAGGGAAGCGGCGCCCTTTCCGCAATGGGGATCTGTACCACGGTGGGAATGCTTCTCGGGGCCGGTCTGTATTCCGCTGCGGCGGGCGGCCGGAACGAAGCGAAGGAAGGGAAAGTATCCATTGACAGGATTCTTTTGGGCTGTGGTATACTGATGGGGAGTTATTATTTGGTGCTTGCCTGGCTGGGGCTGGCGCATCCTGTGGATGCCGTCTTTTATCCGGTTCTTTTCACTGCGAGCCTGCTTTTCGGCGTGTCGGTGGGGCTTGCGAATACGGCGGTTTCCGTGCTGCTTCTGCGGGTGGTTCCCACGTCCTACATGGCACGGGCTTCCGCCGTCATGAATGCCGGATGCACCGCCGCGGTACCTGTCACCTCATTTCTGGTGTCCGGCATCTGTGCCAGGGCATCTGTGGTCAGCGTGCTGGCGGGAACTGCGGTGCCGGTGTTCGTTGTGACCGTCGTTCTGATGGGAAAAGGGACGCTGAAAAGGCTGAATGATTTCGGACAGGAAAAAGATGGCGGGCTTCGGGATACGGATAATCAGGACCGATGCGAAAAAAGGAAAGGGAGAGCAGGGGATGCGGATTGAGTTTGGAAGAAGATGCAGCATGATGAAGGAGGCAATGTCCCTTCTGGAGTTCGCAGTGAATGTGGATGAGACGGAACGGCGCAGATACCTGTCGAAGCTCGGGCGTTTCGGAGAGGAAAAGGAACCGGGAATCCTTCTGCAGAAGGAGCTTCTGGAGCTGTCCGGACAGATTCCTGTCACGGAACCGATGCGCCGCTATTTTGAACGTTATCAGGAAAACAGTCTGGGATGTCTCGCCCGGAACCTGCTCTGTACCTTCGATGCGGAGGAGACGGACAACGCGCAGGAGATGAAGGAAAAGGTGATGAGCGGCCTTGCGGCATATTCCTTTGACGCCTTCCCGGATTTTTCCTCCTACATGCCTTCGGATACGGGGCTACCGCTGGACGGAAAGCCGGTGAACTTTCTTGTCAGCGTGAAGAAGCTGGAGCTGGAGGAGCGATTCAAGGCGCGCATGATTTTCGCCTTTCAGGACCCGGAAGAAAGCCTGGAGGAGCTGGGGGGGCTTCTTGAGCAGGCGGCAGAACTGTTGGAGCCCTTCCGCAGCAGGATGGAGGCGGAAGAAGAGAAGGGGGAACGGTACTGGAGGGATTATTTTGACACGCATACCCTGCAGGAGTTTCTGAACCTGATGGGGGTTTATCTGGAACACAGCGGCTATGACCGGCTGCTGATCCGCTGGAATGCGGTGGGCGGCGCTTTCCTGAGTCTGGACATGGAAGACAGGAAGGAAGGCGGCTGTCTGGAGATGGGTATGGGAATCCTGATGAACGAAAAGGCCATCCGCTCCATAAAAGGCGACGAGCGCCGGGCCCTGGAACTGATGGCCGATCCGGTGAAAATGGATATCCTTCTTTACGTCAGCCATACGCCCCATTTCGGCAGAGAACTGGCGGAACGCTTCGGGCTGACCACAGCCACCATTTCCTATCACACCCAGGAGCTGCTCAACGAGGGGCTGGTCGAGGTGCGCCAGCAGGGAAAGCGCTCCTACTACAGTCTGAACCGGGAGCGGGTGCGGGAGGTTCTGGGCTGGATGGAACGGCTGTTTTTACAGGACTGATCCGGGAAGATCAGCGTTTGATATCGCAGATCATAATCCGTCAGATTGCAGATATTCTTCACAGCGCCGGCGAGATCGGGAAGTCGGGCGACCTTCAGATTTCGCGAATCATTGCATATTCGTTAAGCAATGTCCCGTCTTTCAGGCGGATCGCATTTGGTTTTACGCCGGTAATCCGGAAGCCCATTTTTTCATAAAGAGCGCGTGCGCGTGTGTTCCCTTCGATAAATTCCAGCTCCAGCTGCGTGAGATAAGGATCCTTTTCGGCGATATGTATCATTTCCTGAAAGAGCCTTGTCCCGATGCCCTGATTCCAGAATTCGCGCAGAAGAGCGATGGCCACGCTGGCCCGGTGTCGGATTTTTATGCGGTCTGACCACGAGATCTGGCAGCATCCGGCAATTTTCCCTTCCACCAGACAGAGGAGCATCGCTTCCCGGTTGGAAGCGTTTACCTGATCAAAAAGAGCCTTTTCTCCTTCCGGAGTGTATCTGGTGCACTCTTCCGGATAGCGCATAAGAAAATCCGTCTCTTTTGCGGAAAGATAAAGATAATCCAGCATTCCGGGAATATCTTCTTCCTTAGGGCTGCGGATCAGCGCAGCCCTTCCGTCTTTGAGTTCAAAAGCAATATCGTGAATAACCATGAAAATCCTCCCTTCTTAAAATAAGCCCTGAAACAGCGGAATTTGAAGCATAAATGGAAATATTTGCAGCACCTGCCGGCTTTTCAGTTCTGGAACCGAATATCCTGCTCCTTGCAGATAGGGAAGATTTTCAGCTCCTGCGTGTCCGGATTTTCTCCGAACAGACGCACCGCGCTGATCCGGCTGTTTTCATAGGTCTTGTAATAGTAGATCCCCGTCTCTGCGCTGGCGCAGCAGGAGTAGGTGGTGATGTCGCAGCGCCCTTCCGCCGTGACCACGCTTCCCCGGACCATGGAGACGGAATCCAGGAGATGGAAAAACTGGGATACCCGTTCCTCTTCGGTCGCTCCTTCCTGTGAATTCAGCTTATGAAACGCCGCCTTCACATAACGGGAGGCGGGAGAAGCATCCCCAGGCAGGCCGATGGCGCCCATTCCCTGGCCGAATACTTCCAGCGGGGCGGCGGAACAGAAGTGGTTTTCTGCGGGCAGAGGAGAGAGCCCCTGATACCGGTTCAGGTTCATCTGATGAAAGGGAAAGGGCGGATTGTTGGTCAGCACGCCCACCGGATCGTCGTAAAGGAAAACGCCGTCCTTCGTGGCTTCCAGCACCAGAGCGCCTGTCGGATCCGCCAGATGCCAGTGCAGCGGAGCGAGGGGCAGCGTGGCGGGCGCGGGATGGGAAACGGCGAAAGGAACAGCAAGCGGGCGGAACCTGGCGAGCTTTTCTCTGGCCTGCGCGAGCGTTTCACAGGTTCCCAGGATCCATGGAATCAGCTCATAGGGCGCGGCGGCGTCAAAGCCTTCCGGAATGTCGGCCTCATAGCAGGCGTTTCCGGGGAAATTCAGCCCGGCCATATAGAGCCCCTTTTCATTAACCGCTTCGGCATAGAGGGGATAACCCTCCGCCACATTCGCCATGCCGATCATGGAGAGATGCCGCGTAAGGGACGGCAGTCTGTGAAAATGCAGGGGGAACAGGCGCGGCATGATGACCACCTGCTCTCCAAAGGAATATTCCAGGTCCAGATTGCGGCCGAAATAGCCGCCGCCATGAAGCAATGCGATGCTCGTACACATAAAAACCTCCCGCCGGTTTATCAGGCTCCGGCTTTTCCTTTTTCAATTTTCCGGAAATATTGCGTTCGTTACGGGAAGCGGGCAGGCGTCCGGAATAACGCGCCCACCCGACCCATGTAAAGTTATTATACCCGGCCGGATGAAAATCAACAAGGGAGGCGGAAGATTTTGGCGGACGGGTGAACTGTAATGAGAACATTGACTGCTTGCGGGATAACGGGTAGAATACTTTTCAGAGTGTGATACAAAGGAAGTCGAAACGCAGTGAACAGAATCAGGAGCTATTACCGGGAAAACAGAAGCATTTTTCAAACCATTTTTTATCTGTCATGGCCAGCGGTAGTGGAGCAGGCGCTTCAGACGCTGGTGCAGTACATCGACACGGCCATGGTGGGAAGGCTGGGCGCACAGGCCTCGGCGGCGGTGGGCCTCACCAGCACCATGACCTGGCTGGTGAACGCCCCCCTGTTCGCCATGGGGATCGGCGTGCTTTCCAGCATCGCGGAATCCATCGGAGCGGGGGAGGGAGAGAAGGCCAGACGATATGGCATTCAGTCCCTCTATTTTGCTGTGGCGCTCGGTTTGATTCTGGGCATCCTCATGGTTGGGATCAGCCCCTTCCTGCCAGCGTGGCTGGGAGCGGATCCGGAGCTGTACAGGGATGCGTCCCTGTATTTCGGCATCTGCTGTTCGCCCATGATCTTCCGCGCCTTTTCCGTCATTCTGGGAAGCGTCATGCGCGGGGCGGGCGATACCAGAAGCCCCATGATTGCCAATATTCTGATGAACCTGACCAACATCGTCCTTAACTTTTTCCTGATCTATGACACCAGGCCGGTACATCCGGGCGGGCTTGCGTTGACGATTCCCGGAGCAGGGCTCGGCGTGGTCGGAGCTGCCGTCGGCACGGCGGTATCCTACTGTGTGGGCGGTATTTTCATGATCGTGGTGTACTGGAGAAACAGGATTTTATCTCCGAAGGGATATCCGCTGCATTTTGACCGGAGCCTTGCGGCCAAATGCCTGCGGATCGGCACGCCGGTGGCTATGGAGCGGATCAGCGCCTGTCTGGGGCAGGTGGTTTTCACCTCGCTTGTCACCAGGCTGGGAACCCTGGCCCTTGCCACCCATTCCATCGCCATCACCGCAGAGCAGGCCTTCTACATCCCCGGTTACGGCATGCAGGCGGCTGCCTCCACCATGGCGGGCAACGCTCTGGGAAAACGGGATGAAAAGGAATTCAGGCAGGTGACCAAAACCATCGCCGCCATCGCCGTGGTCCTGATGACCGTCACGGGTGCGCTTCTGTTCGCTTTTCCGGGACAGATGATGTCTCTGTTTACGGAGGATGCGCAGGTCATCGCCGGAGGGATCACGGTACTTCGCATCGTTGCGGTTTCTGAGCCCATGTTTGCGGCTCTGATCATTTTTGAGGGCGTTTTCAACGGGATCGGCGACACCAGGGCGCCCTTCGTGTTCTCCATCATTTCCATGTGGGGCGTACGGATTGCAGGCACCTGTCTTTGTGTGATTTTCCTCCACGCCGGTCTGGAACTGGTGTGGGTATGTATGGTGGGAGACAACGTGACCCGCTGCCTTCTTCTGGGACACCGGTTTGTGAAAGGCTCAAGGAGCAAAGACCGCTCCTGGAAAAAGCGATTTGTCTCCGTGGCAATGAAAGAATCAGAAAAATAAACAGGAAAGCGGCCGTTTGCGGCCAGTGCAGGAATACTTATGGTACAGAAGGAAAAGCTGGTACAGTTCTATTTTAACCAATACAGGGACTGGGCAAAAGCATTTAAAAAGAAGAACAACGACGGAAGAAAAACCTATGAGCAGAGGATCGACCGGCTGCTGGAGGACATGCAGACTCCCAGGAACCGCATTTCCCAGGCTCACCTGGAGGAATTCCACAGGCAGCTGAGGAACGTGGCCTATTTCGCCTTCCGGGAAGGAAATCAGTTTGCCGTCATGAAGATCCGCGACCTGCTTTTAGAGGAACTGGTGCGCCTGGATCTGGACAGCATGCGCCCGGAGGATCAGGAACTGCTCACGGCCCGTTTTCTGGACTATCTGCGGGAAGAAAAGCCCTATGAGATCTGCCAGCGCACCATCGGCAGGCTGGCGGCAAGCTATGCGGGCGCAGGCATCCGCAGCCAGATCATCGACATGGTTCCCGCCCGGCCGGAAACGGAATTTCAGCAGACCCGCCAGATGAATCGTCATTTCGTCCTCCATATCGGTCCCACCAACTGCGGCAAGACCTATCAGGCGCTGGAACGCCTGCGCAGGGCGGAGTCCGGGGTTTATCTGGGGCCGCTGCGTCT
>CAJFMW010000162.1 GCA_904392525.1 uncultured Eisenbergiella sp.
GCACACCAAAGTCAAAAGAATCCTCTTTACAGCTTTTGTCTTCATGTGTTTTCCTTTCTCTCTCAGCACTTTTACGTCTCGTGCGTGAAAGTACCTGATCTTTATTCAGTTTTTGGACGTCCTAGGTTATTGTATACGCAAAACATGAAAAAAGCAAGAAAAATTTCCCGCCTATTCCTTTCCGCCCATCACCTTCTTCAGCTCGTCCATAAATGTGTTGATATCCTTAAACTCCCTGTATACAGAGGCAAAACGCACATAGGCAACCGCATCCAGGTTTTTGAGCCTGTCCATCACCAGCTCTCCGATCACCCGGCTGGGAATCTCCTTTTCCCCCCGGTTGAAGATCTCCGTCTCCACGTCATCCACCAGCTTTGTGATCTGATTTGCGCTCACGGGACGCTTATGACAGGCGCGCAGTACTCCGGCCTCGATTTTGGAGCGGTCGTAGGTCTCCCTGTTATCGTCCTTTTTGATCACGATAAGAGGGATGGTCTCCACTTTCTCATAGGTAGTGAAACGCCGGCTGCACTCGTCGCAGACACGGCGGCGGCGGATGGAATTGTTTTCATCCGCAGGTCTGGAATCGATCACGCGCGTGTTGTCATGACCGCAGAATGGACATTTCATATTTTACCTCTCCTCTTGCCGCCACAGGCGGCATTTTTTTCCTTTTTTCCACATTATAACGGAGGGGCAGTGGGGTGTCAACCGGCACGAAAATCGACAGCACACATGAAAACCTGCGGCTCAGGGAGCGCTTTCCGCTCAGCAGTCCGGCAGGTCCACGATGATGATATCCGGCCCGATCTTTTTAATGTCCTTATAGCAGATTTCCCGGCCTTCGTCACAACCGAAAATGGATTTCCATTTCGCGCCTCCCGGCACGATCACCTTACAGATACAGCCCGTACACTCGTCAAATTCAAAATCCGCGATATTTCCAAGCTTCCTGCAATCCCTCAGATTGATTACATCCTTGCATTTCAATTCAGAAAACAGCATTTTTTCTTTCCTTCCAGTCTTTCTCTCTGTGGTAGGTTATGCAGAAAAGCGCGGGAACGTTCCGCTCCCGCACTTTCAGTCAGCATATTCTGTTATGAGCCCGGCAGGTTTGTATCCCCGCCCGACTTTATGCAGTCAGATAATTTTTCATCACCTTCAGCGCGTTTTTTTCCAGCCTTGACACCTGCGCCTGGGAAATGCCGATAATCTGCGCCACCTCCATCTGGGTCTTTCCTTCAAAAAAGCGCAGGGAAATGATTTCATATTCCCTTTCGTTCAGCCGTTTCATCGCCTCGCTTAAGGAAAGGCTCTCCACCCAGGCCTCCTCCCGGTTCTTCTTATCGCTGATCTGGTCCATCACATAGAGCGTGTCTCCTCCATCGGTATACACAGGCTCATAAAGGCTCATCGGGTTTTGGATGGCGTCCAGCGCATATACCACGTCCTCCTTCGGGATTCCGATCTCTGTCGCCACCTCCGCAATGGTCGGCTCCTTCTGGTTCTGCTTCATCAGGTTTTCCCTGGCATAAATCGCCTTATAGGCCGTGTCCTTCAGAGAACGGCTCACCCGGATCGCGTTGTTGTCCCTGAGGAACCTCCTGATTTCCCCGATGATCATGGGGACGGCATAGGTGCTGAATTTTACATTGAGCGTCGGATCAAAGTTATCGATCGCCTTGATCAGGCCGATACAGCCGATCTGGAACAGATCGTCAACATTTTCGCTGCTCGCGGAAAAACGCTTGATCACGCTGAGAACCAGACGAAGATTCCCCTTGATATACTGCTGCCTCGCCTCCTCATCACCTTCCTGGATACGCTCAAACAGCTTCTCCTTTTCTTCATTGGTGAGCACCGTCAGCTTTGAAGTATTTACCCCGCAGATTTCCACCTTGTTCAGTGCCATTGCCGAATCCTCCATCTCATTTTCTATGATTAGAGAATTCTCACAATTGTGCCCAAATATACCAGTCGACAGGATGTAAAATCTGGAATTCTTACAGTTTGGCGCGGGTGAACTGTACCCCGCTCCTCCTACTCTCGCACCATCTCCCGTTTCAGCCGTTTCATGATTTTCTTTTCCAGCCGGGAAATGTAGGACTGGGAAATGCCAAGCAGCGAAGCGACCTCCTTCTGGGTCATTTCCTGTCCGTCCGGGGTGTTCAGACCGAATCTTAAGTTCACAATGGTTCTCTCCCGTTCCGTCAGCCTGTCGATAGCCTTCATCAGAAGGCTCTTTTCCACCTCCGTTTCGATATCCCGGTAGATCACGTCCTCATCCGTTCCGAGAATGTCTGAAAGCAGAAGCTCATTTCCGTCCCAGTCCACGTTCAGAGGCTCGTCGATGGACACCTCCATGCGCGTTTTGCTGTTCCTGCGCAGATACATGAGGATCTCGTTCTCAATGCACCGGGAAGCGTAGGTAGCAAGCTTGATATTCTTATCCGGCTTAAAGGTGTTGATCGATTTGATAAGCCCGATGGTTCCAATGGAAATCAGATCCTCCACGCCCACTCCGGTATTGTCAAATTTCTTCGCTATGTAGACCACAAGCCGCAGATTGTGCTCAATCAGAATGGATTTTGCCTCGCCCTCATATTCTGTTCCAAGATCCCCGATGATCTCGCTTTCCTTATCAGCCTCCAGCGGCGGCGGAAGGACCTCCGCCCCGCCGATGTAATGAATATCTCCCTGTCCTGGCAGCAGGAATCCCGGATCCCTGCGTATGATCTTAAACTGTATTTTCCCCGGCATCGCTACTTTTAATATCATGCTTCCCTACTCCTTTGCCGCATCCGGCGGCATCTCATTCTGTGAAAGAACAGCGCCAGCTGTTCTTTGATACGAACCTGCGGTTCGTACCGACCTCCATTTTCGAAGCGCTTTCGCGTGAAACCTGCTTTTTCTGTGCCGTCCGCGCCTGTGGCGGCATCCGTCTTGCAGCAGTGCAGGATGCAGAATCAGGCGGTAGCTTCCGTTTCGCGTCACTTCTCCGTTGTAAAGGGCAAGAAGCGTATGCTCAAGCAAAATCTCCTGTCCATCCCTCTTCACCTTCAGCTTTTCAATTTCAATCGCCTGCATCAGCCCTCTGCTTCCAAGCGTATGATACGGGATGAGCCGGAAGCGCTCCGGCCGTTCCAGATCGATCCTGCCCTCCAGAACACCGCGTTCCACCACGCTCACCGGCTTTCCTCCGATCGGGTCGTACAGAGTGTTCCCGCTGTCAATCAGTGCGTCAGTCACGATCCGCACGTTTCCTTCGATCAGCTCTGCCGTCACCACCGTCTGCTCCCGTTTCTTTCTTTCCCGCTTCCAGAAAAGGGCTGCTCCCGACGCCGCAGCCAGCATGAGAGCGGAGACGGCTGCCGCCCTTTCCCGAATCTGCTCCGGAACCGCGTACACCGCCCCGGCGAGCAGAAAACCGGCCGCACAATAGAGAATGGCAGCCCGCAGCAACAGTCCGGGCAGACGGATGCGGAAAATCAACAGCAGTCCAACCAACGATCCCGCTGTAAGCAGAAGCCTTTTGGGCAGACTTCCGATTCCAGGCAGCAAAAATACCGCACAGAAAAAAAGCGCCTCCGCGCCTGACCCCAAAACCAGCCTGAGGGCGGACGAGCCCACTGAGGGCGCACGCCAGTTCAGGAAGGTCCCGGTCAGGAGGAGAAGCGCCAGTGTCTGCACGGCCTGGAGCAAAAACAGGCGGTCTATGTAGACAATATATTTCACCTCTCACCTCCTGTAGGTATGGGACCATTATACGGACAGCCGGTCGCATTTTTTGTCAAAATCCTGCGGACCCCCGGCTGAAGCCATCTGTATTTTTCGACAAAATCCCCCTCTGCTTCTTCCCTGCCGTTTCGGGACACCGCGCATCCGCATCGTTTCACCGCATATCCTCCCCTTCTGCCCTCTTGCGGACGGCTTCCCCAAGGAAATGCCGGATGCCAAGCAGTCTTCCCTTTTCTTCCGCCCGGCCCGCAAACTCCCACACGGAGCTTTGAAAATAATTCTCAAGCCGTTTTCCGGAGCCGATGCTCTCCTTGCAGACAGCCTGTCCTCCCGGGTGGAAAACGCTGCCCTCCTGCAACATCCCCTCCCGCGGCATCCGGACTGCAGAAAAATACAGAAAAGCGCTGAGCGCCGCCGTCAGAAGAGCCAGAACTGCCCGAAGCCCTTTCCCGGCCATCCTTCCCTGCTTCCCTGTGTCCGCTTTTTCCTCTCCGTCCTCCAGAAAACCTTCCAGAGCATTCTTCATTTCTCCCGCGTTCGAAAACCGTTCCCTTCTGTCTTTACGCAGGGCACATTCTGCGATTTCCCACAGGCGCTCCGGAACACCTTCCGGCTTTTCCGTCTCCGGCTGCGGTTTTTTCCCGGTAAGCATCACCTGCAGCACCGCCCCGAGGCTATATACATCGCTTCCGGCGTCTGCTGCCCTTCCCTCATACAGCTCCGGCGCCGCAAATCCCGGCGTTCCGGTCAGGATGCGTTTCTTTCCGGCAGGAACCTTTTTTCCCTGGTCTCCGTTTTCCATTTCTTCCACAAGGACGGCGCTTCCGAAATCGATCAGCCGGGGACCATCCTGGGTGAGAATGATGTTCGAGGGCTTCAGATCCAGGTGCAGAATGGCAGGTTTTCCCCCATGCAGCTTTTCCAGCGCTCCGCAGAGCTGAAGCGCACAGTCAGCCGCCTGCCTCCAGTCCAGCGGTCCGTCCTGCACAAGCTTTTCCTCCAGGGTCATTCCCCGTACCCAGTCCATCACCAGATACCGCCTTCCATCCTTCCAGAAGCATTCCACAAGGCGTGGAAAGCAGGGGCTGTCCAGGTCTCGCAAAATCCGGAATTCCTTCTCTCCGAAGCTCTCCCCGGCAGCGCCTGCCGCGTCCTCCTGCTTCCATTCCTTCATTACCCAGAGCTTGCCAAGCTTCCTGTCCCGCACCAGATAGGTCCGTCCACAGCCTCCCTCTCCCAGTTTTTTCAGAATCCTGTACCTCTCAGTCGTCATGCATGCCTCCTTTCCCGCGCGTCCGGCCCGCCGACAGACATGAATATCCCCCTAAAAACGAAAATGGAATTATTAAAAAAGAAATTGTATAGATTATGAATAAATTCAGAAAAAAAGAAATGAAATGTTGAAAAATGAAAGAACGGGAAAAACCGGCGGCGCGGACGCGCCGCCAAAGTCCTTCCGCTTATGAAAATACCGGCAGTCTGCCTGCCTGTGCAACCGCTATGTAGGTCTTGCCCTGGTTCATCTGAATCTCGTTGCCCGCATCGTCAAAATACCGGGTAGGGCTGTAGTCCGCCGTTTTCTGCCAGGTAATATGGATGCATTTTCCCTTTGTGAAATACCAGCCGTCCTGAGTGGTGTCGTAATTGGCAAAAGCCAGATATCCATTGTCATCCAGTCTCACCCAGGAGGTATTCTGGACAATCACATTCGCGAAGGAAAGCTGCGTGCCGTCGGCATCCTTATGAGCTCCTCCGTGAATGGTCTTATCATACAGCCCGGTCGCCGGATTATAGGTAAAGCCTGTCTTCGTATAAGGGAAGATGTTCGACAGATCAATCACGTTCGCCGCAGCAGCTCCCGCTCCATACTGGGTCAGCGTATTGACACCTTCCGCGAAACTGAAATGCTTCGCGCTGTAATATTCCGGCCGGATAGCCAGCGAATAACCGAGCCGGGCGCAGGCCTCCGTAATGCCTGCCGCACTGATGTAGGCGTTGTGCGGCGCCCTCCTGTCCGAGCTTCGGAAGAACTTGTCCGCTCCCGGCGCGCTTCCTCCCGTCCCGTATTCATAGGTTCCGGACAGGTTGTTGATGTCCGGCAGGCTGATCCGGTCGCGCATATACCACACGCCCCCGAAATGGATGAGAATGGGATCCCATTCCGTGGCGATGGGCAGATAATAGGCCCGGCAGCTCCGGATGTTCCCGATCCGGGGAAGTCCCTGCCAGTCGTCGATGATGGCAAGCTGTCTGGAAATCTCTCCCTCCTCCATGATCTCGTAAAGCACCTTTGCATGTCCGATGCCATAGGATGGCTGAGCCGCCCTGTCCGTCGGCATCATCACCGCAATGGGCCGCTGCCCCGCCTGCGCAGCCGTCACGGGCTCGTTGGTATAGATGCTTCTCACATACCCGGCGGGAAGCTCCTCCGCCTGCGCGCCGCCCGCCGGGGCCGCCGCCAGAAGGAGGGCCGCACAGAGCCCCGCAAGAAGCCGCCTGCCCGTCCGGCGTCCGCCATCCCTCCTGTTTTTCCAAAAGATTCCGTCTGTTTCTCTTTTTTTCATGTGTTCCCCCTTTTCTCTCCTGCTTTCCCGCCGTTTTATCTCAACAGCCGGGAAATGTCGTTAAACATGACGACCACCATCAGCACCATCAAAAGAACGAAGCCCGCAAAGTGCACCATGCCCTCCTTATCCGGCGGCACCGGCTTTCCGCGCACGGCCTCCACCAGGAGAAAGACCAGCCTTCCCCCGTCCAGCGCCGGAAGGGGAAGCAGATTGACCACTCAACAGCATGGCGATGTTGACCATATTGATGGCCACCACCAGCGGACCGTACGGCGCCGTCTGCTGCTGCACCTCTCCGATCATCTGCGCCATTCCCACGGGTCCGGATACATCGTCCACCCCCGCCTTTCCGGTCAGAAGCATACCGATGCTCTTAATCGTCATTTTCAGGCCATAGCGTACCTCATAATAGGCATATTTAAAAATTCCGGCATTCTGGCAGTCCACAAATTCCGAAAAGCCCTGAAAGCCCAGCAGATACCTTCCTTCCGTCTCGTCGTATTCCGGAACCAGCGTCGCCGTGTGCAGTTCTCCGTCCCGCAGGTATTCCACCGTCACGGTCCTGCCCGGATTCGCCAGGGTATAAAGGTTGATTTCCCTTCCCAGATAAATCCGTTCGCCATTCAGGCGGGTGACCACGTCCCCGCTCTGCATGCCCGCCTCCTGAGCCGGATAGCCGTCCATCACATCCTGGATCACCGGCCTGTCGCTTCCCGCATACCACACCACAAACATGGCGAGCAGCCAGGCAAGAATGAAATTAAAGAACGGTCCCGCGAACACCGTGGAGATTCTGGCCCAGACCTTCGCTTTGGGAAAAGCGCCGTCGGAAAGCGTTCCCTGATCCTCCTCCAGACCGCTCTCCCCCTCAAACATACAGGCGCCGCCTATGGGAAGCAGACGCAGCGAATATTCGGTTCCCCCCTTGCTGAAGTGGAGCAGCTTCGGGCCCATGCCGACAGAAAACTCCACCACGGTGATGCCGTTCGCCTTCGCCAGGAGAAAATGTCCCAGCTCATGGGCGATGACGATCACGCTGAATACAATGATGAACAGAATT
>CAJFMW010000163.1 GCA_904392525.1 uncultured Eisenbergiella sp.
CTTTCTCCCCTGTATTGGCATCCGCCCCCGTGTCAGATGTTACGGCAATCACTTCCACGTACTGCAGTTCCGGCGGGATAACGGTTGTTCCCTGCATCTTATAGTCCGGCGCGATTACAGACACGATATCTCCGCTCTGCAGTTTACCGGATAATCCTGCCGCAAAGGATTTCGGAGTTACTGATATTGCCTGTTTTTCTCCATTCAGATGATACAGGTATTCGTTTTCAGCGGAAGGTTCTCTTTCCACTTTGGAAGATAAGATATAATCGCCCGGCAGGAAATCGGCAGCAGCATATTTTCCAGCCACATCGTCCACCTTCCGGATTACATTCTCCGGAAGGTTATAGGAGCCTACCTCTACTGTCTGCAGCATATCTGCGGTAATCTCATCCCCCAACCGGATCTCCCTTACCACCCGCACAATTTCTGTCTTATTGCTGATGGATTTATTAAACAGCGGCGTCACCGCAAAACAGATAATCAGGGACAGGACAATGCAGATCACGCCCAGGACAATTCTGTTTCTAAAAAGTTTCATTTGCTCCGACACCCGGCGGATGCCGGCCGCAATATTACTCAGCACATCTCTTCTTTACAAAAATGGCCAGTACAGCCATAGCGGTTATTCCACCGATAATTAAAAAAACTTTTTTCATCATAACCTCCTATCTGATAAAATAAGCAGTTATTGTTCCAGCCGCCAGAAACGGTCCCAGCGGTAAAGCAAGCCGCCCTTTCCTTTTCCGCACCGCCCTGTAGGCCACTCCAAACAGCAGAAATAAGAACAGCCCAATAAGAGATGCCAGAATGGAAGCAGGCAACCCCAGTACCATTCCTATTGCTGCCGCCAGCTTGATATCCCCGCCTCCGATGCCGTCATCTGACACATATACTACACATAGATAAGGCAGCGCTCCAAAAATACCCAACAAAGTTATCCAGGAATCATTCAGTGCGGCCAGACATGCAATCGCTATCTGCAGCTGGTCAGGAATCATCCTTTTCCGGATATCGTACACAGATACCAGCACCAGAAGTACAATCAACAGCCAGCCCTGAAAGGCGGCCTTAACCGGCATAGTTAAACATCTCTTCCACCCGTCTGACCAGGGTCGGAAGCACCGTATCATCAAACAGAGCATACAGTCCTGCCAGAAGCAGAGCTCCCAGGACCACGGCAATCAGAATCTTGATCGCGGTATCCACATATCCTTCTGCTCTTTTTTCCTTCAGTTTCTTTATGAGGTATCGGTATCCATTGTACCCCATAGCCATAATCGCTCTTGTCATCTGCATCTTCCTTTCTTGTCTATTGAACGCCCCTCTGGGCCAATAATTAAACTTGGTCAGAAAAATAAGCAGGTTATTCACCTGCCTACAAAGTCATTTCCTGCTGCATTTTTTCGCCTTCCATATCCGGCTGAATCTGTATCAGACCATACCTGTCCACGTAATAATATGCGCTTCCTTCTTCACCACATTGCTCGATAATATCACTGATCGCGATAGGATGGCCCCGATAGTCTTCCGGTTGCTCCATATGGTATATTAAATAGATTTCTTCCGGATTGTCTGCTTCTGTTTCTCCCTCATAGACGCAGCAATAATTTCCCAGATCAGGATTTCCAAAGCTTTTTCGGAAAACATCCAGTGACAGAAACTTTATTCTTACATCTGCTTCCGGCCTGATCTGCCAGATACGGATTTTCTTCGGTTCCTTTTCAGGATCTGCTGCGGTATTCAGAAGACGATCATAAAGCCCTTCCGTCCATTCAATTTCAGCCACTTGCTGTTTCTTCAAAAAATCTATGATTCTCTGGTTTTGGAAATTGGTATCCACATGTGCATGTTCGCCCTGTACCCTCCCAATCCGATTACCATAGTACAGCAGGATTCCATTATCAATCCGGACTGCTTTCATTCTTTTCCCCTACATCGTCATTTCCGGTCCATACTCAGGTTCCGCTGCACTTGCTTTTGGCTGGTAGGTTACCATCTGAGCCATAACATTCTCATAGGCTTCCTTGACTGCATTATCCAGTGCCTGCCGGAATTCTCCTGTCACGGGAAAGCAGACATCTTCATAGCCGTCCATTGTTTTTCTGGAAGGCATGGAAACGAAAAGCCCGTCTTTCCCACCTTCCACAAGCTTGATCCCACGGACCCCAAAGCATTTGCCTATGGTAAGCGTAGCGAGCGCTCTCACATTTCCCGACTGTCCCGGTGGGATGATGGAGCTGATTCGTGCCTCAATACTGGGCATGTTTTCCCGCATTTCCTGATTTTCTTTTTTTCCCTGCTCTCTCATGTTCTCTCTCCTTCCTAATCTCTATATGTGCAAAACACACATCGATCCTGCCTATTGAAAATTTCGATGCGGTATTGATATTCTTTCTGCAGGCCAACATAAGCCATAACAGCCCTCCAGTTATCCAGATACACCGCATCAGTAAATCTTCCATCCGGCAGGAATACCACACCCCGGTAGGCTGCTTCTCTTCCATCCCGGCAGCCATAGCAGGGTGTAATCTGGGATATCTGCAGCCTTGCCTGATCAGTCAATTCTTCTGGCCTGACAATTCCAATCACATCCTGCCGTTTTCCCACCACTACTTCCGCATTCATCAGATCCACCAGTCTGATGGTGCCATCCGAATATTGGATATTTGCTCCCATACCACCCAGACAATAAAAGATGCGGCTTTCTCTGTCTGAAAAAGCATGTTTCCGCAACAAAACTACCTTTCTTTTGATTGACACGTGATCCGCATTGATACAATGCAGCTTATCATATAGGCTCATCATGCTAATCTCCTGAATTTATTAATGTGGACAGATCCTGAATCAGGCTCAGCCTGACTGTATCGGGCATGATTTTTATTGCTGCGCGGACATAGGCCTCCACCGCATCTGCCGACTGATCTCCCACTTCAATCAGCTCTACTCTTTTTATCATGATGCATCCATTCGTAAGGATGAGCCTCACAATACCTCCACATTCCAAAGATGCGGCTTCCCTGAATTCCTTTGGGATCAGGATTCGCCCTTTCGGATCCATCAGCCTGTAATTCTTCTGTTCCTTCATACGTTCTCCTGAGCCCTGTCCTTTACCGCCTCCCGGAGCTTCAGGATAGCATATCCCATTAGCACAGCTTCATCTGTTCCGGCCATAATAATCCCCGGTAAAATTCGTATCGATAATTTCGCGTCCAGTGGGATACCCGCTTCCTGCAGCAGCTGGTATGGTACGCGAAAATCTGTTTTCTCTGCCGGTTCCGCAAGATCCGCCTCTGTGATTTTCTCCGAAGATACTACAACATAATCATTGGCAGCCAGAAACGGATTCGGGGTTAATATTGCCATCTGAAGCATATCCCCCGGCTTCTTTCCCATACTTTCCAGAACCCCTGGCGGCAGAATGATACTTCCATCATCCGCCACACAACTTGTTATTCGGATCTTTTTCATCTGTTTGCTCCATCTCCTTTTTGATCAGCGCACAAAATTCCTGAACCTCTTCCCTTGTCGCGCAAATCCCCGCCTTTTCGATCTGTAAAACCAGGTCGGCAATTCTGGCGCATTCCTCTGTCAGATCCTTCATTCTTGCACTTGGGTTATACCCTCCACATGTTCGGATATAGCCTTTCACCAGGCAGTCATACATTCCACTGTAACGGTTCAATTTTAGGGAAAAATACAGGCCCACCATACAGTCATCTGCCATCCGGACCATCGGCATATCATCCCAGCCAAGCTGAAGGTACTGTTTTCCTTCTGTTTTTTCTTTGATCAGCCTTTTGGCCCATAACAGCTTTTCATTCATCCATGTCACCTCCCATAAATTCCGGGCCGAACAGGGACAGCTGCCTGGGGCTTTCCAATGCCCTTTCCTGTGGGGCGTAATTGGTAATGATCAGTTCTGCATACTCACTTCCGGCATCGTAGCGCTGCATCATGTTACTTGAGCGGACCACAGGGGTAATATAATAATTCTGATACAGATCCCGGATAAAATCACAGTCATTGTAGCTTAACATCCATTTTCCCTGAATCTGTTCCAATGTCTTTTTCAACCGACAATGGTCTTCCCTTGGAAATTTCACCTCATAACATTCCGCGCCGAAATATGGAGGATCGCAGTAAAAAAAAGCGCCGGGCCTGTCGTAATGACGGATCAGCGTTTCAAAATCCTGATTTTCTATTACCGTACTGGCCAGACGCCTGGATGCCTGGCTAATCAGTGCAAAGAATTTTCTGATATCACATGGCTGGCAGCTAAAGGTTCTGACATCGCTGCCATAACTGTAACGAAGCATTTTGTAAAATGCAACGGCCTTTCTCAGATCAGATGGCTTTGCATTTTCCTTCAGGATGGACTCGATATCTTCAAAGTCCGCCTCGGGAAGGTTGTGTTGTGCCAGCTTTAATTCCTGATTCAGGAAGGAGTCGTCATATTCTCCTTTATTCAAGAAGTGGCGGATCGCATAAAACTCATCCCGGCTGTTAAGAGGCAGGAATCCCAAGTGCTGTAGGAATTCCCATGTTCTGTGTTTTACACAGAAAAATAAGTTTGTCAGGTTTGAATTATAATCGTTATACACCTCCATCACTCCATCCGGCTGTCTGCCAAACAGGACCCACGCTGCGCCACCAAACACCTCGATATATCTGGTATATTGTGCAGGCATCCGTTTGTATATTTCGTCGCGGAGAGCCTTTTTGCCTCCTACCCAGGCCAGAAAACTGTTTATGCTATCCCCCCCTATCCAAAAATCATTTGCATAGCAGTATTTTCCATTTCCCTTTCCTGCTTCTGATCCATTTTTTTATGAACAATTCCATAGCGCGTCTTTTTCATGTTCACACCATTCAGCTTTGCCTCGACATACCACGCATAGTCTGCATCCTGCAGCTTAATTTTTCCCGGAGCGATTCCAGCTTTTATAAAATACTCACGTCCCAATTCAGCCAGATTGATTGGACGTTGGCAGAAATCATATTGGTCCAGCATGTCAATCAACGAAAAGGCTTCTCCTGCCGTTTTACATTCACTGGATTCAAGCACTGCCTTATATTTGACGAGCTCTTCTCTGCTCATCCGGTTTATTTTTCCTGCCATCTCATTCAGATTGCTGAATATCATATCCCGATAAGATATCTGATCCAAAACCGGTATAAAACATCGCACGGATAAAATCTCTCCAGCGTCCATATCTTCAACCCGTAAAGCCAGACATGCCTTCTCTATCGCCTTCTCACTACAGGGAAGCTTAATCCATAAAGAAATTCCAGCCTCCTGGTCCTCCATCTCCACGGAAAATATGGACGATTCCCGATCTGCATTCTCCAGAGATACTGTGTTATGAATCTCTTCCCATTCAGCCCCGTTGATGGAATAATATCCATCCTGGCTGTAAAATCCATTTTCCTGCTTCCTTATACATTCTCCTATCTTTTCGTAACTCAAAAAAGGTAACGCATCATCTGGTATTTGTTCCATCCAGGGCATCATCTGCGCTTCTAAGGCGATTTCACCGAGACTTTTATCGTCATACACACCGGGGTGAAATTCCATCTTATTCATATTTGCAAAGGCATCAATAAACACCCCTGCAGATAAGGTTTTTACCTCATCTGTTATTTTAGAAGAAATCATTTCATCATATATATGATCTTCTTCCTCTGTCAGCTGCTGCACATGTCTGGCTATATAATTGATTTCTTCAATTTTACAATCTGACAGATTGAGATACTTTTTTAAAACATAACCACAGTCACCCAAATCAGCAATCCGATATGAGTTGCTCTCTGTCACCCTGGCCTGATCCAATGCATCCTGAACTTGCCTGTCTGAAGCAGGCAGCACTAATTTACATCCCTTATAATACGGATTATTTCCATATTCCTCTGCCTTCAGCCATGCCCACATAATCTGTCTCCTTTAAAGCCGGGAGCAGGAATGCCGTGATATATATTATTTTTTCATTCTGCCCCCGGCGCTTCTCTTATTTCTTTGCCGCTCTTAAGGCAATTTTCTCAGAATCACTTTTTTCCGCTTTTTCTACGGATTGCGTTTCTGATGCCTCTGATACATTCTCGAGGGAATCCTCTGATTCTGGCTCTTCATTTTCTGCTTCCATAACTGTTGCAGTTGTTTCTTCTGGTCCAATGGCGGGTTCCGTTTCCGTCGCTCCTTCCGGCTCTTCCATGCTTTCTTTTTCTGTCTTTTCTTCATCTGCTGATTCCAATTCTGTTTCAGACTCTATTTCGCTTTCTGTTTCCATATTTGTCTCAGAGGAAGCCTCTTCTGTTCCAGCCCCTGTTTCCGGCATCGTCTGTACTTCTGATTCGGTTTCAGTTTGAGAGGTAGATTCCATTTCGGATTCCGCCGGACTTTCCGTCTCTGATTCCGATTCAGTTTCCAGCTCTTCATTATTACCCGTTTCTTCCTCTGTTTCAGATTCTACCTCTGTTTCCGGTTCCTCTTCTGTATCTGTCTCCGGATATGAGGCATATTCTTCATTTTCAGTCCGGAGAGAATCCAACATTTTCTCCAGTTCTTCCATGGAAATACCGTTCTGATCCGCTTCCTTTTGATAAGTCATAGCCGCTTCAGATACAGCATCTGCATCATACACAATATGCGCTCCGGTGATTTGACCTTCTGACAATCCACAGGTGGGCGCATATCCCTCAAAAGTACCTTCATTCTTCCCACATACGACGACCAGATGGGTACCACTACTATCACTATTCACATGATGCTCTCCGTCATTTGCATGCCAGCGGCTACGTTCCTGTTCTTGACCATTCGTACAGACACTGTGTTTGACCATGTAGGTACATTTTACCTGATCGTCATTCGTATCCACAACATCCCGGCATCCGGATTCCCAGTATTCACAG
>CAJFMW010000164.1 GCA_904392525.1 uncultured Eisenbergiella sp.
GCTAATGCGGCTGCTCCTCTTTTCCGGACACTGGTGACGGAGTCCGTGAAGAAGTTCGGGGAGAGGTGTGAGAAATCAGCCTGATGGCTGTTTTCTCACACGGCTGTTTGTGCCGGGGCGTCACAAACAGCGTGGATGGCAGAAGGAAAACCGCATCCGCGGTTTTCCTTCGCCTCGTCGCGGCAAAGCGCTCCGAAATGGAGGATTTTATGACAGATTATGAGGGACTGATCCGACAGGCGATGAAGGCGAGGGAGAACGCCTACGCGCCCTATTCCAACTTTTATGTGGGGGCGGCGCTTCTGACCAATTTTGAAAAGGACGGAAAGCCGCTGATTTACACGGGATGCAACATTGAAAATTCGGCTTTTTCGCCCACCAACTGTGCGGAACGCACCGCCTTTTTCAAGGCGGTGAGCGAAGGCTGCCGGGCGTTTAAGGCGATCGCCGTCGTGGGCGGCGGACAGGGTGCGCCCGCTTCCTATACCATGCCCTGCGGCGTATGCAGGCAGGTGATGATGGAGTTCTGCAATCCTGAGACTTTTGAAATCGTTGCGGCGATCTCGGAAAGCGATTATCAGGTGTATAAGCTGAAAGAGCTTCTTCCGGAGGCCTTCGGCGCACTATAAAAACGAAGAGGTGAGGTTTGAAACAGATGAAAATCCGATTTTACAATGCGAGAATTATGACCATGACCGATGGCTGCGCCCTGCTGGAAGGCGAGCTGTGGGTGGAAAACGACCGGATCCTTTACATCGGAGACGGCAGCGATCTGGATGATTTTTACAAAAGAACGGGGAAGGACTGCATCGTGTGGGACCGGGAGATCGACTGTGAAGGAAACGTGCTCATGCCCGGCTTCAAGAACGCGCACACTCATTCCGCCATGGTTGCCATGCGTTCCTTTGCAGACGATATGCCGCTTCAGGAGTGGCTGAACACGAAGATTTTCCCGCTGGAGGCGAAGATGACGGATCAGGACAACTACGACCTGACCCAGCTGGCCATTCTGGAATATCTGACCAGCGGCGTGACCTCCATTTTCGACATGTACCTTTCTCCGAAGGACATCGCGCAGGCGTGCATGGATATGGGAATGCGCTGCGTGCTGGTGAGCGGACTGAATCAGTTCGGCCCGGCGCTTGAGGTGATGGAGGAGCGGTATCTGAATCTGAATAAGATGCATCCGCTGATCACCTATATGATGGGCGTGCATGCGGAATATACCTGCCCGAAGGAGCTTCTTGAGCAGGTGTCCGAGCTGATTCACAAATATCAGGCGCCTCTGTTCGCCCATATGTCCGAGACGAAAAAGGAGACGGACGAGTGTGTGGAGCGTTATGGATTAACGCCTCCGGCCCTCTTTGATTCCCTGGGACTGTTCGATTTCGGCGGCGGCGGATATCACTGCGTGTATTTCACGGAAGAGGATATGGATCTGTTCGCGAAGAAGGGCCTGCATGTGATCACCAATCCAGGCTCCAACACCAAGCTGGCGAGCGGCATCGCGCCCATCACCCGTTTCCTGGAAAAAGGAATCAACGTAGGGATAGGGACGGACGGCGCTTCCAGCAACAACTGCCTGGATATGTTCCGCGAGATGTTCTTAACCACCGGGCTTGCAAAGCTGCGGGATAAGGATGCTTCCGCCGTGGCGCCGGAGGAGGTTCTGAAGATGGCCACCACGAACGGAGCAAGAGCTATGGGCCTTACGGACTGCGATGTGCTGGCGGAGGGCAAAAAGGCGGATATCATCATGATCGACCTGCATCAACCCAATATGCAGCCGCTCAACAACATCGCGAAGAATATCGTATACAGCGGAAGCAAGATGAACGTGAAGATGACGATGATCGACGGACAGATCCTTTATTATGAAGGAAAATACCTGTGCTGTGATGATCCGGAACGGCTGTACGCGAAGGCCAATGAGATCATTCAGAGGCTCGCGGAAGAGGCCTGAGAACGTTTTTTATGAAGAACGAAGAAAGAAAAATGTTGAACATTATCGAAAATCATTTATAATAAGAGTGCAACTGTTGAGGCGGAAGAAGCAGCAGGAGTCAAAAACTGCTGATTCTCCGCAAAAGGGCCTTTCTGCTTTTGAACCATTGATTTTAGCATGACCTGTGCGCATTTACGCATACAGCTTCTGCGGCCGGAAGGAATGGAAAGAGTGCTGATTTTTGTGTGTTCATGCGGCAATGAAGCCCAATGAAGGAAAGGGGAGTAGTTTAACCTTGGAGAAATTTTTTAAGCTCAGGGAGAGCGGCACAACGGTCTCCACTGAGATCATGGCAGGTCTGACCACCTTTTTTACGATGGCGTATATTATCGCGGTAAACCCGAGCATTCTGAGCCAGACCGGAATGGAGTGGGGCGCAGTATTCCTTGCGACCATCATCGCTTCCATCATCGGTACGCTGATCATGGGTCTTGTGGCGAACGTGCCTTACGCACAGGCGCCCGGTATGGGACTGAATGCGTTCTTTACTTATACGGTATGCTTTGGCCTTGGTTTCACCTGGCAGCAGGCGCTGTCCATGGTGTTCATCTGCGGTCTGATCAATATCCTGATCACCGTGACCAAGCTGCGTAAGTACATCATCAAGGCGATTCCGAAGAGCCTGCAGAACGCCATCGGTGGCGGTATCGGCGTGTTCGTCGCTTACATCGGCCTTCTGAACGTGGGCATCATCAGCTTTGATTCCGGCGTTCCGGCGATCGCAACGCTGAACCAGCCTGTTTTCTGGCTGTTCCTGATCGGCCTGGTGCTGACCATTGTTCTTCTGGTGTGCAACGTGAAGGGCGCAATCCTGATCGGTATCGTTGTGACTGCCATCATCGGCATTCCGATGGGCGTTACCGCTACGGGTGATACGATCAGCTTTACCGAAGCCTGCGCGGCGCTTCCGACCACCTTCGGCGCGATTTTCACCGCTCAGGGCCTTCCGTCCCTGTTTACGGATATGGCGAAGCTGCCCCTGGTGCTCATTACCATTTTTGCCTTCAGCATTTCCGATACCTTTGATACCATAGGAACCTTCATCGGAACCGGACGCCGTGCCGGTATCTTCAGCGAAGCGGATGAGAAGGCAATGGATACCAGCTCCGGATTCAAGTCCAAGATGGACAAGGCGCTCTTCGCGGATGCTACGGCAACCTCCATAGGCGCGATTTTCGGAACGTCCAATACTACCACCTTCGTGGAAAGCGCTTCCGGTATCGGAGCGGGCGGACGTACCGGTCTGACCAGCGTTGTAGTTGCAATCTGCTTTGCAATCAGCGCCTTCCTGGCAACCTTCGTCAGCGCGATCCCCATGGCGGCTACCGCTCCGGCACTCGTTGTGGTAGGCGTGATGATGACTTCCGCGTTCAAGGAAATTGACTGGGCGGACTTTTCCGAGGCCGTTCCCGCGTTCTTCGCAGGACTGTTCATGGCTCTGTGCTACAGCATTTCCTATGGTATCGCGTTTGGATTCATTTCCTACTGCATCGTCCGGATTTGCAAGAAGGAAGCTGGAAAGATTCATCCCATCATCTGGGTGGCATCTATCCTGTTCATCCTTAACTTCGTTCTTCTGGCGATCATTTAACCCTGGAGAAGTGCGCCGTCAGGCGGACTTTGAATCCTTTGCAGTCTTCCGGCAGCAGAATGCGGGCCCCTGTATCCGTTTCGGGTACGGGGGCCTGTTTGATTTCACACGGACAGAATTGGGAATTGTGCCGGACGGCGGTTCGTGGTAGAATGTCCCTGCGGGCCGTTTTACGATGCGGAAATTCCGAAAGGCGAATGGAAGAGGATTTGCGCCTGTTGCAAAACGGCACAGAAAAGAGGTAGGAAAATGCATAATCAGCTGACAGAAAATGATATCAGAAGAATGCAGGAAGAGATCGAGCACAGAAAGCTGGTGGAAAGGCCCAAAGCGCTGGAAGCGGTGAAGGAGGCCCGGGCGCAGGGTGATCTGAGCGAAAATTTTGAATATTATGCGGCCAAACGGGAAAAAAACAGAAATGAAAGCAGAATCCGTTTTCTGGAGAGAATGATAAAGACGGCCGAGGTGATTTCCGATGATTCCGCAGAGGATGAAATCGGCGTGAACAATACGGTGGAGCTGTTTTTCGAGGAAGACGGCACGTCGGAGACGATGAAAATCGTGACCACCATGCGGGGAAATTCCCTGGAAGGCCTTGTGAGTACGGAATCTCCCATCGGGAAAGCGCTTCTGCACCACAAGGTGGGGGACCGGGTCTATGTGAAGGTGAACGACAGCTACGGCTACTATGTGGTGGTAAAGAAAATAGAAAAAACGGTGGACGACGGTTCGGACAGGCTGAGAAGCTTTTAGCGGAGGAGATCCCCGTACAGGCAGCGGTTTGGAACGCGCGAAAGGAATCAAAACGATGGAAGTTATGGCAGTATTGGCTGCCATCGCCCTGGCGGTGGTGTTTTTCTTTGTCAGAGGAGTGAGTGAGGAAAAGAGAAAAAAGAGGCGGCAGAGGGAGAAGATTCACGCCGCCTTCGGAAACGCATGGGACCGGGTCTACGAGGATGAGGAGCTTTCCGGCATTCCGGGCTTCTATGAAGCGCACAGGCGGGAGAATCAGATTGACGACATTACCTGGGACGATCTGGGAATGGATCAGATCTTTTTTCAGATGAATCATACTTATTCCTCGGCGGGACAGGAATATCTGTATTATGCGCTCAGAACGCCGGCCCTGAGCAAAGAGGAGCAGGCGCAGCTGGAAGGAATGGAGGAGAAAATTTCCTGGTTTTCTTCCCATGAAAAGGAGCGGGAAGATCTTCAGGTCCTTTTCAGCAGTCTGGGAAGAAGCGGAAAGTATTCCATCTATGATTATCTGGGCTATCTGGACCGGCTGGGAGAACGAAACAGCACCCGGGCTGTGGTGATGGATCTGCTGCTTCTTTTTTCCATCGCCCTGATGATTATGTCCCCGCCCCTCGGAACGGTACTCTTCTTTTTCATCCTTCTCATGAACATGTTCTCTTATATGAAGCAGAAACGGGAGGTGGAGCCCTATCTGACCAGCTTTGCCTATGTGGGACGGATTCTGGACTTCGCCAGAGAACTGAAAAAGACGGAGATACCCGTATGCGCCGAAGAATGGAGGGAACTTTCCGAACTGGAGAAAAAATTCGGAAAATTCCGGCACAGCGCGGTGCTGGGCATGCGCGGCAGCACCATGGCGGGGGATCCCCTGTCCGTGCTGATGGATTATGTGAACATGATCCTGCATCTGGATCTGATCTGCTTTAATTCCATGCTTCATGAGGTGCGCGTTCATCTTGCGGACATCGACCGGATGGTGGAGCTGATCGGAAGGACGGAATGCCTGCTCGCGGTATCCTCCTGGCGCGCTTCTCTGAAGAACGACTGGTGCAGCCCTGTTTTTCAGGATGGAAGAGGAGAAGCGCAAAACGGGAAAAATGCGTATCCCTGCGGAAGCCTGTCGGTCGCCGGCCTGTATCACCCGCTTCTTTCAGAGCCGGTGAAAAACAGCATCCGCACGGAGCAGGGGGTGCTTGTTACAGGATCCAACGCTTCCGGGAAATCCACCTTTTTAAAGGCGGTGGCGATAAACGCCCTTCTGGCTCAGACCGTTCACACCTGTCCGGCGGAAAGCTATCGGGGCGGCCTGTACCGGATTTTTACCTCCATGGCATTACGGGATAATCTGGAGAGCGGAGAAAGCTATTATATCGTGGAGATCAAAGCTCTGAAGCGGATTCTGGACGCGGTGCATGCGGATCCTTCGCCGGTCCTCTGCTTCGTGGACGAGGTTCTGCGCGGGACCAATACGGTGGAGCGGATCGCGGCTTCCACCCAGGTTTTAAAGAGCCTGCACCGCCCGGGCGTCCTCTGCTTTGCGGCAACCCACGACATTGAACTGACCAGGCTCCTTGAGACGGCGTATGACAACTACCATTTTGAGGAACAGGTGGAAGGAGACGATATCCGCTTCAATTATCAGCTCATGCCCGGCCGCGCCGGCACGCGAAACGCCATCCGCCTGCTCGGCATTATCGGCTATGACGAAGACATCATCCGCGAAGCCGACCGGATGGCGGAGGAATTTTTGCGGACAGGAGAATGGAGAGTACGGGAAGAAGTTCTAATCCAGTAAAGGACACTGGATAAGAACTTCTAAGGGCTGCTTTGCAGCAGCCCTTTCCCGTACCGAAGAATGCCCAGAGGGCATTCTTCCAGGGTTTTTGCTTCCAGAGATTGGAGAGACAGAATCAGGAGGTGCACGGGTGAAGGTGACGATTTATACGGACGGGGCTGCCAGGGGAAATCCGGAAGGGCCGGGCGGCTACGGGACGATTCTGCATTACGTGGATAGAAACGGAAAGCTTCATGAGAGGGAGCTTTCCGGAGGATACATAAGGACGACGAACAACCGGATGGAGCTGATGGCGGTGATCGCCGGGCTGGAGGCGCTGAAGCG
>CAJFMW010000165.1 GCA_904392525.1 uncultured Eisenbergiella sp.
CGGCTCCACCCTTTCGGGAGGAGAACGCCAGAGAATTTCCATCGCCAGGGCCCTTTTAAAGGATGCGCCCGTCATTTTGCTTGACGAGGCAACCGCAAGTTTGGACGTGGAAAATGAAAGCGCCGTTCAGGAGGCTCTGTCCCGCCTGATCCGCAATAAGACGGTGCTGATCATCGCCCACCGCATGCGCACGGTGGCGGGAGCGGACAGAATCGTCGTTCTGGAAAACGGAAGGACGGTCCAGCAGGGCAGCCCTGCGGAGCTGATGGAGCAGGACGGACTTTACAGACATATGGTACAGATTCAGCAGGAAAGCGCGGACTGGACCGTATAAAAAAGAAACGCGCTGCGGCGGGAAGATCCTGTGAAAGGACAGTTCCCCGCTGCGGCGCGTTTTTTCAGGTTGAAAGAGACGGGCTGTCAAACCTGGAAAAATTTTTCTGAAGCTGCCGGAGAAACGCTTCCGACGCTCTGGAAAATACCTGATATTTTTTCCAGACAATGGTTGCTTCTGCCTTCAGGGCGGGAGTGAGCGGACGGAAGCAGAGAGATTCGCTTTTTACGATATCCAGCAGCTTATCGTAGCAGATGGTATAGCCAAAGCCCTCGTCCGTCAGAATGGAAGCGTTCAGGACCAGATTGTAGGTGGCGACCACGTTGAGTCCGCTCAGATCCCGCTTCAGCCAGTCGGAGAGAACCCGTCTGGCGTTTGCCTGATGGGAGACGATGAGGGGCTTGTCCCACAGATCCTCCGGTCGGACGGCTTCTCTGTCCGCCAGCGGGGAATCCCGCCGCATCAGAACGCCCCACACATCCTTCAGGGGAACCTTCAACGTGTCGTATTTTGACATGTCCACAGAGTCATACAGAAGCCCGAAATCGATCAGCCCCTTATCCAGCTGGTCCATGACGAAATCCGCATTGCCGCTGGAAATATGATAGTGGATGTCGGGGTATTTCTGCTGAAGCTGTCTGGCCGTCTGCGCAAAAATCCGTATGATGTTGCTTTCTCCCGTTCCGATACAAACGTCCCCTGCAATCACATCATTGGAAAGGGAAATCTCATTTTCCGTTTTCCGGACCAGATCCAGAATTTCCTCCGCGCGCTTCCGCAGAATCATTCCTTCCTCTGTCAGGACCACCTTGCGGGAACCCCTGGAGCCTCTGATCAGAAGCTGTTTTCCCAGCTCCTCCTCCAGCGCCTTCAGCTGCGTGGAAAGGGTGGGCTGGGACAGATGCAGGGATTCCGCCGCGGCGGTGATGCTCTGTTCTCTGGCCACCGCCAGAAAATACTGTAATACACGAAGATCCATGTTTTCCTCTTTTTCTGCCGCTTTCCGGCGGCATTTTCGTTCCGGATTTTTGTGGAAAGTATAACAGAAAATACCACAGGATTCAACCGGGGTCGATTCTCGTTTTACGCTGTTGCCACAGGAGAAAAAATAGGATAGACTGTATCCGTAACGTAACGACATCCGATGCCGTGCCGCTTTGGGAACGGAAAAAGCCGGACGGCAGAAAAGGGGTCTGAACAACAGGAGGGACGATATGAGATATGAAATTAAGGGAGATACGCTGCCGGTAGCGGTCTGCAGCCTGCAGAGAGGGGAAGCGCTTTACTGCGAGGCCGGAGCAATGTCATGGATGACGGACGGAATTCGGATGGAAACGGAGGGCGGCGGCATCGGCAAGGTGTTCGGGCGGATGTTTTCCGGTGAAACCCTGTTCCGCAACCGGTATACGGCGGAGCGGGACGGCGAAATCGCGTTTGCATCCAGCTTCCCCGGCTCCATCATCGCGGTGGAGCTTTCCGCCGGAAGAACGGTGATCGCGCAGAAACGGAGCTTTCTCGCCTGCGACGCCGGCGTGGACATGGAAATCTTTTTCCAGAAAAGACTGGGAAAGGGCTTCTTCGGCGGCGAAGGCTTCATCATGCAGAAATTTTCCGGAAACGGCACGGTGCTTCTGGAAATCGACGGTTCCGCAGTGGAATACCAGCTGGAAGCGGGACAGAGGATGATTGTGGATACGGGACACCTCGCCATGATGGACGGCACCTGCTCCATTGATATTGAAATGGTCAGGGGAGCAAAAAATATTTTCCTGGGCGGTGAAGGCCTGTTTAACACCTACATCAGCGGCCCCGGAAAGATCGTGCTTCAAACCATGCCCGTCCAGAAAACGGCCATGCAGCTCTACCAGTTCATGCCCCATCCCAGCTCCAACTGACGCGGAGGAAGGATGAAAGAGCGGGCAGGATAACGGATAAAACAGCGTAAAACAGGCCCCTCTGCCGCATGCGGCGGAGGGACCCCAGTCGGCAGAGGCCGCGCGTTCACCGTTTACCCTGCCAGCGGGCGATACCGTTTTGGCAGAAAATGGCGAGAGAAAGTATTGTTTTTTCAAAATTCATTTGACAGAATGAGAAAACACAGATATACTACAAGAAGTTAGATAACACTAACCAACCAAACCACATACAAACATACGAAACGAAAAAGGACCTGTGCGGGTCCTTTTTCGTTTAATCGAGGAAATTTCTCATCAACAGGGAAATTGCTGGAAAATCCCGAAATGGCGGCCTATAATAAGCAAATAACACAGGGAAGCAGGGGAGAAAAGAGCCCGGAGGCTTCCCTGTCGGTCTGTCCGGCGGACAAGGCGCCGGCAGAGGCATCCGGAATGGAGGGAAGTGGAAGATGAAACAGCACAGATTCTGGGCCTGGGCGATGGTATTCTGCCTGGCCATGACACTGATCACGGGCTATCAGCACAAATAAGATGACAATGCCGCCAAAGGCGGCGGAAACGGAGGAAGATATGTTTAAATGTCTGAAATGCATTGATGCGAAGAAAACGGGAATTTTTGCGGCAGGAGTTCTGTTCGGAACCGCCGGGATCAAGCTGCTTTCCAGCAAGGACGCGAAGAAGTTCTACACGAACTGCACGGCGGCGGTCCTGAGGGCGAAGGCGAGCGTGATGAAGACGGCGACCACCATTCAGGAAAACGCGGAGGATATCTACGAGGAAGCGAAGGCGATCAACGAGGAACGCGAGGCGGAGGAAGAAGCGCCTGCGGATATCCCGGAGGAAGGCTCGGCAGAGGGCGCCAGGGCCTGAGGAGAAACTGCGGTGAAAATACGGATCAGGCATGAAATAAAAGGGCGGATGAGAGTCCATCTGGTTCAGAACAGAATGACCTGCAGTCAGGCGGACATTCTGCTCTATTACCTGCAGAAGCTGGACGGCGTGACGGAAGCGAAGGTGTATGAGCGCACGCAGGATGCGGTCATCTGCTATCGGGGAGACAGAGCGGCGGTCCTTAAAGGGCTGCAGAGCTTCCGCTATGACCGGGTGGAGGTTCCGGAAGGTCTTATCGAAAATTCCGGAAGAGAAATGAACGCCCGGTATCAGGAAAAGCTGGTGATGAAGGTACTGCTGCGTTTTGCTTCGAAGCTGTTCGTCCCCTGGTCCCTGCGGGCGCTTGTTACGGCGGTAAAATCCGTAAAATATCTGAAAAAGGGCGCAGAAACGCTGGCAAAAGGGAAAATCGAGGTTCCTGTCCTGGATGCGGTGGCGATCGGCGTTTCCGTGTTCCGCGGGGATATGGACACCGCCTCTTCGGTCATGTTCCTGCTCGGCGTGGGAGAGCTTCTGGAGGAATGGACGCATAAAAAATCGGTGGACGACCTGGCGCGGACCATGTCCCTGAATGTGAGCAGGGTATGGCAGAAAACCGGAGATCAGGAGCTTCTGGTTTCCGCGTCGCAGATCCGGGAAGGGGATCAGGTGGTGGTCCACATGGGAAATGTAATTCCCTTCGACGGGCTGGTGGAGGAAGGAGAGGCCATGGTGAACCAGTCCTCCCTCACCGGGGAATCCGTCCCCGTGCGCCGCATCCCTGGAAATTCCGTCTATGCGGGAACCGTGGTGGAGGAAGGGGAGCTGACCGTGCGTGTAAAGGCCGTGGGCGGTTCCAGCAGATTTGAAAAGATCGTCACCATGATCGAGGAGTCGGAAAAGCTAAAGTCCTCGCTGGAAGGGAAGGCGGAGCATCTTGCCGACAGCCTGGTGCCCTGGACTCTCATGGGAACGATTCTGGTGTGGCTTCTTACCCGGAACGTGACAAAGGCGCTGGCCGTTCTGATGGTGGATTTTTCCTGCGCGCTGAAGCTTGCCATGCCCATTTCCGTGCTGTCCGCCATCCGGGAAGCGGGACGGCACCATGTGACGGTAAAGGGAGGAAAATATCTGGAAGCCGTGGCGGAAGCGGAAACCATTGTCTTTGACAAGACAGGCACGCTCACCAGGGCCTGCCCCACCGTGGCCACCGTCATCTCCTTTAACGGCGAGACGCCGGATGAGCTGCTGCGCATCGCCGCCTGCCTGGAGGAGCATTTTCCCCACTCCATGGCTCGGGCCGTGGTGGAGGCGGCGAAGAAAAAGAAGCTGGACCACCAGGAAATGCACTCGAAGGTGGAATATATGGTAGCCCACGGAATTTCCACCACTATCGGAGAAAAGCGCGTGGTGATCGGAAGCTGCCATTTTGTGTTTGAGGATGAAAAATGTACGGTCCCGGAAGGAAAGGAAGCCCTTTTCGCTTCGCTTCCGGAGGAATATTCCCATCTGTATCTGGCCATGGACAATCATCTGGCGGCGGTGATCTGCATTGAGGACCCTCTGCGGGAGGAGGCGGCTGAGATCATCCGTTCCCTGAAGGCGGAAGGCATCCGCAAGGTGGTGATGATGACCGGAGACAGCGAACGGACAGCGGCGGCGGTGGCCCGCCGGGTCGGGGTGGACGAATACTATTCCGAGGTGCTCCCGGAGGACAAGGCGGCATTTGTGGAACGGGAGAAGGCGGACGGAAGAAGGGTGATCATGATCGGAGACGGCATCAATGATTCTCCGGCCCTGTCCGCTGCGGACGTGGGAATCGCCATCAGTGACGGCGCGGAAATCGCGCGGGAGATCGCGGACATCACCGTGAGCGCCGACAGCCTGTATCAGCTCGTGACCCTGAAACGGATCAGTAACGCGCTGATGAAGCGCATCCGCGGCAACTACCGCTTTATCGTGGGCTTCAATGCCGGGCTGATCCTGCTTGGCGTGGGCGGCGTGATTCAGCCCGCCACCTCCGCGCTGTTTCACAATACCTCCACCCTGCTCATCGGCCTGAAGAGCATGAGCAGCCTGCTGGAGGAAGCGGAGAAAATTTGAACAGGGCGGCGCAGGCCGCCTTGTTTTTTTCTGACCGGTGGAGTATAATGACAGGGTATTTGCTACTTTGACGCGTTGAATCAGAAAAGAAAACAAAGGAAAGGAACCTGTCATGACACAAGAGAAAAAGCTAAATAAGCTGCAGTCCGTGATTTTGCTGGTGTTCATCATCTTCGCGGTGGCCATCTGCATCCTCCTGAAAACCGGAGGCCCCATGATCGGGCTGTTTATGAGCTGGATTATCATCTATCTGTTCTGCAAAATTCTCCGGATTGAATTCGGAAGGATCATCGGCGGAGCCTATGAGGCCATCCGCGTGGTTGTCCCAACAGTGTGCCTGCTGATGGCCATCGGCGTGATGATCGGCACCTGGCTGCAGAGCGGCACGATTGCAACCATTATCGTGGGAGGCCTGAGGCTGATCGATCCCACCTGGCTGCTGCCTCTGACGCTTCTGTTCTGCGCGGTGCTGAGTCTGGTGACCGGAACCTCCTACGGTTCGGTGGGAAGCGCCGGCGTGGCGATGATGGCGATCGGAAACGCCATGGGAATCCATCCGGGCATGGTGGCCGGCGCAGTAATCTGCGGCTCCATGTTCGGCGATAAGATCAGTCCGCTTTCCGATACCACGAACCTGGCGCCCGCGGTGGCCGGCGCGAAACTGGGAGACCATGTGAGATCCATGCTCTGGACCACGCTGCCGCCCTTTCTGATCAGTCTGATTCTGTTCACCATTCTGGGAATCCGGCAGACGAGCGGGGATTACAGCGCCGGAGATCTGAATCTGTACATTGAGGCGCTGAACGGAGAGTTCCAGCTGGGATTTGTGACCCTGATCCCTGCCGTCCTCATTATCGTTCTGCTTCTTCTGAAGGTGGAGGCCATTGTGGCGCTGGGCATTTCCGCTGTGGCGGCGGGCGCGGTTTCCGTTTTCTGGCAGGGCGCTTCCCTGCAGTCGGTGATTCAGATTGCATACAACGGCTATACCACCGGCATTGAAAACGGAATTCTTCAGACGATCCTGAACCGCGGCGGAATGAGCAGCATGCTGCAGTATGTGGCGATCATCTGTTTTGCGGTGGGCAT
>CAJFMW010000166.1 GCA_904392525.1 uncultured Eisenbergiella sp.
CGGGGAAGTCCCTGTGGAGACAGGGAAAGGAACCACTCCCCGTCCAGTTCAAACAGATCCGGGCACTCCCACATATATCCAAAGGGCTGAGAAACCGTCAGTTCCCTTTTCAGGCGCCAGGCATGCATATCTTCGCTTTCGTAGAGAAGCACCGCGCCGCGGCCGTTCTTTTTTCTGCCGCCCAGCACCATCTCATAGAGGCCGTCCTGCCGGAACACCTTTGGGTCGCGGATATGCTGCGTATAATCCGACGGATAGTCCTCATTGGTCAGCAGAAGCTGCTTTTCTCCGAAATGGATGCAGTCCTCACTTTCGGCAAGGATTACGGAAGCCCGACGCCCATTCAGAATATAATCGTAGTCTCCTTCCAGCTTCACATTCCCCGTATAGAACACATACAGCTTTCCATTCTCCGCGTATGCACAGCCGGAGTAAACGCCGTTTCTGTCAAAATCCTCATCGGTCACAAACGGCGTTCCCAGATATTGCCAGTTCAGCAGATCCCGGCTGGCATAATGTCCCCAGAACTTATCCTTCCCATTCACATCAAAGGGAGAATACTGAAAAAAAACATGATAAACGCCGTTTCTCTGAACCAGTCCGTTGGGGTCATTGAGCCAGCCCACCGGAGGCATCAGGTGGAACCTGAGCCTCCATGGATCGCGGCTGACCGCTTCCAGTTTTTCGTTTTCTTCCCTGCGGATGCACTCCGCCAGGCGCTTTCCCGCTTCCTTCATTTTCATTCTCCTCGCACAACAGGCCTGTCTCCGTTTCCATGCGGCTCTGTATCCGCTTCTTTTATCTCCGGCTTTTACCGCACAATCTCAATCACCGGTTCACCGGCCATCGTTTTTCCGGTTTTGGCCGCCTTGACCTGTGCGTATTCGTCCGTATTGGTGATGACAACGGGGGTGGTCACATCATATCCTTCGCTGCGGATGCCGTCCAGATCAAATTCCACCAGCAGGTCCCCCTTCTTTACGGAAGCGCCGTCCTGCACCTTTGCCGTATAATATTTTCCATTCAGCTTCACCGTGTCCATTCCCACATGAATGAGCGCTTCCACGCCCTGCGCGCTCTTTAAAGCCACTGCGTGTCCTGTGAGGAAAATGGTTTCCACCGTTCCGTCAAAGGGCGCATACACTTTTCCCTCAGAAGGGATCACCGCCATGCCCTTTCCCAGGATCTCCCCGGCAAAGGTTTCATCCTTCACTTCAGAGAGAGGGATGGCATCTCCGTTCAGCGGAGAAAATACCTGATATGCCGCTCCTTCCTGCATGCTGTCTGCTGCTGCTTCCTGCTGCGTTTCCGCCGCTTCCGACACCTGCTTCTGTGTTTCGTTTCCGTCCACAGCATCCGCCAATCCGGCCGCTTCTTTTCCTTCTGCCGTCTTTTTACCCTCCGCCGTCTCATCGCTGTAGAGAATCCAGGAAAGAACGAAGGCTACTGCCACAGCGGTCACAATGACCAGCGTGTACTGCAGGGTATAATCCGTTGTGATCAGATAGCCGAACAGTCCCGTCACGCCGTAGGCGGTGGCGCCGATTCCGGTCCAGCCCGCGATCAGGGCGCCGCAGGCACCGCCGATGATACCGGCGATGAAAGGTTTCATATAACGGATGTTCACACCGAAGATGGCAGGCTCCGTGATGCCGAGGAAAGCGGAAAGGGAGGCGGGAAGCGCCAGCGCCTTCGTTTTTTTGTTCCGGGTCTTGACCGCGAGGGCCAGGGCCGCCGCTCCCTGGGCCACGTTCGCCGCAGTGGCGATGGGCATCCAGGTATTCAGTCCTGTGCTGGAAAGCAGCCCTGCCTCCAGCGCGTTGTACATGTGATGTACGCCCGCCACTACCGTGGGCGCATAGGCCGCGCCGCAGAGGGCCGCGCCTATGCCGAAGGGCAGAGTGATCAGCCACTGCATGCCGGAAAGCACGCCGTTTTCAATCCAGGAAAAGATAGGTCCGAAAATCGTCAGCGTCAGATATCCGGTAACCAGAACCGTCACCAGAGGCGTGACGAACAGATCGATGATCTCCGGTACGATTTTATGCAGCCGCTTTTCCAGCATGCTCATGAACCATACGGCGATCACCACCGGGATCACATGTCCCTGGTATCCGGTGAGATTGATTTCATACAGACCGAACCACACCTCCGCCGTGGGAATGCTGTCCGCAGAAGCCACGCTCCAGGCGTTCATCAGATCCGGATGGATCATGATCATGCCGATCACAGCTCCCAGGAACTGGTTGCCGCCAAATACCTTCGCCGCGCTGACTGCCACCAGAATGGGCAGGAAGGTAAACGCCGCGTTGGAAAACAGATGGATGATGGTATAGGTTCCGGACTCTGCCATCTGGGGCCAGACATTACACAGGCCCTCCAGAAGGCCCATCAGCAGGCCGCTGGCAACGATGGCCGGAATGATCGGAACGAACACGTCTCCCAGCGTCTTGATGGCCCGCTTCCAGAAGCTGGTTTTGGCGCTGGCGGCCTGTTTCACTTCCTCTTTGGATGCCGACTGGATGCCCGCGATCCGGACGAATTCTTCATAGACCTTATTCACCGTTCCCGTTCCGAAAATGATCTGAAGCTGTCCCGATGCGAAGAAAACACCCTTTACGCCGTCAATGTTTTCCACCGCCTCTTTGTCACATTTCTCATTGTCCGCAATCACCAGCCGCAGTCTGGTGGCGCAGTGTGCGGCGCTCACAATGTTTGATCCGCCGCCGATGTTATCATAAACCTCCTGCGCAGCCTTCCGGTAATCCATAGCTCCCTCCATTCCCCGGCCCCTTTTCCTGAAGCCGGTGTCTCTCCGGAGTCCGATCCCATTCCTACATTTCAAGAGATCGTTCCCCTTGCAATTTTGCTTATTATTTGAGAAATTCCAAATATTTTTATTTATTTTTATGGAATCGTTCTCATATCGTGATCTCATTATATACCTGTGAAAAGAGATTTGTAAATCCGATTCTTTTCACAAAATCACACGACCGTTTTTGTGGACAATATACAACGGGCAGAACTGTCATCTCTGACTGCCCTGCCCGCGCAGATTCCGTTTTTCCATTTCACCCAGGATGCTTTTTTATTCCGCTTCAGTTCTCCCTGATACGGATATCCCCTGATTCCGTATAGACCTGAACACCTGCCGTATCCTGATCCGTTTCCAGTCGGATATAGGAGCTGCTTCCATCATAATCATCCGACTCCACTGTTCCCTGCGGGGTGCGGATCGTCCCGTATTCGGAATACAGGCTCACGCCGTAATCCTCCATCTGACCGGCCAGATCCAGCCGGACCTCTCCGTCCGTGCTTTCCACTTCCACGCTCTTCGCCCCGTCCACGTCGGCTGTCACGTCGCCGTACTCCGTCTCAATCACCGCCGCATCGGCCTTCAGTGACCCGATCTGGAGGGTTCCGTTTTCTCCATAGATGTTCACATCCGCTCCGTCCAGTGTTCCGGTGATCAGTTCCCCGTAAACGGTTTCCACTTTCAGCGTGTCGCCCGTCCAGCCATCCAGCCGGACATCGCCGTCATTCGCGTAAATCGAAGCGACATCCGCACGCAGGTTCTTTTCAATGGAGATCTTTCCGGAACCGCTCAGGATATTCACGCTGTTCAGCCTTGCATTCTCCGGAATCGTGATCTTCACATAGGGGCTGCGTGCCACCTCCGCACCTTCGTTCATCCAGTCATCTCCGAAGCCGAAGCTGATCTGGAACTCGCCCGTATCTACATAGCTGCCTTCCTTCAGAGTCAGCGTGCCGTTTTCAACGGTATAGACCGGCTCCGAATACCAGCCGTCCAGAACGTACTCCACGGACCATTCATTTCCGGAAACAATCTGAAGATCCGCCTCCTGCAGATCCAGCTCCAGTCTTGATGGCGCCGCAATCTGCGTTTTTTCCAGAATATAATCCGCTCTTATCGCTCCTTCCGTGTTCTCCTTCACATGAAGGCCATCCGCGTCGTAGTAAAAGGAAGGGGAACCTCCCAGCGCCACTCCCGCTCCCAGGAGGACGGCGCCCGCGGCAGTCACTGCCGCGCTGACAATCAGCGTTCTCTTCAACCATTTATTCATCTTCGTCGGCTCCTTTCCCCACTTCCGTAATATCCGTTCTGACTTCCTCATCCGCTGCTGTCGTTTCTGTTTCAGGCATATTCATTTCGGGACCTTCCGATCCGAAATTGCCATTCATCGCCTGTGTTCTTTCGCTTTCCTGTTTCGCCCCCCGTCTTCCGAACAGCCTCCGGCTGATCCAGTTTACCAGAGCGCGGAAGCCTTTTACCAGAAGCTTAACCAGCTGCCACAGGGCGATCCAGCACAGCGCGCCCGCTCCTGTCATCAGGAGGCTTGTTCCCAGAATGGCCAGGCCGCTTGCAGGGGTCTGAAAAAGCAGAACCACGCCGAATCCGATTCCGATCAGCGCGGCAAGCTGCAGCAGTGCCAGACAGAGCAGGCCGCCAAGTACACAAAGCCCTGCGCAGATCACCCCGCCTGCTACACACAGCACAGCGGTGAGAGCCGCTCCCGCCACGCACAGCGCCACCACCAGAACGCCGCCCGCCACACACAGGGCAACCGGGATCAGCACAGGCAGTGCGCAGAGAAGCAGAAGTACCAGCGCAATGATTTTCCACACCTTCGTTTTTCCGCCATTATCAGGCCGCGGCGCCGACTGCGTATCATAATACATCTCATTCCCTCCATTTCCGGATTTTTGATTCAGATACCGATCTGATTCCTTTGTTCTGTACTCAGGATAGCGGAAAAGGGTGAAAAACCTCTGCAGATTTCAATAAACATTTTCATAACGGATTCTTAAGATTTTCGGAAATTCTCTTTCTGCCGCCGCGTCGTATCCCGTTCCACAACGCTGTAAGTCATCTTGACCTCTTTCCCCGGAACGGTTCCGTTCATCAGCTCCAGCAGCAGTCTGGCCGCCTCCTGGCCGCTGGTCTTATAATAAAAATGAACGCTGGAGAGCCTGGGAATCACCAGCCTTCCGGAAGCAGTGTCCCCAACCCCGGCAACAGCGACCTGTTCCGGCACGTTTCTGCCCGTCTCACGGATGCGTGCCATCGCGCCAAGGGCGATGGTATCCGTGGCGCAAAACACTCCGTCCAGCTCCGGCTCCCTCGCAAACAGCCTCTCCGCCGCCTCATAGCCGTCCTGTGCGGAAAAACCGCATTCCTCATAATATGCTTCCTTCCAGTCGATCCCAGCCTCTTCCATGGCATCCAGAAACCCTTTCTTCCTGGCTTCTCCCACCGCCCGGTCCCGCTTCGTCACGCCGATGCAGCCGATTTTTTCCGCTCCGCTCCCCGCCAGCATTTCCGCTGCCGCCCGGGCGGCATGATAATCATCCTGATAGACGCAGGAATATCCGGCAAGCTGCTGTCCCAGAATGACGATGGGCACGCACAGCCCTTTCAGCGCCTTTTTATGCTCCGGTGTGAAGATGGTGGCGATCAGAATGATCCCGTCCACCTGGTTTTCTGAAAACAATCTCAGATATTCCAGCTCTTCCTTTTCCTTATTCTCCGTATCCGCCAGCAGGAGCTGGAACCCCGCTTCCTTCAGCACGGTGCTGATGCCCGCCACCATCCGGCTGATGGACTCCGAATTGATTTTCGGAATGATCACGCCCACCTGCCCCGTTTTCCGCGTCCGGAGCATCTGTGCCTGCGCGGACGGCTTGTACCCAGTCTGCTCGATCACCTTCCGGATCCGTTCTTTTTTCTCCTCACTCACATACCCGTCATTCAGATAACGTGACACCGTCGCCCGCGATACTCCTGCCAGCTTTGCGATTTCATTGATGTTCATACGCGCCTCCGCCTTCTGCCCTTCGCCGCCTGTGTTCCACATGCACAGACTTTTGTTGCCTTATGAGATTGATCCCAGTATAGCACGCCGGAGAAGGCGGGGCAAGGGCGGGCGGCAGTCCCTCCGGGCATATTACGCAAAAAGCCCTGCGGTTCCCGCTGACGCGGGCCCCGCAGGGCTTCATCCTCTTTATAAATCTGCTGCACTTACTCAGCTACATAAGGCATAAGAGCGAGGTGTCGAGACACCTTGCTGCAGAACTTATTCGGCCACGTAAGGCATAAGAGCGAGGTGTCTTGCGCGCTTGATCGCCACGGTAAGGGCTCTCTGGTGCTTCGCGCAGTTTCCGGTGATTCTTCTGGGAAGGATCTTTCCTCTCTCGGAAACGTATCTCTTTAACTTATTGGTATCCTTGTAG
>CAJFMW010000167.1 GCA_904392525.1 uncultured Eisenbergiella sp.
CAGAGCCATCTGCGCAAGGTAAAATACGTGAAGTCCTACCGCCTGGGCGAATACGGCGAAGGCGACGCGGGCGTCACCATTGTGGAATTCAAGTCCTGACCGGTTCCTTCCGGGATCCGGAGCCAGGGAGATGGCCAAAACATTTGCTATTTCCCGTAAAAATCAAGAAAGGAATATTATGGTAAATAAACAGAAAATTTTGATTGTAGATGACGACAGCAACATTGCGGAGCTGATTTCCCTGTATCTGACCAAGGAATGCTTCGACACCATGATCGTTGGAGACGGAGAATCCGCTCTCAAGATGGTGGACAGCTTTTCTCCGAACCTGATTCTGCTGGATCTGATGCTTCCTGGCATCGATGGCTATCAGGTCTGCCGGGAGGTGCGCAGCCATTCCAACATCCCCATCATCATGCTCTCCGCCAAAGGTGAGATTTTCGACAAGGTGCTGGGGCTGGAACTGGGCGCGGACGACTACATGGAAAAGCCCTTTGATTCCAAGGAACTTGTGGCGCGGGTGAAGGCGGTTCTTCGCCGCTACAAGGCCGCCCCCGCCGCAAAGGAGCAGCCGGCCATCAAGTGCGTGGAATATCCCGATCTGATCGTCAACCAGACCAACTACTCCGTGATCTACAATGGAAAGACCATCGATATGCCCCCCAAGGAGCTGGAGCTTCTCTATTTTCTCGCCTCCTCTCCGAACCACGTATTCACCAGGGAGCAGCTTCTGGATCAGATCTGGGGGTATGAATACATCGGCGATACCCGCACCGTAGACGTACATATCAAGCGTCTCCGGGAGAAAATCAAGGATCATGAGTCCTGGAGAATTGCCACGATCTGGGGCATCGGCTACAAATTTGAGGTGAGACAATGAGGAAAACCCTCTACCTGAAATTCCTGCTCGCCTATCTGATTTTCGGCTTCTTCGGCTTCATCGTGGTTGCTACCTTTGGCTCCAGCATGACGCAGGAACATATGAAACGGGAAAAGGCAGACTCTCTGTATAAGGAGGCTACGCTGATTGCGAACACCTACGCTGCCGACCTGTACAGCAACGAGGTTGATCTGGAGACGGTGAATACGCAGATGGATTCCCTGTCTCTTTATCTGGACGCAGTCATCTGGATTATTAACCCGTCGGGCCGCATGATTCTGGACACAGATTCCCCGATTGATGTGGGTACTCCGCGTATTGTTGAGAATTTCAACGCAACGGATTTTGCCGGCTCCTACTATACGGTGGGGAATTTTTATGAAAGCTTTGACGAGGATATGCTCAGCGTATTCGCCCCCATCACCTCCAATTTCAAGGTGAGCGGTTATGTGGTCATCCATACCTCCATGGAAGACCTGAGGGTGACCAGCGAGGGGATCCTGAGCATTACCTACATCATTCTCGTCATCCTGTTTCTGCTCTCCCTGATCATCCTGATTTTCTTCACGGAAATGGTCTATCTGCCCCTCCGGAAAATCACGGAGGCCACGGAACAGTACGCCGCCGGAAACATGCATTACGAGATTCAGGTAGACAGTGAAGATGAAATGGGGTATCTGGCCGCTACCCTTTCCTACATGGCGAATGAAATCGCCCGTAGCGAGGACAACCAGAAAAAATTCATCGCCAACGTCTCCCACGATTTCCGCTCCCCTCTGACCTCCATCCACGGCTATCTGGAGGCCATGCTGGACGGAACGATTCCGCCGGAGATGTATGAAAAATATCTGCATATCGTCCTGAACGAAACCGACCGGCTGACCAAGCTGACCAACAGCCTTCTTACCCTGAATAACCTGAATACCAGAGGAATGGTTCTGGAAAAAACGGATTTTGATCTGAATACGGTAATCCGGGACACGGCCGCTACCTTTGAGGGAACCTGCCAGCAGAAACGGATCGCCATCGAACTGGTGCTCACGGGCGATGAGCTGTATGTCAACGCGGATATGGGAAAGATCCAGCAGGTGCTCTACAACCTCCTGGACAATGCCATCAAATTTTCCCACAACGATTCCGTCATCAAGATCGAGACCACGGAAAAAAACACAAAGGTATTCGTTTCCGTCAAGGACAGCGGCATCGGAATCCCCAAGGACAGCCTGAAGCTGATCTGGGACCGTTTCTACAAAACCGATCTGTCCCGCGGCAAGGATAAAAAAGGGACCGGCCTGGGCCTTTCCATCACCAAGGAGATCATCCAGGCGCACAACGAAAACATCAATGTCATCAGCACGGAAGGAGAGGGCACGGAATTCATTTTCAGCCTGCCCCTTTCCGACGAGGACGACGACTGAAAAACGGCGTTTTAAACGGACTGCGGTCCGGGCGTACTCCAATCGGATACGCCCGGACCGCCTTTCTTTACCGGAACCCTATTTTTCAGAATTTCCTGATTTCCCTTCCGCTGACAGCTCCCGGATCTCCTTCATGCTGTATCCGCGCAGAGAGGCAGAAGGAAATTCTTCCATCACGCTCGTCATCATTTCTCTCAGCCGCTTCGTCAGTCTCATATGATATTCTCCCAGAACTTCCCTGACTTTATCCTCGATATTCGAAAGCGAGAAGCCCAGATCCGCTCCGGCCTTCATGAGCTGTTCCAGATGCGCGCAGTCTTCTATATCCACCCGCTTTTCCACGATCAGATACTCAAGCAGCTCCGGCATGGAGGAAGGCACATTTTTCTCCCCATAGGCGTCTTCCAGCTCCTTTCTGGTTTTCAGGCAGTAATCCGGAGCCTGGTAAACCTCTCTCAGAGCAAGAACGCGCTGCGCATCATTCACGTCGTCCAGACAGGTAAGATAGATTTCCTTCTCCTTTTCAAAGCATAAAACCCTGTATTCCAGCTCCATGACGGAAATTATGCCGTCAAACTCCTGCCTGCCGCATTCTCCGCCGGATAACCTGCAGAACATCTCATACAGCCGGTCCGCCTCCATGACCTCATAGAACCGGATAACCGCCGCAATCAGGCGTTCCTTTCCCGCCTTCTCCTCCAGACGGCTTCCGCTCTCATCCTTTTCAAAAAAATCTGCGAAGCTCATGGCATCCCGGGTCAGATATATGATTCCTCCTTCTGCCTCCTCCAGAACCGCAAGACCAAGAGCGTTCATCATCCCCAGCTCATATCTTTCCAGAAGGCACTCCTTCAGATCAAGCTTTCTGTCCTTTTCCAGCTTCTTCAGGAGGCAGATTCCGGAGGCTCCCATGAGCCGCTCCAGCAGGGCCGGATGCGCCCGCAGGGTCTCTGCGATCCGCGCCGCCATCTTTTTCTGAAGCGCTTTTCCCTTTTTTCGCTTTCCTTCCTGCGTTTCCGGCTGCTCTTCCGCAATTTCCAGCACTTCCATCAGTACCCGAAGCTCCTCTACGTCATGATCGGCGAGCATATTCTCCATCTTCTCTCCCTCATCCAGGACGTCCACCTCGATCATATGCAGCCCGGTCATAGCCAGCAGCTCTTCCCCGTTCAGTTCCTCCGGCTCATCTCCAAAAAGAAGCGCATCCTCATCTTCCCAGTCTTCGTCATCCCAGTCTTCCTCATCCCACTCTTCGTCATCCCAGTCCGGGTACTGCACCAGCTCACCCTTTCCTTCCAGAACCTGCGCCTTTCTGTTGCTCCTGCCCTCTTCGATATCCTTCACCGTCACATCAAACTTCCATTCATCCCCGAAGTCGAACAGATACAGCCACCGATCCCCCTTTTTCAGGCCAAGCTTCTCCAGCACGGCCTGATCCGCACTATTCATCCCATCATCGTCCGGAGAATAATAACCGTTTCTGTCATAGGGCTTCCTGTCCGGACTGAACATATACAGATGATCCGCATAAAAATCATAGGCATCCAAAATCGCCAAATGAAGATCATGCAGCGTCCGCCCTCCTCCAATCCGTATCACCCTGTAGTTGTTCCTGTAACCCTGGGGCTTTACTCTGAATACATATTCCTTCGCCATTTTTCCCCTGTCCCTTCTTTATTTCTTTTGTTTCAGAAACCTGTTTTCATTATTCCATAAACAGACAAAAAGGTAAAGAAAAAAACGGAATTTTATGTAACATTTCTGTTCCCTCCGCGTTACTGTCCGCCGGCAGACCGGCGGATGATAACCGCTCCGGGCCGCTCACAGCCCCGTTCCGTCCCACAGAGGCACAAAGCTTTCCTCCGCCGTGCCGCCCTCCTGGATAAAGCCGTTCTCTATGCCAATCCGAATCGCAAAATCCACCAGCCTCTCATACGCCTTTCTGCCCACCCGCCGGTTCAGCTCCGGGAAGCTCTCAAAGTTTCGCATCGGCGTGTACTGATTCATGATGCTGATGTAAATCCGGTTCCCATAGGTCTCATGAAGATAGCGCAGAACCTTTCTGGAATCCATGCCAAGGCCCGGCAGCATCAGATGCCTGACGATCACCCCCCGCTTCATCAGCACCGTTCCGTCCTCTCTTTCCTCAAAGATGGCTTCCGGCGCCTGCCGTACCATCTCCGCAATAGCTTCGGACGCCGTTTCAAAATAGTCCGGCGCATGGGAATAGCGTTCTGCGGATTCTGGTGACCAGTATTTCAGATCAGGCAGATAGATATCAACCAGCCCCTCCAGCAGCCTGATGGTTTCCACCCTTTCATAGCTTCCCGTATTATAGACCACGGGAATGCGCAGGCCGGCCCTCTTAGCCATCCTGAGTGCAGCGGCGATCTGGGGTACAAAATGGGTGGGCGTCACCAGATTGATATTATTCGCGCCTTCTCCCTGAAGCCGCAGGAAAGCCGCTGCAAGCTGCTCCACGCCCACCGGCTGTCCAACACCGCCCTCTGCGATCACGCTGTTCTGGCAGAATACACACCGCAGAGGGCAGCCGCTGAAAAATACCGCGCCGGAGCCCTCCTTTCCGGAGATACAGGGCTCCTCCCAGAAATGCAGAGCCGCCCGCGCCGCCTGGATCCGGGCCGTCTGCCCGCAGTATCCCCTCCGTCCCGAAAGCCTGTCCGCATGACAGGCCCGCGGACAGAGCGTGCAGTCCTGCATTAATTTTTCATAGCCGAATGTGCGGGCCTCATCCACCGCCTTCTTCATTTCGGCCGCGCGTTCCGCTTCGGCTGTCTGCTCCGCATGCGCTTCTGTCCGTTCTTTCATCTCTGCTTCCTTTTCAATCCCCAATTTTTCTGCTACCATCCGTCTTCCTGCACTTTCTTTTCTGCCGCCCTGTTTCTCTGTCATCCCATATGGGCAATTGCATTTCTACTATAAAGAAAACGACCGCTTTTTGCAAGACAGCGACGGATTATATCCGGAAAAACTGGAAGAGTGATCAATCATTCGACGAGCAGCGCCTCTCTTCCGCTTCTCAAAAGTTCTCCGATCTGATTCTGGGAAAACTCCCATACGCCGATACCATCCGGATCTAGGGTTGCGGCATATGACGCCTTTGCCGCAATTAGGGTGGATATCCTTTCTTCAAAAAATTTTAGAGTAACATAGAGAAGAACATAGAAGAAGGTAGAAAACTGTATGTTTAAATGATATATTGTGTATATCGCAGAAAACACCAAAAGGAGATACCCGGATGAATGTTTTAGTTGAACTTAAGGAAATTAATAAAGATAATATAGATGAAATTCTGGGGCTTAAAGTTTCTACAGAACAGAATGATTTCGTACAGACTACATCACATTCACTGGCAAAAGCATGGGCATTCAGAGATACTGCTTTTCCTTTTGCCATATACGCGCACAATACGATAGTCGGATTTATTATGTTAGGGTATTATGAGTTGAAAGATCAGTATACTGTATGGCAATTTTTGATAGACGAACGTTTCCAACATAAAGGATATGGTAAAGCCGCTTTGGGGCTGGGAATAAAATTTTTAAAAGACAGCTTTAACGCTGGTGAAGTCTATCTAGGGGTAAAGTTTGAGAATATAATAGCCCAAAAATTATACTCTTCTTTTGGTTTTGTCGAAACTGGCGAAGTAACCGACACTGCGCTTGAAATGAAGCTAATTATTGACGATAAATAACGAAAAAACAGACAAGTTACAATTTGCGAAGAGTTTGGGATATTTCATTACAGGTATTTCCTATAAATCAAAATTTAAAACCGTGCGTCCTGCTTCGAACCTTATGCCCCTATGCGTTACCTCTACAGTTAACTCCGCCAGGCACCCTCACGGCACACGAAAAATTCTGCTTAGT
>CAJFMW010000168.1 GCA_904392525.1 uncultured Eisenbergiella sp.
CCCGAAGGAAATCAGGAGAACCCTGCGCATCCGGGAGAGCGATCCGCTGGAAATTTTTACCGACAGGGAGGGCGAGATCATTTTGAAAAAATATTCGCCCATCGGGGAAATGAGTACCTTTGCCAGACAGTACGCGGAGAGTCTGGCGCAGGTATCCGGACAGATGACCCTGATCGCTGACCGGGATCAGTTTATTGCCGCCGCCGGCGGCTGTAAGGCGCTTCTCGGAAAAAGCATCAGCAGCCAGCTGGAGGAAGCCATTGAAAGAAGGGAGAACATCCTGGCCTCCAGGGGAGATAAGAATTTCATTCTTGTTTCCGGAGACGGAGAGGGAGAAACGGAGTATGTCAACGAAGCGATCAGCCCGATCATCTGCGAGGGGGATGTGATTGGCGCGGCGATACTCCTGAACAACGATGCAAAGGCCAGAATGGGAGAGGTAGAACAGAAGCTTGTACTGTCTGCGGCGGGTTTTTTGGGAAGGCAGATGGAACAGTGAAAGGCTCTGATCGATGATGGAAGGAAGCCGGGCTGTTGCTCCAATAGGAGCAGCCGCTGCGGCTTCTTTTTTCTTTGATACCTAAAAATGTTGATTTACTCAAAAAAGTGGAGCAATATAATAATGGTAAAGCTTTTTCTGAAATCGAATTCGGCGGAGGTCAATGATGAAGAAGGTCAGGATGATTGTAACCGATCTGGATGGAACGCTTCTAAAAGATGATAAGACCATTTCCAGTTTTACGATTGATGTCATAAAAAAGTATAAAATCAACGGAGGTATTTTCGTTGCCGCAACAGCCAGGCCCGTCAGAGCAGTTAAAGAGTATGATAAAATCCTTAACTTTGATGCCGGTATCTATCATAATGGAGCAGTTATACAGGTAGATGGGGAAAAAACAGGCGGGTATGGAGTAAAAAATGCAGGCAAGCTGGTTCTGACCATATTGAACAGGCATCCATCTTCTAATGTGGCAGTTGAATCAGAAGATGTATTATACGCTAATTTTGATGCTGACCGCCTGTGGCCCGGAGCTGAATATATATTCAGTGAAAGCTTTGCACAATTGAGTGGGAAAACAGCTGATAAAATTATTGTTGAGGTTACATCCTTAGACGAAATGGAAAAATATAAAGAATTACTGCCGAATGAGCTGTATATTCAACTGTCAGAAAATAAAATCGGAATGATAATGAATAAATCGGCTTCCAAGTACAAGGCGATTGAATTTCTGGCTGAACAATATCATGTCGATATTGAAGATATTGTTGCTTTTGGGGATGATTATAATGATATGGAAATGATAGAAAGGTGCGGAAATGGAATCGCAGTCGGTAATGCTCTGGAAATTGTAAAAGGGGTTGCCGACCAGGTGTGTGAATCAAATCAGAATGATGGAGTTGCACGCTGGATAGAACGGAATCTGCTTTTGTAACAGGATTGCAATATTAAGTTGATGATAAATTAAGATAATACATTATTGAGAATTCCAATTTTACCTCAGTTGAGCTATAATCATGCTAAGAAACGAACGAAAAGCAGAACAAGGTGAAAAATGATATTTTTTTATGGTGAAGGAGGCAGCTATGAAAAAAACAAATCAGCTTTCCGCCCTGTTGGTCATCGATGTCATTGCCTTTGCCGTCGTATGGCTGATGCCGTTTGGTCCGGCGGTTGTGCCTGTGTGTGGTATCCTTCTCGCTGTTTTTGCTGCTGCGGCCATGCTTCTCAGTTTTATGCTCAGCAGGAGCCGGACCGTACAGCCCCATGTGAGGATTAAGAGCATTGAGCCCGTCAGCCGGATCAATCCCGCGCAGTATCTGACCAGAAACGGCATTGTTTGTCCGGGTGGAGACGGAAGATATCATGTCACCTTTCTTTTCAGTGACGGCTCAAAGCTCCAGCTGTCTCTTTCCGCCAGACAGGCAGGCGTTCTTGCCGTGGGGATGCGGGGGACGCTGGTTTATCGGGACGCCGTGTTTCTGGCTTTCCGGCCTGATTCCTGATCGGTGCCTTAGTCCGCGCAGTTCTTTTGATATTGAAAGCTGTTTCGTTGCAATGCCCCGTCCCCTATGCTATAATGTCCGAAAAGGGCATTTTGCCCCGATTTCTGTAAAAATTGAAAATGTATAAGCGTTCCGGACACAACAGAAAATAAGTACAGCAGAAAAAAGCGGCGTACAGCGGCTGCCGTAAAAGACAGCAGCGGACAGAATATGCGGCGCCGGACGCAGGTACAGACGGAGGAAGAGAATGTTAAATAATAAGACCATACTGATCACGGGTGGAACCGGCTCCTTTGGAAAAAGCTTCACCAGATACGTGCTGAAGCACTACCAGCCGAAGAAGATCATCATCTATTCCAGAGATGAGTACAAGCAGTTCGTGATGCAGAATGAGCTGAAGGAATATGATTCCGTGATGCGGTATTTTATTGGTGATGTGCGTGACAAGGACAGGCTGAAGAGAGCCTTTGAGGGTGTGGACTATGTGATTCATGCGGCGGCCTTAAAGCAGGTGCCTGCCTGTGAATATAATCCCAATGAGGCGATCCGCACCAATATCAACGGTGCGCAGAACGTCATTGATGCGGCTCTGGATACCAATGTGAAGAAGGTGATCGCCCTGTCCACGGACAAGGCGGTGAATCCGGTAAACCTGTACGGCGGCACCAAGCTGGTGAGCGACAAGCTTTTTGTGGCTGCGAACGCCTATTCCGGAACCAAGGATATCTGCTTTGCTATCGTCCGTTACGGCAACGTGGCCGGAAGCCGCGGTTCCATCATCCCGCTGTTTCACAGCATCATCAAGAACGGCGGAACGGAGCTTCCCATCACGGATATGCGCATGACCCGCTTCTGGATCAGCCTGACGGAGGGTGTGGAGCTGGTGATCAAGGCGCTGAAGGAGGCGAAGGGCGGAGAAACCTTTATCAGCAAGATCCCTTCCTTCCGCGTGCCCGACCTGGCGGAGGCCATGCTTCCCGGCTGCAAGCTGAAGGAAATCGGCATCCGTCCCGGCGAGAAGCTGCATGAAATCATGGTGACCACAGAGGACTCCTTCAACACCTACGAATACGACAAGCACTACATCGTATATCCGCAGATGGTGTTCAATGAGAGACAGGTACCTGATCTTTCCGGAAAAAAGGTGGAGGAGGGCTTCTCCTACAGCTCCGGGACCAACAGCGAATGGCTTTCCGTGGAAGACCTGAGGGAGCGCCTGAAGGAAGTTGAGCTGGAAAAATAAGTCTGATAAGCCCGAAAGCGTAAACCGCCTTCGGGCCGTTTTCTTGGAGGATTACAATGGAAAAAAGGGATGCGATTCCTGCAATCGCAGGCGGAAAGCCGGTGCGGGACACGAAGATTTTTTATGGACATCAGTATCTGGACGAGGCGGATTATCAAGCCGTTCTGGATGTTTTAAAGAGCGATTATCTGACCTGTGGGCCGAAGATCGGGGAGCTGGAGGAAAAATTGTGCCGTATCACAGGAGCGAAGCACGCGGTTTCCGTCAGCAACGGAACGGCGGCCCTGCATGTGGCCTGCCTTGCGGCGGGCGTGGGGCCGGGGGATGAGGTGATCACCACGCCCATCACCTTTGCCGCTTCCGCCAACTGTGCGCTTTACTGCGGAGCGAAACCCGTATTTGCGGATATCGACGAGAACACCTATAACATAGATCCGGAGCAGGTGCGCGCCCATGTGACGGAAAAAACGAAGGCGGTGGTTGCCGTGGACTACACCGGGCAGTCCACGAACCTGAAGGAGCTTCGCAAAATCTGTGACGAATGCGGTCTGGTGCTGATTACGGACGGAGCTCATTCCATCGGAACAACATACGATGGAAAGCCCACCGGCTCCATTGCGGACATGACCACCTTCAGCTTTCATCCGGTGAAGACCGTCACCAGCGGTGAGGGCGGCGCGGTGCTGACGAACAGTGACGAATATTACCAGAGGCTTGCGTTATTCAGCAAGCACGGAATCACCAGAGATCCCGCGCTCATGTCCAAAGAGCCGGACGGCCCCTGGTATTATGAGCAGATCGAACTGGGTTACAATTACCGCATGACGGATATCCAGGCGGCGCTTCTGATCAGCCAGCTGGATAAGCTGGATATGTTCCGCGCCCGCCGGAAGGAGATTGTGAGAAGGTACGACGAGGCCTTTTCCCGGATCCCGCAAATTCAGGTTCAGCAGGAGCTGCCTGAGTCCGATACCACCAGACATCTGTACATCCTGAGGATTCGTCCGGAAATGCTGAAGATCGACAGGAAGGGAATGTTTGAAGCGCTGGCGGCGGAAAATGTCTGCTGCAACGTGCATTACATCCCCACCTATTATTTCCCCTATTATCAGAAGCTGGGATACCGGAAAGGGCTCTGCCCGAAGGCGGAAAAGTTGTATGAGGAAATTCTGTCCCTGCCGCTGTATTATGCCATGAGCGATCAGGATGTGGAGGATGTGATTGAAGCAGTGCGCAGAATCTGTGCGTACTATGCGAAATAGAGGGAATCTTTTATGCTGTGCCATTCGGAAAGGACGGAAGAGATGACGGAAGCTGCGAGGGAGACTTCAGCCGGGGGGACGGGAGACGGCGTCAGATGCCGAAAAGGATACAGAAGGAACGGAATCCTGCTCTGGAGCATGGTGATTTTGTTTACGTTGCTGTATTTGTCACTGATTTTTAATGACAACGTATGGACGGATGAGATTTTCAGCATGAATCTGTTTGCCGACAGTTTCGCGCAGATTATCGTGGATACGGCGGAGGATGTGCATCCGCCGCTGTACTATTTCCTGGGACGCATCATGCGCCTGCTGTTTGGAGAAAGCCTGCGGGTACAGAAAATTCTCACTATAATTCCCATGTCCCTGACGTTGGCGCTGGGGGCGGGAAAGATCCGGAGTAATTTCGGCGACAGGACCGCGTTCCTTTTTATCCTGTTTCTGGGGTGCCTGCCCTGTTCCATGACCTATGCGGTTCAGGTGCGCATGTATTCCTGGGCGCTTTTGTGCGTGACGGCCTGTGGACTGGCGGCCTGGGAAGTTCTGAAGAAAAACAGGATTTCCGACTGGATCTGGCTGGTCATCTCTGCCGTGGCGGCCGCATATCTGCATTATTTTGCCTTTGTTTCCGTTATAATCATAAACGGACTGCTTTTTCTGTGGCTGCTCTTTTCGAAGGAACAGCGGAAAAAGCTGGTGCGGTGGCTCATTTTTTCCGTACTCATGGTTCTGGCCTATCTGCCCTGGCTTCCATACATGCTGGAACAGGTGACGAGGGTGGAGGGCGGCTACTGGATCGCCCCGATCACGGCGGAAACTGTGTGGAGTTATTTCACATGGGCTTTCGGACTGAATCCGCTGCCCCAGACCACGTATGGATATCTTCTGATCTCTCTGGCAGCGGGAATCGGCTGCCTGACCGGCTGTCTGCGGAGAAACAGACAGCCGGGAGCAGTGGGACAGAACCATTCCTCGGCTTTCCTTTACGGCCTTTTTGACATGGCGGTTCCTTCGCTGACGGCTGCGGGAGGGATCATCCTTTCCCTGATCGGACAGCCGATTTACCGGGATCAGTATGTATTTCCGGCAATGGGGCTGTTCTGTCTGTTTCTGGCAATTGGAGTGAACCAGGTTCTGGGAGACGGGCTGGCCTGGCTTCTGCCCGAATCGGCGCCTGATACTGAGACGGAACACGGCGGGAAGGAGGGAAGCGCCGCTTGTGGACAGGGCAGTGCGGTGCGGACCGCCAGCATGGTGGTGATGTTGCTGTTCGTGCTTTTTACCGGGGCAATTTCCTACCGGGACGTTTTCCGGGACGAGTATCTGGCCACCCTGACGAAGCAAACGGAGGAATTTTTCGAAGAAAATTTCGGGGAAAATGATCTCGTCGTTTACAACTATCAGGCGTATTATTTCAATTACAAATACTATTTCCCGGAGGAGAAGCTGGCCTATGTCCGCGACGTGGATCTGTCTCAGGATTTTGACAGGATCTGGTTCCTGGATACGGAGATGGAATGGGATTTTGTCCCGGATCAGATCATCCCGTATAACCTGCAGATCGAATATGTGGGGCATTTCGGGATTGAAGACAATGAGTTTGACCTGTACATGGTGACAAAAGGAGTGCCTGCGGAATGAAA
>CAJFMW010000169.1 GCA_904392525.1 uncultured Eisenbergiella sp.
TTGTGCGTCCTCCAGACAGACCCACTCCACCAGATCATAGATGTCCTTAAAATGATAATAAAAGGCCATCCGGCTGATGCCGCAGTCCGCAGTCAGGTCGCTGATCGTGATCTTATCCAGCGGTTTCTGAAGAAGCAGCTTTTTCAGGGACGCTTCCAGGTCATATTTCGTTCTGTTCGGCATAATTCCTCCCGTTTCCTTTCTCTGCAGAAAGCTTTTCGCTCCATGCTCTCTCCGGCGCTGATGATGCAGTTATAACTGGAATCCGGCAGAGCGTCCAGGTGAGCGCGCTGCCCCATCTCCGATTCACCGCACGACAGACCAGGCTGAACACTCCGATAAAAACCGTTGTAAAAAAGGATACCGACAGCATATTCAGAAATAAAATCTTCATTTTCCCCTCCCTGCTACTGTGGCTTCTCCTCAAATTCCTCCACAAACCGCTTCAGTTCCCTGATATCCTCCACGCTCAGCCTGTTTTTGTCATACAGACAGTTCACAAATTTCCCCACGGAGCCTCCAAAAAATCTGCCGAGCAGCGTTTCTCCCTCCTGCTCCATGTAGTCCTCCTTTTCCACGAGCGGCCGGAGCATTTTGTATTTTCCCTCCTTCCGAAACGCCAGAACCCCCTTTTCCTCAAGGCGGTTCAGATAGCTGTGGAGCGCTCCTATGGTGATTTTCTTTTGTTTGTCCAGCGCTTCCCATACCTCATTTACGCTCATCTCTTCCCCGTTTTTCTCCCACAGGATGAGCATCACTTCCAATTCCGATTCCGGTAATTTTATCATATCTCCCTCATTTTCTGCCGCCAAAAGGCGACACTCCAATCCCAGGGGGAAATCTCTGATTTTCCCCGCCTCTCTTTCCGCTGCCGAAGAGCAACCTTCCTATGTCTGTATTTTATGCTTTTGCATATTATAAGTTTTTTCCGCCTTGCTGTCAAGATCATGCGGCATCCTGTGTCGTGCGGCAGATGATTCCATGACCGGCACAGCCCTCCCGGTATTTTTCCATTATTTTCTTGCTTCATCCGTCGGTTCGTGTTAAGGTAGAGACACAGACAACAGCCGGAGTTCATGTTTCGTTTTTGCAGGAAAATCGATATGTTTCCCCTGTCAGCATAATGGAAGCTGAATTCTTCTGTTCCCATCTTAGCATAATGGAAGCTGAATTCTTCTGTTCCCATCTTTACGATTTATCTTTTTTTCTATCATTTTCACCCGTTTCGGGTACATTTTCAGACGAATGCTTTTCATATATCCGTCTTTGCCGCTTTTTCCGCCTGTTGCGCTGTATCAGACTCCCATTATAACGGCAGAAGATCCATATGGTTTTCCGGAAAGGAGTATCTTGGAAGACCAGAAAAAGAAAAAGGCCTCTGTCCCCGGCCCCTCTGCCACCGAAACCGCACAGGACCGCGTTCAGCAGGCAGAAGACCTGGCCCTGAAAAATGCGGCTGCATTCTTCGGCAGCGCACTTCTGAAATATCTGGGGATTTCCCAGAGCGTTTCGGCTGTCATGCCAACAGAAATGGTTCGCCTTGAGGTCCGGCACATGTATGAGGACTTTAATTTCCAGACCGCCGACGGCGCATGGCTGCATTTTGAATTTGAGAGCGACGCCCTTTCGCTGGCTGACCTGAAACGGTTCCGGGAATACGAAGCGACCACCAGCCGCACCCATGAGGTTGCCGTTACCACCTGCGTTCTTTGCAGTGCCGGACAGAGCAGCGTGAAGAATTCATTTCACGAAGGCATCAATACGTACCGGGTAAAGCTAATCCGTCTGAAAAGGAAAAGCGCTGATCCCGTATTCTGCCGTCTTAAGGAAAAGCAGAAAAAGGGAGAGACTATGACACAGGAGGATCTGTTTCCGCTCCTGCTCTCCCCGCTGATGTCCGGAAAGTTAACGCTGACAGAACGCTTTCTGGAAGGCTTTCAGCTTTTAAAGGCGGCGGAAAATGACATCGGGCATGAGTGCCTGGCACGGATGCAGGCGCTGCTGTATGTTTTTGCGGGGAAATTTTTAAACAAAGATGATTTGCAGAAAGTAAAGGAGGTGATTTCCATGACGATTCTTGGCGAAATGCTGGTGAAGGATGGGCTCGATCAGGGCATCCGACAGGGAATCAGACAGGGCGAGGAGAAGCTCGGACGTCTGATTCAGCTTCTGATTCAAAATTCCCGCTCCGATGAAATCAGCAGAGCGGTAACGGACAGGCAGTATCAGGAAACGTTGTATCAGGAATTCGGACTGTAGATCGTTAGGGGAAGTTCCTTCCCCTATCCGATTATGCAATGTGCAAGAGCCTGTGGCTCTCTGGCAGACTGCGCGGAGCTGCAGTTTGGACGCGTCCGGGCTGCATCTCCGCGACTCTCTGAGAACGTTTTCCTTCTTTATGATAACGTGTTATTCTCCGGCCTGTTCGAATACCTCTGCGCCGTCCCGGATGAAGATCGGAATCCGGTCCACCGGGGCGCTCACTCTTACGGTCTGCCCTCCGTCGTATACGCTCCCTGTCTCCCATTCCGTCCACTGCGCTCCCGCAGGAAGATAAAGTTCCCGCTCACGCGCCCCGGCCGTCAGGATGGGCGCTGCCAGCAGATCATGGCCGAACAGATAGGCGTCCTCCACATCCCAGGCGGCCGCATCCTGCGGGAAATCGTAAAACAGGGGCTTGATCACAGGCGTTCCCTTTTCATGGGCCTCTGCCATGGTTTTCCGGATATAGCCCTTCATGGATTCTCTCAGGCGGATGTAATATACCATCATCTCCTCCATCTGAGGAGTATAGCTCCAGATCTCATTGTCCGCGCCGGACACACAGATTCCTCCGCCATAGATGGCCTCCGGATTCATGGGCGCCTTATGGGGATCCCGATCGCCGTGAAGGCGCATGACGGGGCAGAAGGTCCCATACTGAAACCAGCGCATCAGAAGCTCATGGAATGCGGGATCGTGGATATTTCCGCCATGGAAGCCGCCGATGTCAGCCGTCCACCAGGCAATTCCGGCCATCCCCATGTTCAGTCCGGCCACAACCTGATTCCTCAGATAGGTGAAGGTGGAAGGCACGTCGCCGGACCAGACCAGCGCGCCGTACTTCTGAGATCCGGCCCAGGCACAGCGAATCAGGTTGACGGGATTTTCCACACCCGCCTTTTTCATGCCATCGTAAAAGGCCTTCGCGTAACCCACAGGATACTCGTTGGCGCATTCCAGAGCGGAACCGTCATAGTAGCGGTACAGGTCAAAATCCGCTGCGGTGTACTCCGGCTCTGCCTCGTCCAGCCAGAACAGAGCAACGCCTTTGTCAAAATAATTTTTCTTCACCGTATTCCAGATAAATTCCCGGGCTTCCGGATTGGTGGCGTCCATGAATTCTTCCATGCCGAAGCATTCCATGGTGACGGGAATGCCGCGGTTTGTCCGGACCAGCAGGTCCCGCTCCTTCATTTCCTGATAGTTTACGGATTTGCGGTCAACGGTGGGCCAGACGGATACCATCAGGCGGATTCCCATCTCACCAAGCTCCCGGATCATCCCTTCCGGGTCCGGAAAATATTCCTCATCAAAGGTCCAGTCTCCCTGATGGGGCCAGTGGAAGAAATCCAGCACGATCACGCTTAAGGGGATTCCTCTTCTATGGTACTCCCGCGCCACAGACAGGATTTCCTCCTGGGTCTGATAACGAAGCTTGCACTGCCAGAAGCCCATGGCGAACTCCGGCATCATGGGAACCCTTCCCGTGATGGCCGTATAATTTTCCACAATTTCTGCCGGCGTATCTCCCGCTGTGATCCAGTAATCGATCTGCTTTGAAGACTGTACGGAAAATTCCGTCCGGTTCTTTCCAAAGAATGCCTGTCCAACGGCCGGATTGTTCCAGAGCAGCCCGTATCCCCTGTCGGAAACCATGAACGGAACGGAAGCCTGGGTATTTTTCTGTTCCATATCCAGCGTGCACCCCTTCAGATTCAGATAGGGCTGCTGATACTGTCCCATGCCGTAGATCCGCTCCCTGTCATCCGCCTCAAAGCGCAGGTGAAGCTCATAATTATCCCCTCCCACGTTCCGGTACTGCCTTCCTGTCATACGCACCATGGTGATCTGATCCAGATCCTTCCATCCTTCTGTTCCGTAATCCCAGGAGCGGTAATACTCCCTCAGCAGCTCCTTCCCGTCCTGATTCAGGAAACGCATTTTCCCGAAATCAGTGATCACCGCCCGGATTTTTCCGTTTGATACCTCCGCGTGATCCTCGAAAACCTCAATCCTTCCCTCCACATGGGCCGGTTCGGAAAGCGCCCAGTCCCTTCCGGTAAACTCTCTGTTTTCCGTCGCGCGGATGCGCAGTCCCTCTCCCCATGGCCTGATTTCCAGAAGCTCATGTCTTCTTCTGAAGATCAGCGCTCCGTCTTTCTGCGTGAAATACTGCATCTGTCTTCTCCTTTCGTTTCGCCTGTCATGTCGTTATACTTGTTCCTGTCCATCGGCTTGCAAGCGGACAGAACTGTTATTTCGGATCCATTTCATCCTCGAATTCTTCTTGCTTTTATTTCGTCCTTATGATACTTTACCATAAAAGGAAGCGGTTTTCTACCGTAAAGTTATTATGACTCAGGCGGCTTACACGCTTTCTTTTCCGTCATTATCATATAAAACAAGTACAGTCTGATCAACTACAGATTCCCGTAATCAATCAGACTGTCCCTCTTATCATCCGGCTGTTTCAAAAGCCTGTTCACTTCTTTTCCTCATAATTCCCCAGGCTGATGGCTTCCTCGGCGAAGTTTTCCACCGAGGCCTTTTTCTCATGAAAATGAACCGCATGCTTCAGAATCCCCTGGAAGGTATAATAATCGTCATCCTTTGTAATCGGCAGGCTCACAATGCTTCGGGTACAGCCAGCCTTGTAGATGGCGCTGATCAGCTCCACCGTCTTTCTCCCATCCTCTCCGGTGATCATGGGCCGCCTTCCCTCCTCCAGAGCGCTCAGCACATCGTCAATTTCTCCGGTATGTCCCTCATATTTCAGATCGGGAAGGGATTCGTAAAAGGCATTCAGGCGGTCGACCAGTTCCTGATTTCCTCCGGGCCTGAAAAAGCCGTTCGCCTGCCCCACCTCGGCCTTCACGTCCCACGGAGCGGAGATCTTCGCGTCCGCACACTGGAGAACGATTCCCTGCTCCTCGCCGTGGTGGATCACGGAGCTGGTCACCTCCGCCAGGCTTCCGTCCGCATAGCGCATACAGGCCAGGGACAGGTCCTCCACCTCGGAATTGTCATGCATCACATTGGTGAGCATGGCGGTCACTTCATCCGGCAGTGTCCCCTTGATCCAGTTCAGCATATCGATGTGATGCACCGCATGGTTCAGCGTGGGACCTCCGCCCTCTTTTTCCCAGGTACCACGCCACCAGAGGTCATAATAGCAATGCGCTCTCCACCACAGGGAATCGACCTGCGCGAAGCAGACCTTTCCTGCCAGACCGCTGTCCACGGTCTGCTTCAGTTTGTAAATGGAATTGCGGAACCGGTTCTGGGCAATGCAGGCCATGGTAACCCCATTTCTCTTCTCCGCCTCCAGCATGGCGTCGCATTCCTCCAGACAGGTCGCCATGGGCTTTTCCACCACCGTGCTCATCCCTGCATCCATGGCGTGAATCGCGATCTGTGCATGTACATAGGGCGGTGTGCACACATGTACCAGATCGATTTTCAGGCCGGAGGCGAGCATTTTTTCATGGTCGTCAAAAACCGGACAGTCCAGCCCGTATTTCTGTTTCATTTTCTCCGCTTTTTCCGGATAGATGTCGCAGAGCGTTGCGATCCTGCATCTGTCCGGAAAGGCCAGAAGTCCCTCCACGTGTGCGTGGGCAATATTTCCGCATCCTACTATTGCTGCCTGTATCATCTTTTCCTCCATTTCGAAGCGTCCATCTCTTCCTCTATTTTTCCGCCGTCAGATTGACCGCCTGCAGCTCTGCCCTGACGCACAGTTCAGCCGCCTTAAAGGCGTGCTCCTGCGTCATGGCGTTTTCCGTTCGGTTGATGCAGTCCAGAATAAGCTGACCAAAGAAGGGGTAGCCAACCTTTCCCGCAACCTCAAAATGCTGCTCTCCGTCCTGATTGACCAGGAAAACGTGATCCCCTGTACCGTTGCCGGTCCCCACATTGACGTACTTGCGCAGCTCGATATAGCCTTCCGTTCCCAAAATGAAGGTTCTTCCGTCTCCCCAGGTGGAAAGCCCGTCCGGCGTGAACCAGTCCACACGGAAATGCTGGGTCGTCCCGTTGTCCCCCACAAGGACCGCATCCCCGAAATCCTCCAGCTCCGGATAATCGGGATGGCCGTAATTTCCAACCTGGCTGTACTTCACCTGCGCGTCCTTCGCGCCGCAGTAATAGAGGAACTGCTCGATCTGATGGCTTCCGATATCGCAGAGGATTCCGCCGTATTTCTCCTTTTCAAAGAACCAGTCCGGACGGCTCTTCGGATCTCCCACCCGGTGCGGCCCGAAGCCGTCCACATGGATGGGCTTTCCGATGGCTCCCTTTTCGATCAGCTCTCCCGCAAAAACGGCCGCCTCCACATGGATGCGCTCGCTGTAATAAACCATGTATTTCCTTCCTGTTTTTCTTACCATTTCCCTGGCCGCTTCCAGCTGTTCCAGCGTGGTAAGGGGCGCTTTATCCGTAAAATAGTCCTTGCCTGCCGCCATCACCCGAAGCCCCAAAGCGCACCTCTCGCTTGTCACCGCCGCGCCGCACACCAGCTTCACCTCCGGGTCGGAGAAAACCTCTTCCTCGCTCGCCGCCGCTTTCGCGGTGGGAAAGCTCTTCTGAAAAGCCTTCACCTTCTCCGGATCCGGATCATAGACCCATTTCACAACCGCGCCCGCCTCCGTCAAACCATTGCACATTCCATAGATATGTCCGTGATCCAGCGCCACGGCTGCAATCTGAAATTCTCCGGGACCAACTACCGGGGAGGGCTTTCCCTTCGGTGCATAGTTCATTCCATCCTTCTTTTCCATATTTCTTCCTCCATGCCGAAGCGATATGCTGAGGCCGCGAGGAGAAATCACGCAGGTGATTTCTCCTCTG
>CAJFMW010000170.1 GCA_904392525.1 uncultured Eisenbergiella sp.
CCGGCAAAAACACCACCCACAGCCTCTTCCGCAACGAATGGAAATACTATCTTTCCCTCTGGGACTGCCAGGCACAGAAGGAAAGATTCCAAACCGTCATGCAGCGGGATTCCCATGCAGTGGGCGGCCTGTATTCCATCCGTAGTCTCTATTTTGACGATTACTGGAACAGCTCCTATAACGACAAAATGGCCGGGGTCAATTACCGGAAAAAGTACCGGATCCGTATCTACAACTGCAGCGATTCCACCATCCGGCTGGAACGCAAGCTGAAGCAAGGGAATTACATCCATAAGGAGTCCGCCCGCCTGACCCGACAGGAATATGAATGGATCATGGACGGCAGGTACGATTTCCTGCTGCAGCATGAGGCGCAGCTCTGCCGGGAATTCTGGTTTGAATGTACCTCAAATATCCTGCGTCCGAAGGTCATTGTGGACTATGAACGGGAACCGTTCGTCCTTCCTGAAGGCGATGTCCGAGTAACCTTTGACTCCAATGTAAGAGCCGCAGCCCCGGAAAATGATCTCTTTGATCCGAATCTGCCTTCCTATGAAATCATCCCGTACGGGAAAACCATCATGGAGGTGAAGTTCACGGAATTTCTTCCCCAGGTCATTAAGGAGGTCCTGCCACCGGGGGAACAGGAATTTTCGGCGATCTCCAAATATACGCTGTGCTACGAAAAGCTTTACTACCGGACAGACGCGCTGTTTCTGGTCTCCAGATCGGAAAAGTCATGGTAGCCAATGTCAGCCGTACAGACGGCAGAATGAGAGGGAATTTGAATCTATGAACTTACAGGATTATTTTAAAAATTCAGTGTGGGAATCCTTCACAAGCAGTCAGGGACTGACACTGGATACAACAACACAGATCATCGTCTCCATGGTGGTCGCGCTGATCATGGGACTGTTCATCTACAAAATTTATCAGATTTATTTTGGCGGCGTGGTCTTCTCCCGCTCCTTTGCCACTACCCTGGTCGGCATGACGGTGCTGACCTGTATGCTGACGCTGGCGATCAGCACGAACATCGTCATCTCTCTCGGTATGGTGGGTGCGCTTTCCATCGTCCGTTATCGTACCGCCATCAAGGATCCGATGGATCTGCTCTATCTGTTCTGGTCCATTTCCGTCGGGATCACAACGGGGGCCGGCATGTATGTTCTGGCTGTTATGGCGAGCATTGTTATGGTAATATTAATACATATCCTCTACCACAGGCAGAAACGGGGAATGATCTATATCATGGTAGTTCACTATCAGGGCGAATTGACCGGAGACGAGGTGCTTCGCGCGATGAAGAAGCTCCGTTACCAGTTAAAGTCCAAGACCTTCCGGGGTGATCTGACAGAGATGACGCTGGAGGTCTATTGCCGCTCCGATAACACCGTTTTTCTTGAAAACATTAAGGCTATCGAGCAGGTAAAGGATGTCACTCTGATTCAGTATAATGGAGAATATCATGGATAAGAGCACGAAATGGAAAATTGCCGCGGCAGCAGTCATTGTTTTCTGTATTATTTTCGCGGCTGTTGCCATTTATCTGATTCCCAGACTGTACGATCTTACCGCGGAAGCGGATTTTACCTATGATGAAGAGGTTTCCGATCTCCCCCTGATTGGATACGCTCCCTCGGCGGAGGAGGATTTCGTGGAAGAGGCCAATCTTGTTTTCATAAACATGACCTGGGCGGAATGGGAACCCATGGAAGGGGAATATAACATTGCCGGGCTGGAGGAAAAATATCAGCTCGACCGCTGGAGAGCCGCAGGAAAGCACGCTGTTCTTCGTTTTGTCTGCGACAGGCCGGGCGATGAAACGCACATGGATATCCCCCAGTGGCTGTATGAACGGACCGGCGACGGTGTTTTTTATGATACCGGCTATGGAAAGGGGTACTGCCCTGACTACACCAACGAAGAGTTCATCGCAGCCCATCAGGACGCTCTCCGGGCGCTCGGTGAATATTTCAGCCAGGACACCTTCCTCGCCTATGTGGAGCTTGGAAGTCTGGGGCACTGGGGTGAATGGCACACGCTGCATGAGGAGGGACTTCCGGCCATGCCGGATATTGAAACCTGCTGGCAATACGCCAACCACTATTCTGATTCCTTCGTCAACGCCAGGCTGCTGATGCGCCGCAATTATGTGATTGCGACAGATGGAAATATGGGTCTGTACAACGATATGGTGGGACACGCGGCCGATACTCAGGAATGGCTGGACTGGCAGGCGGATGGAGGCTATTATGAGCTTCCTGACGGCCAGCTTCCCTATGAACCTGTAGAAGAAATCTGGAATACAGCTCCTGTGGGCGGAGAATTTACCGGCTCCATTCCCATGGAACAGATTCTTACGGAGGACCTGGAGCAGACGCTCTCCTATATTGAGCAGTCTCACATGACCTTTCTCGGTCCCCACACACCTCTGGAAGATGAAGGTCTGGAGGAAGGCAGGGACGCGGTTGAAAAGCTGCTCGGCTACCGCTACTGGATCTCACATATGTCTGTGGACATCAACTATATGGAACAGTCCTTTGAAATCACACTCACCTGGGAGAATTCCGGAGCAGCCCCCATGTATTTTGAATGGCCGGTTATGATGTATGTGTATGACAAAGACGGCGGTCAGAGATACTGGGAAAGCATAGACCTGTCCCTGACAGAGCTGACCCCGGGTTCCTCCATTACCACAACGAACAGCTTTCCCTTCAACGATCCGTTCCGGGAAGGCTATACCATTGGAATCGGCATTCTTGACCCGATGCTGGAGCTTCCGGCGGTGGAACTGTGCATGAACCGGGAATACCGGGAAGGCGTCAATATCATCTATTCTTATGACGGAAATGAAGGAATAACATTTTGAGAAATTCAAATAAAGGGGGACAGGAAAATGGAAGATAAAGACATTTTCCGGACCGCACTGTTTGGCGGATATCAAAAAGAGGATGTGACAGATTATATTCGTTCCCTGGAAAATGAGAATGAAGCGATCCGTATCCTGGCGAATAAGGAAAAGAGCGATCTAAAAGTCCAACTGGAAAAAGAGAAGGCCGCAAGCGAGGGACTGAAAGCCTCTCTGGAAGCTCTTCATGACAAGATTTCCAGGCTGGAGAAGGAACAGCCAAACTCTGAAACACACTCTCCTGCCACTGCGGAAACGGAACCGGAAGCAGGCATCCTGACAGAAGAATGGACGCACAGGCTTGATGAAGAACGAAAGGCCTTTCTGGAAGACCGCCGGCTCTGGGCTGATAATCTTGCTCAGCTTCAGGCCGACATGCATAAGCTGTGGCAGAATGAGCTTCAGCAATTTCAGCGAACGCTGGAAACGATACAGGGCCAGCTGGAGCGTTCCGCCCGGGATGCAGCTGCGGCTAATAAGTTTCAACAGACACAGGAAGTCTCTTCTGAGCCGGACCATGGAACTGCTGACGTACTGCAGGATGCTTTGGCACATGAACAGCCGGAAGAGTCGCCGACAGCTTCTACTCCGAAAGAAGGACCGCCTATAGATTCCGCTTCGACAGAGGACGAACAGCCGCTTTCTTCACTGGCTGAGCAACCACGGCCTGAATATCTCTCTGAAGCTGATGGTTTAGAAAAACCTTCTTCTTCGTCCGAGTCGAGCGAAAAACAGATACATGAATACATCCTGAAAACCAGCTCCTCTATCAATCAGACACAGAAGCGCGTCTCTGAGCTGCTTCTGAAGCTGGACCATTTTTAACAACTGCTTGGATACAGGAGGAAATCTATCATGAAAAAGTTTCGTACCACTTTATTTAATGGTTACCAGAAAAATGCAGTCGACGACTATCTGGAAGATCTGATGCGTGAGATGGATGAATTACGCGAGGATGCTCTAAAGGGTCAGTCCATTGACCGTTTTCGCGCACAGCTGGAAGAAATCAGACGGGAAAACGAACAGCTCCAGGAGCAGCTCAAAGAACAATCCAGAAGGCTGGAGGCTGAAAATGATCAGAGACAGCAGTTGATTTCCGAACACGAAAAACAGCTTCGGGAAGAAAAGCAACAGCTGGCAGACATGGACCGGCAGCTGAAGGACAGAGATCGACAGCTTGCGGAAAAGGAACAGCAGATTCATCAGCTTCAGCAGAGAGAGGATACCCTCAAGGCAGAACAACAGCGCTTTAGCAGCCTGAATGATCAGTACGCCGAGACGGAAGAAAAATTGAAGCGTTACGAAAATGACTATTCTTCCTTTATGGATCTCATGGTCAACATGAAAACCCAGGCCAAACAGATTGTAACCGATGCTCAGGCGGATGCCGAGGAAATCCTTCTCATGGCCAAGAAGGACGCCGACACTATCACCTCCTCCGCCCGTTCTGATGCAGAAAAAATTACAAATCAGGCTAAAATAAGCGCCCTGGACTATCGACAGAACGTGGAAAAGGAACTGAAGAAAAAACAGGATGAGGAATCTCTTAAATTTCAGCTGGCCCGCTTTAAAATTGCTGGCTATCTGGAATCTCTGAACCGTTCTCAGAATAAGCTGATAGAAGTATATGAGGAATTCGGCAGCCTTGTTGGACAGCTTCCCCTCAGACTTGGTGACGTCTTCTCTGAAGAGCCCTTCGAACTGCTGGACAGCCCGGAAACAAAGGAAGCAGATACTTCGGAACCGGACAGTTCTGCCAAATAAATTGTGAAAGGGGCCGCCGTGATAACCTCTTGCTCATGAAACTCAAAGAAAAAGCACCATTTAGTTCGTAATTTCTTACAAACCAAATGGTGCTTTTTTATTTCTGTTTATCCCGGTGGGAATATGCCGTTTCATCCTGGCATTTATAGGGCTTCTGGAAAAGCTGTTCCTTAACAGCTTTGTATCGGGCTATAACAGTCTTTAACACGAACTGAACCATCTGTGCCTTCAGGCCGGATTTCTTCCGTATTGTCTGGTACAGGCAGTTGATGAGGGGATGGAAAAACCAGGGGGAACCCATGGCTGAAAACATACTTCGAGGCAGAAGTGTATGCTTCCGCATACCGGTCAGCGCGAGCCCAGAACTGCTCTGCGATTTTCTCATCCGGGTAGATATCAGCATTCAATCATTATGACCGAATCCGGCGGGTATATGCTGTTTGATAATGCCGATGCTGCAAACTGGGCAGGAGAAGCGGATACATCTTCTGTCATTCGTCTTACCGTTGATGAAGAAAATATGACGGTTACTGATTTTGTGAGGTATTCCGTACTGGATTATTTCTCAAATTATATGGGAGCGATCCGTGAACTCGACGCTGAGAATTCTGTTTATCTGTGGTCAGTCGGTGGAAATTATTCGATTGATTCCGACACCCCTCCGGAATGGTCTATGATCGAGTATACCGAGACTGACGGCGGTGTATCGTATCATTTTTCTGTTTTCGTTTTGACGAGGGCACAAGGCGGCTCTACTGCTCCAATAAATGTGAGTAAAGTGATATTTGAAAAATGACAAAACAGGACAAAGCGCAATTCCTTAGTAAAAAAGTTACAAATCGAATCATGTTTTGTCCTGTTTTATAATGTTTTATTTGTTTATATTGTTGTGTTACTTATAGTTCACGATCTTCCCAAAATCAGGCTTCAGGGACGCGCCGCCTACCAGACCGCCGTCGATGTCAGGCTGAGCGAAAAGCTCGGGAGCCGTAGCCGCATTCACGGATCCGCCGTACTGGATGCGGATGGCTTCTGCAGTGGCCTCATCGTAGATCTCGCCGATGCATGCGCGGATCGCCGCGCATACCTCCTGCGCCTGCTCGGTAGTAGCGGTCTTTCCGGTACCGATTGCCCAGATGGGCTCGTAAGCGATAACAGCGGTCTTCGCCTGATCAGCCGTTACGTTCAGGAAAGCGATCTTGATCTGCTGACGGATCCAGTCGATGGTGATTCCCTGCTCTCTCTGAGTGAGGGACTCGCCGCAGCAGATGATGGGAGTAAGGCCGTGCTCGAAAGCCTTAAGAACCTTC
>CAJFMW010000171.1:0-5961 GCA_904392525.1 uncultured Eisenbergiella sp.
CGCGATGGTCGCGTACATCCGGTAATCTTCCATATCGCTGGTGGACTGCACGCTGTGCCGCTTCAGCATGGCGTAATCCATGCGCATGCCGCCGCTTCCACAGTTCTCGATCACCAGATCCGGATATTTTGCAAAAATTCCATCCAGCCAGGACAGATAAGCCCGCTGATGCTCCAGCAGACCGTCCCCGGCGCTGTCCGCATTCTGCTGGGTTCCGATTCCCGGCTCAATATTATAGTCCATCTTAATATAGCCCACGCCATAGTCTTCCACCAGACGCCGGACCACGCCGGTGGCAAACTCCCGCACCTCGGGATTGCGGTAATCCAGCTGATACCTGGTCTTTTCCCGTACGCGCTTTCCATGGCGCACAAAAAACCACTCATCCGGCTTTTCCTTCGCCAGCGGACAGTTTAATCCCATCACCTCCAGCTCCAGCCACAGTCCGGGCACCATCCCCTTCTGCCGGATGTAGGCAAGCAGGGATTTCAGTCCCTCCGGAAACGCTTCCGTTTTCGGGAACCGTTCCTCGGAAGGCAGCCATTCTCCCACGTTTCCCCACCATTCCCCGGCGCTGTACCAGCCGCAGTCGATGCAATAATATTCACAGCCGCAGGCCGCCGCAATGTCAATGAGCGGAATTTCCTCTTCCGTGGTGGGATTTCCCCAGAGACAGTTCATATAATCGTTGAAAATCACCGGCATCTTCCGGTTATCCTCATTTTCCCGGCGGATGCGCCTGCGGTATGCGGTCAGGGCGCGCACCGCCTCATCCGCACTTCCGCAGCCGTACGCCACAGCCGCAGGCACACTCACAAAGGTTTCGCCCGGCTTTAATTCCTTATACCAGTGAGCATACTGCTCCGTGGGCCCCGCCGCCTTCAGATACAGCTGACCCGCATGCTCGCCGATTTCCCAATGCCAGGAGCCGTTGTGCTCGATCTGCCAGGCCAGAAATTTCCCCGTTTCCTCATCCTCCAGAATACCCAGAGGCAGATACTGCTTCGTGGACCAGGCCCCCGTATTGGTCACGGAAATGAACTTGGTGCTGTTGTACCGGCCCGGCTTCTGGGAGGCTGTCAGTCCCAGCTCAGACAGGGAATAAGCGTGCCACTGCAGCTCCTTCTGCCAGCCGTTATGCACCAGATGAAGGCGGAAGCGCTCCTCATAGGGCAGATTTCCGCCCCGTTCCAGCCCATGCAGGGAAAAAGACGTGACCGCCTCAAGTCCCTGGGGCAGCGTTCCCTGATTCTCTACCTCCGTATGGCAGGAAATCACGTTCAGCTCCTTATAAAACCGATAATGCAGCCGCGCAGCCATTCCGGTGCCCTCATCCTTCAGGAAAAAGACGTATTCCGCCCCATCCTCCGTCTGCCGCCTTTCATGCCGCTCATACTGCAGCTTCACCGCGAGAGAAGTATGGATGAGCTGGTTTCCCATCAGGTCTTCCGGGCAGTTTTCTCCCGTGATCATCGCCTCCAGAGGCGCATATTCCCGGAAAGCCTCCTCGTTTCCGGCTTCCGCCTCGTCCTCCCGTTCAAAATCTGCCTCCTGCACCGCGGATACCTGTAGCCGATCTTTTCCTTCCGTTACCGCAAGCAGCACCAGCCTGTTTTCCTCTGTCACGCCGAAGCGAAGGCCGATGCGGCCTTCTTCTATATTGATTATGCGCATACCAATTCTCCTCGTATATACTTCTCGTTTCAACCCGATTCAGCCGCTCCTACCCCACAATTCTGCGCGCCACATCCGGCCTGTTGGTGATCACCGCGTCGATTCCCGCTTCCGCAAGCCTGCGGATGTCCTCTTCTTCGTCCACGGTCCAGACATGCAACAGCAGACCATGTTTTCTGCACTCCTCCAGAAAATCCGGATACTGCAGGTTATAAAGCGCCGGATGGAGGGCGTCGGCTCCCAGCTTCGCCGCATAGTGGGGCACGTTCTGAAAACCGTCCGAATAAAGGAGTCCCACCCTCGCCTCCGGGTTCAGCTCCTTCATCTTCATGGCGCTGTAGTGGTTGAAGGAGGAATAGATGATCTTCCCCTCCATTCCCATTTCCAGTTCAAGGCGGTACAGCCGTTCCTCAATTTCCGGATAAAAAATGATACCGGTCTTAATCTCCACATTGATTTCCAGTCCAACGGGCTTCAGAAGCTCATATACCTCCGCCAGAGTGGGGATTGTGGCATCCGCATACTCCGGATGGGTCCGATTGAACTTCATTTCCTTCAGCCCGGCAAGGGTATAGTCCATCACCCTTCCGTGTCCGCCGCTGGTCCGATCGATGGTTTCATCGTGAATCACCACCAGCTTTCCATCCTTTGTCATCTGCACGTCCAGTTCCACGCCGTCCGCCTTCTGATCGACGGCAAGCTGAAATGCTTCCAGCGTATTTTCCGGCGCATACGCGCTGGCGCCCCGGTGCGCCCATACTTTTGTTTTCATCGTTTTCCTTCCCTTCTGCCGCCGTAGGCGGCATTTTAATCTGCGAAATTGGCCATAAGGCCAATTTCCAGGGAAAAGCAGAGCTTTTCCCGCCTTTCTGCACGAACGTTTTGTTCGTGCGGCCGCCTGCCCGGCGGCATTTCAATTTCATCATGCCATGCGGAAAGCTCAGACCGGCTTCACCGCCTTCGTCGCCCAAAACGTGGGCACGCCGTATTCCTCCAGCTTCCCGTAACCGTTCGTATCCTGATATACATCCTTCAAAACGAAGCCTGCGGCGAGCTGTCCGCCGATCTGTTCCTCGATGGTATGAGAAAACTGGATTCCCCAGTTGTTCTTCACCGACTCCTCATAGAGGGCTTCGTCCTTCAGTGGATTGTAGGGGAGCCGGTAGCGGATCGTGGTCTCTTCTTCCTCCCCAAAGAGATAATTGAAACCGTTGTCCAGTCCCGCCAGCAGGATTCCGCCCCTTTTCAGCACCCGAAAGCACTCCTTCCAGATGGGAAGCACATCCTCCACGTAACAGTTGGAAACCGGATGAAAGATCATGTCAAAGCTTTCCGCCTCAAATGGCAGCGGCTTCGTCATATCCGCCCGGATCAGATCGATGGCATACCCTTCCCGGTCTGCCACAAGCTTCTCCATGCGAAGCTGCTCTTCCGAATAATCCAGAACCGTACATTTCGCTCCCGCCGCCGTGAAAATGGGCATCTGCTGGCCGCCCCCGGAGGCGAGGCCGAGCACCCTGGCTCCTTTCATCTCACAGAACCAGTCCCTGGGGACAGATTTGGTAGGCGTCAGATACACCTTCCAGTCTCCCTGAGCCGCCTTCACCCAGGTATCATGATCGATGGGCCTTCCCCATTCCCAGCCGTTTTTCACCCAGGCATCAATCGTTTCTGAGTTGATCTGTGTGTAGTCCTTATTCATCTTTTCCTCCATACCTATGACGCATACATGGGATTCGCTTCCCGCACCATTCCTCCATACTCCTTTTTCAGTTCCGAAAAAGCTTCCGCAACTTCCGGCGGGATATCCACATGGGCAATGAAATTTTTTCCGGCAGGCCCATACCCATCCGGAGCATCGGATAAGCGCGGAATCTCTCCCATCAGCAGAGTAATATATCTGTCCATATCCCACATTCCCCAGATCTCTTTTTCATATTCCGGCTCCCCGTTTCTGACGGTCACCTCCGCCTGATATGCCGCAAAATTGATGATCAGCGCATCCGCATTCTGTTTTCTCAGCCCGGCATCCATCCTGCGCTGCATGGCCACATCCCGTTTCATCGCGTCCGCAAGCACATCTCCTCCGCACAGAATGCTGCCGCCGAAAAGCACCAGGACATCGGCCTGTCTGATCTGATACTTTCGATACAGCTGATCCGGCGTCAGTTCCGGCACATCCCTTTTCCCGCAGAATCTGCCCAGCCGGTTGATCCATTCCGCTGTCTGTTCCTTCATTGGCTCTCTCTCCCGTCTTGTTTCTTCACGTCGTCTCCAGAATATTGTACCAGACCTCCGGCAATGCGACTAGTCCAGAACAAACAGATTCCCATTCTTCAGACAGTATGCAGCCACCTTTCCTCCCGGCAGATGCAGTTTGAAGCGGACATCTATCTTTCTATCCCAGGCAGGCAGGACTTCAAAGCCGTCGCCTTTCACCTGTACCAGCATTTCCTGCAGTCCGATCATCGCGCTTCCGCCCCAGTTATGATCCGGCGTCCAGTCATGCCCCGGTCCCCAGAAAGCGGGAAAGCGCCTTCTGGAATCTCCCATTTTCCATTTCAGAATGCGCATGGCCTCCTCTGTCAGATTCAATCTTGCCGCAAAAATCCCGTTCTGATGCCAGCTGACCAGCAGCCTCTGATCTTCGTTAAGAGACGGGCTCCAGTAGGTATTTCTCCCTCTCTCCTTTTCCTCTTCCGCAAGCCCCCTGCAGCTGTAGGGAAATATGCGATACAGCTGAGGAATTTCACAGTTAAAGGGGACCGGATTATATTTTTGAGCAGGAAGGAAAACCGGTTTTCCATCTTCCTCTCCCTTCGGCAGATCCGGACAGATTCTTCTCCATTCCCGATATTCTGCCGTGTCCTGTCCTCTCTTCTCCTGATAACGGATCAGCTGGTCCAGAAGCTCCCCCAGCCCCGCGACAGCGTCCATCGGGTTCGAAGCGCCATACCGATTGCCGTCTGCGCTGTAAGGATCTTCCCCCTTATAGGTCTCCAGAGCCGTAGAAGGGAAAATCCTCAGCCTGCCCTTCCCGTCACGCCCATAATGGGAAAAATAGAACCGGATTACCTGATCGATAAAGTCCAGATATTCCGTAATATCCCTGCCTGAATAATCCGCATATTCCAGCATCATCAGGGCAAATTCCAGGGCAGTGGAATAATGCATCCTCACCCACGGATTGTCATCCTCCCCTTCCGGGATCTCCTCTCTCCTGTTCCATTTATATTCCGCGCAGATGGAGGTTCCGAAACAGCTGAGCTGTTCCGGAAAATATGCCCCGTCCTCCCCCCAGTAAACCAAAGCACGCATCTTTCCTGCTTCAAGAAGATGATTGTAAAAGTCAAACTGGGGCTTCATCGCGTCAAAATCCCCGCTTTTCAGCATCGGCCAATAGACAAGCCTCTGGTTCTGCGCCGTAAATTCCGTTCCTGACCAGTTCCGGTAGTCCGGGGTAAAGCGTTCATAAAACGTGAAAAGTCCTCCGTTGAATTTGGTCGGCCATTTCCCGTAATAGTTGCATCCCAGCATATACCGGAACAGCTGATAATTTCTCCCGATTTTCCAGTCTTCTTCCGAAGCAAACTGCCCGGTCAGCAGGGATACAATAATCTCGGTTTCTTTCAGGCCGGCAGTCTCATAATGATATTCCATCTGATCCGTATGCTCGAAGCGGCCTTCTTTTTTCCCCTGGTAAACCAGCGAAGGGCAGCTGAGCAGGCCTCCCGTCAGCCTGTCCTTCAGCCAGTTGGGGAAGGCATCTTTTACCGCATCCAGATGCTGCTGCCGGATCGCCCGGTCATATACGAGCCTGTCGTTCCGATTTTTATGAAAGAAAAAGAGCCTGTTTTCCTCCGCCTGAATCTGATCCGGCCACGTTATCACCGGATCGGGGAATGGTTCTTCTCCCTGTACGGCAAAATTCCTGCACTGTCCCCGCTCCTCAGCCACCACCTCCCGCTCCCGATAACGCCAGCAGTCAAATATCACCTGAAGCTTCTCCTCTCTGTCCGAGAAAAAATGAATGTGGAGATTGGAATTGGTCACATCCTGCCACAACAGAAACTTCATCCGGTTTTCTTCATCCCCTGCCAAAATGCAGATCTGCCCCTTTTCCAGTTCCAGCTCCTGCCTGAAATTTAAGGACATCCGTTCCCGGTTCACCGGGTGAATTCTTAAACGCCCCAGCTTCAGCATGGTTCCATTTTCATCAAAGGCTCCGCTCTGAGCCAGATAAATGCAGAGCTCGTCATCCTGAACCCAGACGTTGCATCCCGCGTC
>CAJFMW010000171.1:5998-6596 GCA_904392525.1 uncultured Eisenbergiella sp.
GTCCTTCATACATTCTTCTCCATTTCGCCGTCTCATTTCCCGTAATGCTTTACTTCCCCAACCAGTTTTTCTGCGACAATTGCCGAGCATTCCCTGAAAGCAACTTATCTGCTCCCGCTTTTCTGAAACTATTATATCTGACTGTTCAGTACATGACCAGCCATGTCAGGCACAAAATTTTACTGTCTTCCCTAAAATGGAAGACTTTGGCAAGGTCATTTTACCCCTAATTTCTCAGGTCAGATACTCCATAATGGAGTTGGCTAAAGATTGAATTTCAAATTCAAAATTGTTGCGGATACCCCTTCCCGGATATCCGGTTCACATGATAGGCTAACGGCCATCCGCCGGCAGCCGTCTATGGGAAAGGCATTATTATGACCCGATTAAAGGAACTGAGAAAAGAAAAAGGCTATACCCAGATCAAAATGCAGCATCTGACCGGCATTGATCAGAGCGATTATTCCAAAATCGAAAATGGCAGGCGCTATCTCACCTACGAACAGTGCAGACGGATCGCCATCGCTCTGGATACCAGCATGGACTATCTGGCAGGGCTGACGGATGAGAAGAATCCCTATCCGAGAAGCGCTTCTCT
>CAJFMW010000172.1 GCA_904392525.1 uncultured Eisenbergiella sp.
CTGCATCTCCGTAATCTTTACGGTCTGTCCGAACATGTTCTTTCTGTCTGCTGTCGCCCATTCATCGGTAGCTTCTGCCATCGGGGATGAAGGGGTGATCGGATAGATAGCCGCTACATCGGTAAACGCGTATGACGCATGAGCCGCTGCATGGTTACCATCCATGGTTTTCATTTTCCTAGCCATAAAAACCTTCCTTTCTTATCCTTAAAGATACTCAATTTTTTCAGCCCTTCAGGTACCCCTTAAGAGCTGCAAAAAATTTATCTTATTGATACTCAATATTATACATCCTGCGCCGTTTTTATGGGTATACCTTTTTTATATATTTTTCATATATTTTTTGATATTACCGCTTGCATTTTCCGGACGGAAAAGCTATGCTGAAAGCGGGTTTTGCGTGATTGTTCAAAACCCGATACATTTTGTATACAATGTACAAAATAAAATACATCTGAGAATCGAAAGACGGAGGAATCCATGAACCTGAATGTGCTTCGCTATGCCATAGAGGTGGAAAAAAACCGCTCCATCACAGGAGCGGCAAAGCAGCTTTTCATCAGTCAGCCCAATCTGAGCCGGGATATCCGTGAACTGGAGGACGAGATCGGTTTTTCCATCTTCACCCGAAGCTCCAGAGGGGTTGTCCCCACGGATAAGGGACGGGAATTTCTGCAGCTCGCCAAAAAAGCCGTGCGGCAGTATCAGGCGCTGGAGCATTTCTGCGCCAAAGAGGAGCATGGAAGCCTTTCCCTGCAGGTCTGTGTACCGAAGACCGGCTATATCCATGCGGCCTTTTCCTCCTTTCTCACAAAACATGCAAAGGGACGGACGCTGTCCGTGGATTACCGGGAGACCGGAACAATGGACGCCATCCGGGACGTCTGCCTGCACAGCGCTTCTCTCGCCATCATCCGGTTTTCCGACCGCTATGAGCGCTCCCTGCTTTCCCTTTTGAAAAGAAAGGAGCTTGCCAGCGAAGTCATCTGCCGCTTCGAGCCACTCGCTGTCATGTCGGAACGCCACCCCCTCGCCGGGACCTCCGTACTCACCGCCGACATGCTGGAGCAGTCGGTGGAGGTGCTCTGTGAGGACACCTCCCTGGCCGACTATCTGAACGAACCGGCAGAGCCGGAACATTTTCCCAGCGTCATTCGGCTGCATGAGGGCAGCGGGCTCCCCGGACTCCTCTCCCATCTCACCAGCGCCTTCGCCTTCGCCCCGCCGCTTCCGGAATCCGTTTTGAAGGACTATCATCTGGTTCAGAAAAAATGTCAGGCAACCCGCAGCGGACTGAATTCACATGGCGGACAGAATGCGCACGGCGGGCCAAACATCCATGGCGCGGCCTGTCTGCCGGGAAAAATGACCGACCTGCTCATCTATCCGGAGGACGCAAGACTGACCCGCGCGGAAAACGCCTTTCTGGAGGCAGTCAGGCAGGCCGCGCCCGCCATGCAGGGCGACCGAAGCAGCCGCTCCGGAGATTGAGAGCTTCTACAGCTTCACACCGCAGGGGCCTGCGGGCGCTGCGTCAAAGGCCCGGTCAGACATCACGTATTCATAGAACCGGTAGCCTCCCGCCAGATTTTTGCACAAAAAGCCGTTCTGAGAAAGGATTCTGCAGGCCAGATAGCTTCTCAGGCCGCTCTGGCAGTTGACATACAGCGTTTTTTCCCGATCCAGCTCCGAAAGACGCTCTCTCAGTTCATCCAGCGGAATGTTGACAGCGCCGGGAATATGTCCGTTTTGATATTCCCCTTCTGTCCGAACGTCCAGAAGGAACGCATCCTTCGTTTCCGAAAGGCCGTCCGCTTCGTCCCAGTGATACTGCTCCACCAGACCGTTCATCACATTTTCAATCACATAACCAGCCATGTTCACCGGGTCCTTGGCAGAGGAATAGGGCGGCGCATAGGCCAGATCCATATCCGTAAGTTCCTCTCCCCGCATCCCTGCGCGCATGGCACAGGCAAGCACATCGATCCGTTTGTCCACGCCATCAAAGCCCACAATCTGCGCGCCGAGCAGCTTTCCCGTGGAACGGTCAAACAGGGTTTTGATCGTCAGATTCTCCGCCCCCGGATAATAGGTGGCATGATTTGCGGAAAAGGTGATCACCTTATCATAGTCCAGTTCCAGCGCCTTCGCCTGCTTTTCATTGATCCCTGTAGAAGCGGCGGTCATCTCAAACAGCTTGATGATGGAAGAACCCTGTGCGCCCTCATAGACGCTACCCAATCCGCAGATGTTGTCCGCCGCAATGCGCCCCTGCCGGTTGGCCGGTCCAGCCAGCGCCACAAGCGCCTTCTTACCGGTGATGAAATGCCGGATCTCCACCGCGTCTCCCACCGCATAGATGTCCGCATCCGAGGTCTGCATGTGTTCGTTGACGACGATGGCGCCTTTCTGCCCCAATGCAAGACCGGCTTCCCTGGCAAGCCCCGTTTCCGGAAGGACGCCCGCCGCCATCAGAACGAAATCGGCCCGGATGCTTTCTTCCTGCCCGGCTGCCTCCGCCATCCCCGCCGTCCTCTTCATCTGAACCCGAAGGCCGCCCTCATCCGGAACAAAGCCCGTCACGGTCCGGTTCAGCCGCAGATCCAGGCCCTTCCCCCTCAGGTATGCGTGTACCTGGCAGGCCATATCATAATCCAGCGGCGGCAGCACCTGATCCTCCATCTGAATCAGGGAGACCTCCAGCCCCTCTTCCATCAGATTCTCTGCGGCTTCCAGCCCGATAAAACCGCCGCCCACAACGACCGCTCGCTTCGGCTTCTTTTCTTCCAGATACTCCCGGATCGCAAGCGTATCCTCCACCGTTCGCAGGGTCATGATGCGCGCATCTTCGATGCCGGGCAGTGCCGGACGGATCGCTTTTGCGCCGGGGGAAAGAAGCAGCTTATCATAGGTTTCCGTATATTCTTCCCCTGTTTCCAGATTCCGGACCCGCACTGCCTTCTCCTTCGGATCAATAGAAATCGCTTCATTTCTCACCCGCACATCGATGCGGAAACGGCCTCCGAAGCTTTCCGGCGTCTGCACCGAAAGCGCCCCCTTTTCCCTGATCACGCCGCCGATATAGTAGGGCAGGCCGCAGTTGGCATAGGAAATATAGCCGCTCCTTTCCAGCATGATGATTTCCGCTTTTTCGTCCAGACGGCGCAGACGGGCCGCCGCGGATGCGCCTCCCGCCACTCCGCCGATGATGATAACTTTCATTTCTTCCTCCATTTTTTGCCGCCTTTGGCGGCACCTGAAAATCATAAAAGAATGGTGTAAGCCATTCTTTGGCACGATCCGGCGGATCGTGCCGTCCTCCATTTTTGCCGCCTTTGGCGGCATCTTTCTTATTCCAGTCTGCCCCGGTATCCCGCCATTCCGCCGATATCCGTTGCCTCATATCCCATCTTCCGAAGCTGTGCGCAGGCCGCCCGGCTTCTCATGCCGCTCTGACAGTAAACGAACAGGGGCGTTTTCTTTTCGATCCTGATTTCATCCAGTCGGTCCAGCGGCAGATTCGTACTGCCCGGGATGTGCCCGCCGGCATATTCTGCAGTGGTCCGCACATCCAGAAGCACGGACCCTGACGCAGCCTGCTGACGCTTCACCCCTTCATTGATATCCGTTCCCTTCCCAAACATCTGAAAAATACTCATCCGACCATTTCCTCCAGCGCTTTTTGAGGCTTCACGCCCACAGAAGTTGCGGCCACCTTTCCATCCCGGAAAACCAGCAGCGTGGGTATTCCCATCACCCGGTATTTTTCCGCGAGCTGCGGATTTTCATCCACGTTGATTTTCCCCACCGTGAGTTCCGGATGCTCTGCCGCAAGCTGTTCGATGATGGGAGAAAACATTCTGCAGGGCCCGCACCAGTCTGCCCAGAAGTCCACCACCGCAGTTCCCTGCGCGTTTAAAATCTTTTCTTCAAAATTATTTCCATCGATTTTTAAAACTGCCATATATTTTTCCTCCATCTTGCGATCTGTTTTCGGTTGATGGGGAAAGTATAGCAGGAACCATCCAGCTTTTCCGTGACTTTGTCACATAAGGCTGCCCTGCGCCAGCCGGGTCAGCCCTTCTTCATCGGAGAGCGTGATGCTGCCCCGCCCCAGCTGCACCAGCCCTTCCTTCTGAAAATGCTTCAGCATACGGCTGACCACCTCGCGGGCGCTTCCCAGATGGCCGCCGATCTGTTCATGGGTCAGCTCCAGCCGGTCCGTCCCCATGCGTCCGGCTTCCTCCAGCAGAAAAGCGGCGAGCCGGCTGTCCAGCTTTTTGTTCATCACCTGATCCATCAGCCACATCACATCCGAAAAGCGGCTGGCCATCAGGCGGCTGGTATATTCCATGACCGGAAGGGAGGTTTCCATCAGCCGCCGGTAGAGCTCGGCCGGGATGTGATATACGGTCGTATCCTCCGCCGCGGAAACCATCACATCGAAGCGGATGTCCTGAAAAATACAGGAAGCGGAAAACAGACAGACATCCCGCTCCAGCAGGCGGTACATGGTCATCTCCTTTCCTTCCTCCGACACCGTATAGACCCGGAGAAGCCCTTCCGCCACGGCGATCAGGCCCACACAGTCCTCCTCTCCCGCATGCAGAAGCGTTCCTTTTTCAAAGGTCCTCTTCACCGCGCTCTCTTCCATCGTATTCTGCTGTTCCTTCGTCAGCGCCTTCCAGAATGGAAAGCAGTCTCTGAGCTGTATCATTTTTCCCTCATTTCCATGCTTTTTCAACGCAGGTTTTATTTTCAATACAAAAAGCGCTGTCACAAAAGCCCGGCCTTCCGCCGGGGCTTTCGGCAGCGCCCCATAATTGTTCGTCTGGTTTTCTGATTCAGTTTTCTTCGGAAAAAATATCCGGCAGAAGCTGTGTCTCCACAATCCGCGCAGCGGTTCTGACGATCCCGCTGCAGGGTCTTGACGCATAATATTCCGGCGTCCGTTCCTGGGGCCTGGCGCTGTCTTCGCGCTCCACGCCCTCCGGCAGTCCAAGGAGCTCCCGGCACAGGATGGAACCGTGTTCCGCCTTCAGCGCATCGCTCATGCGGCGCACCAGCGCATAGGCCTCCGCCTTTCCTTCCAGATCCTCCGGATCGGTGAAGCCTTTTTTCAGGCCGGAAAGCATCGCCATCGCGGAAACGGTCCCGCAGACCTCGCGCATTCTTCCCACTCCTGCGCTTAAAGGGCCCGAAAGCTTCAGCGCCGTTTCCCTGTCCATTCCGAACAGATCCGCATAGGTGGTAAAAACGGACTGCGCGCAGGCATAACCGGACTCAAACATATTGACCGCATCCTGAACTCTGCTCTTCATCGTCCTATTTGTTCCTGCCGCAGCACTTCTTATATTTCTTGCCGCTTCCGCAGGGGCAGGGATCGTTGGGGTAAATCTTCTTTTCCTTCACGATCGTCGTGGAAGATTTCTGCTCCTTGTACAGAGCCTTTCTCGTCTCCTCATCGAAAATATCGTTCCACTCTTCCAGGTTGTACAGCCAGTCCGCTCCGGCCGCAACCATGTTCTTGTACAGGCGCGCCTTATCGAAGCCCAGGTTTACCTCGGTATCCTCTTCCATCTCTTCGATGGGATTGGCCTCAACCAGGCTCTCGTCGATGCCGTCCAAAAAGCCCGTCATCGTCATGATATCAACGCCATATTTTTCAGCCAGTTCCTTCACGGTGCCGCGGACCACCTCGTCCGGGTTCTTGAGAAGCTGCGCGTAAATCTCCTTTTCCTTTTGAAAATAGGAAGCCCACAGCCTCTGAAGGTCGCCCTTATTGGCTTTCTCCGAATAAGCCATCGCTCTC
>CAJFMW010000173.1 GCA_904392525.1 uncultured Eisenbergiella sp.
ACCCGAAGATCCCCGTTCTCCACTGCCCGGACTACGCGCCGGCGGAGGACGCATGGCAGAAAGGAGTATCGGCATGCGGAGAATAGCGAAATTTGAAAAAGTGAGTGAGGAAAGGTTTCTGGAGGATCTGACAGATGCCTTTCCGGAGTATACGAAGGAACAGGCGAAGGAAATCTACGCGTCACTGCGCCTTCCCGAACGGGCGACGAAGGGAAGCGCGGGATATGATTTTTACATGCCCGTTCCCTGCAGCCTGAAGCCCGGTGAAACGGTGAAGATTCCCACGGGCGTGCGGGTGCGGATGGAAGAGGACTGGGTGCTTTCCCTCTATCCCAGAAGCGGCCTTGGCTTCAAGTACCGCCTGCAGCTGAACAACACGGTGGGCATCATCGACAGCGACTACTATTACAGCGATAATGAGGGGCATATTTTTGCCAAGCTCACCAACGATTCCAACGAAGGAAAGGCTCTGTCCCTGAATGCGGGAGACGGCTTCATGCAGGGAATCTTCCTTCCCTACGGCATCACGGAGGATGACGCTGCGGACGGCACAAGAAACGGCGGCTTCGGCAGCACGGGAAGATAGGCGTTCTTTTACTCCTTTCAGCGAACAGTGAATGCTGAAAGGAGTATTTTTATACGATAGGAAATTTCATTTCCTATCGTATAAAAACCTCCGGTGGATCGCACTGCGGCGGAATGGAAGATGTCGCTTACGCGACCCGCCGCAGGCGGAGAATCCCGCAAGCGGGATTCTTTTTCATGCCTGACCGGCCTTCGCCGTGCGTCCGTGTTATGACGGTGTGAAAAAACAGGCCGGAGTATTGAATTTTTTGAAACGTCCATGTAAAATATAGAACGGATTTGTCGAAAAAGAAAGGAAAAAGGAATGGAAGACTTTAAGATCATAACGGATACAACCGCGGATCTTCCGGAAAGCTACATACGGGAAAACGAACTCGGCATCATGGTTGTTCCGTATATCATGGACGGCATCCCTCAGGGGGAAGAGCGGAAAATGGAGGTGAAGGAGTTTTACGACCGGATGCGGGGCGGCATGATGCCCACCACCTCCCAGATCAATCCGGAAACGGCGAAGGAATACCTGAACGGTTTTCTGGAAGAAAGCAGGCAGCTTCTGGTGCTTTCCTTTTCTTCGGGTTTAAGCGGTACCTGCGGCAATGTAAGCCTCGCTGCCCGGGAGATCATGGAGGAGCGCCCGGACTGCAGAATCGTGGTGGCGGACACCCTCTGCGCGTCTCTGGGAGAGGGGCTTCTGGTACATAAGGCGGTACAGCTGAAAAAAGAGGGAAAGAGCCTGGACGAGACAGCGCAGTGGGTGGAAGCGCATAAGGAGAACCTGGTGCATGTCTTTACGGTGGACGACCTGTTCCATCTGCACAGAGGCGGAAGAGTGAGCAAAGCCACGGCGATCGTGGGAACCCTTGCCGGAATCAAGCCCCTTCTGCATGTGGATGAGCAGGGCCATCTGACCGCGGTGGGAAAGGTGAGAGGGAGGAAGAAATCCCTTCAGTCGCTGGTGGACATGATGGAAAAGCAGGTGGGAAGCTGGCACGATAAAAACGACTGTATCTTCATCAGCCACGGAGACTGCGCAGAAGATGCGGATTACGTGAAGCAGCTTGTAGAAGAACGTTTTGGGAGAAAGGATTTTCTGATCAATGAGATCGGCCCGACCATTGGAACCCATTCCGGTCCGGGAACCGTTGCCCTGTTTTTCATGGGAGACGTGAGATAAGAACTGAAGGAGTGAAAATCGTATGCTGCAACTTTTTTTGGTGTGTCTGACTGCCGGGCTCGCGGCCGGAATCGGAACGGGATTTGCAGGGTTGTCGGCCGCCACGGTGATCGCCCCGATGCTCATCGCGTTTCTGGGCTTTCCCTGGTACGAATCTGTGGGAATCGGGCTGGCTTCAGATGTGCTCGCATCCGCGCTGGCTGCCTGGATCTATAAAAAGCATGGAAACATTGATCTGAAAAACGGAAGCTTCATGCTGGCGAGCGTACTGGCGATGACGGTGGCGGGAAGCTACTTTTCTCAGTACATGCCGGACATGGAGATGGGATACCTTTCCATTATTATGAGCTTCTGCATGGGGTTACGCTTCATCATAAAGCCCGTTACCGGCCGGACATCCTTTTTTTCCAGAAGTACGGGAAAACGGAAAACGGTGATTTCCGTCATCTGCGGTCTGTGCATCGGCTTCTACTGCGGCTTCATGGGGCTGGGCGGCGGCATGATGATGCTGTTTATTCTGACCTTTGTACTGGGTTATGATCTGAAAACGGCGGTGGGAACGAGCGTGTTTGTCATGACATTTACGGCGTTTACGGGAGCGGCTTCCCATTTTTATTTCGGGGAGCTTACAGGCGGCATGGTTCCGGCGCTGTTTCTCTGCGCGGCGTTCACGCTGCTCGGCTCCGTGGTGACCTCCGCCATGTCCAACCGGATGAAACCGGAGAATACGAATCGTGCTACAGGCGTGGTTCTGGTGATTCTGGGAATTGCAATGATTTTTGAACAGATCGTTTAGAACAGGGATCAGACTGGTCAGGAAAAATAATGTACCGGAACTGTCCGGGGGAGATAACAGGTTATGAAAAAGAAAAAGAGATGGATCATAGGACTTTCCATAGTGATCGTGGTTGCGGCGGTCGTTATCGGCGTGTTTTTGTACGCAAGAAGCTTTCTGTCTGCGGAGACCGCCATCCGCGGGGACTGGTCGATTGATACGGGAGATCTTCTGGCTTCGGACGGAGAGCTGAATGTATCGGTTTTTGATGCGGACGTTCCTTCCTCTATCCGTATTTCCAGAGTGATTCCGACGGAAAATGAGGAAGAAGGCTTTACTTATTATGATGTGGATGTACAGAAAAGGCTTGCGGCATCGATTGTGAAGCTGGCGGACACGGGAGATTTTTCTCTTCAGGAGCCGCTTGCCGTACTGAATCCCTTTGGAACGGGGAGCAATGGCCTGTATCTGTATTTCAACACACGCAGGGCCGGAAGCGTCCGGTATACCATCCATGTGGAAAATGAGAAAATTCCTGATTATACGGCGACGGCATATGAAGGGGAGAATATCGGCACCCGCCATGAGTTTCAGATGATCGGCCTGGTTCCCGGGGAAGAAAACACGGTAACCATGGAGCTGCTGGGAAGAAGGGGAAAGGTTCTTGACACGGCTTCCTTCACGGTCACCATGCCTGAGACCATGTCCGGCTATTCCATCCTTCTGGACAGTGAAGACGGGAACAGCAGCGCAGAGCTTTCTGACGGCCTGTACGCCATGATCCGTGTGGGAGGACATACCGGTTATGCCTTTTTCTATGATAATAACGGCGTAATGCGTTATGAGATGGTGCTGGAGGGATACGGCCTGGACCGCATCCTCTGGTATGAGGGAAATATGACGGTCTGTGCATCGGCTTATAAGATTGCTCAGATCAATCGTCTCGGACAGGCGACAGCCGTTTATGATACGGAAGGTTTTGAGCTTCATCATGATATGGTCCTGCAGGGAGACGAAGGAAAAATTGTCGCTCTAGCCAGTGATGAATCGGATGAAGTCAATCTGGAGGATATGGCGATCGAAGTGGATCTGGAAACCGGAGAGGTGAAGGAGCTTCTGGATTTCAAGGAGATCTTTTCCGATTATTATGAGAATGACGCTTCCGAACTGACGGCCACAGACGAATTTTTCTGGCTGGCCGGACAGAAGGACTGGATTCATCTGAATACGGTGCAGTATCTTCCGGAGGATGACAGCGTGATTGTCAGCTCCCGGGAAACTTCTACCATCATCAAGATAAAAAATGTACATTCCGGACCGGAAATCGACTATCTGATCGGAGATGAGGATTTCTGGAAGGGAACGCCCTATGAAGAATACTCCTATACGCAGGAGGGAGACTTCGTGCCTCAGTACGGACAGCATACGGTGGAGTATTATGAGGGAGAAGGGCTGGAAGAGGATCAGTACTATCTGATGATGTACAATAACAACTACTGGGTGAACGGAACCAGGGATGATTATGAAATTGAGGATCTGCCGGACAGCGTGGGTACCGTCCTGGCGAGCGATTCCCTGAAGTCCCAGGTCTATGTCTACCTGGTGGATGAAGGGGAACATACCTTTCGCCTGGTGCATTCCTTCGATGTGCCCTACTCCAGCATCGTTTCCAATGTGACGCCGTCCGGAGAAAATCTGGTAATCAACAGCGGAACCGCCAATGTATTCGGAGAGTATGACATCCAGGGCGGGCTGATCCGTCAGTTCTCCTATGAATGTGAGCTGCAGACCTACCGGGTGATGAAGGACGATTTCGACAGCTTTTGGTTTGCCATGTGAAAGGACAGGAAAATCTCATGATCAGAAAGGAAGATCTGTCTTATCAGTTTATCAAAAAGGAGCCGCTGACGGGAAGCTGTGACGGAATGCGGTATTATATCGCCATGGGAAAGGACTGCATCCGCGCCTGTACCTATCCTGACCGCCTCTGTTTTGTCAAAACGCCGGAGGAAGAAAAGACCTTTCGGGAATTTCCTGACAGCCCGGATTCCATGCCTCTCATTCTTGACTGGCTGAATGAACGGCTTTCCAAAATGCAGTCTCAGGCTACGGACAGTACCCGGTAACCTGTTTTTTTCGCCCACATACAATAATATTAAAAATATTGGTAAATTATGTGAGGCGATTTATGCAGGATACCAACCACAAAAATGAATTCCTCGATCAGTTCCCCCTTGCCATGGCCTACGTTCCCTGGCAGCGGATGACCGGGATCTTTGAAAACCTGGAAGAAGCGTTCTGCTGTGGCACCATCTTTCCTGAACTGAACAAGCCCTTTACAGGAAGGAGATGCGTCAAATGAACGGTGGAAATTGCGCGAATTGTAACTGTCAGAACCAGAACCGTATGGATGAGCAGCAGGAACGCTGTCTCCGCAACATCAGCATCGTCAGCTTCGTCGTGGTTGAGCTGACAGAATATCTGGACACCCACCCGGATGACCGGGATGCCCTGAGCTATTTCTGCTACTACAACCGTATGCTGAACCAGATGACGGCGGAATACGCGGTAAAATATGATCCGCTGACAATTGCGTCTGCCGAAGCCTGCAGCAAGGAATGGAAATGGGGACTTACCCCCCTTCCCTGGGAACGGAGGTGCGATTGAATGTGGAATTATGAAAAGAGACTGCAGTTTCCCGTTAACATCAAGGAACCAAACGCCAAACTGGCACAGTTCATCATTTCCCAGTATGGCGGTCCGGACGGCGAGCTGGGCGCTTCCATGCGTTATCTGTCCCAGCGCTATACCATGCCTTATCGCGAGGTAGCGGGACTTTTGACAGATATTGCCACAGAAGAACTCGCTCATTTCGAAATGATCGGCGCCATCGTCTATCAGCTCACCAAAGACCTGTCCATGGAAGAAATCGAAAACTCCGGCTTCGGTCCCTATTACATTGACCACACCACGGCGCTCTGGCCTCAGGCTGCCGGGGGCGTTCCGTTTAATGCCTGCCAGTTCCAGTCCAAGGGAGATATCATTACCGATCTGACGGAAGACATGGCTGCAGAACAGAAGGCCCGGACGACCTACGATAACATCCTCAGAACCGTCAGGGATTCCGATGTGGCGGACCCCATCCGCTTCCTGCGGGCAAGAGAGATTGTCCATTTCCAGCGTTTCGGCGAAGCAAAACGGGAAGATTGTAGTAAAATCCAAAGGCGCGGAAAGCCCACAAATTCAGCACTTTTGGAAAGTCACTATCAATCA
>CAJFMW010000174.1:0-1317 GCA_904392525.1 uncultured Eisenbergiella sp.
CCTGTCCCGCGCGGCCATCATCACGCCGAACATCACGGAGGCCTGCCTGCTGACGGACACCCCCTACCGGGAAAGCGGCTGGAAGCGGGACGAGCTCTGCCTGCTCGCCAGACAGCTTCACGCCATGGGGCCGGATAAGGTGGTGATCACGGGGCTTCGGGAAAATGAGGATTACATCAACTTCATCTCCGAGCGGACGGACGGGCTGACCACGGAGGTCAACCGGACCCATTCCGCGGGCCATTCCTGGCACGGCACCGGGGATATCTTCGCCTCCATCATCGCGGCGGACGCGGTAAACGGCGTGCCTTTCGGGGAATCGGTGGAAAAGGCAGCTTCCTTTGTGCGCACCTGCATCAGCGCCTCCATCCGGCTGGGCATTCCGGAGCAGGAGGGCGTCTGCTTTGAAAATTTTCTCGCCCTGCTGGCAGACGGCAGCTTTCCTTCCGGTAAAACGGACGCGGAATAACATTTGAATATAGAAGAACCTGTGATTTATGCCGCAGCTCTGCGGCGGAATGGAGATTGCATGAATAAAAAGGAAATCCTGGAAATCAGGAAACAGTATACCCACGAAAGATGCAGCATTTCACGCATCTGCACCTGCTATGTGGACGGAGAGAAAAAAGAGAAAAACATCAAAACCACCATGAAGGAGGCTTTCCTTTCTCTCCCGGAGGAAGAGACGTTCAAATATTTCAACATTTTCAAACAGACCCTTTCCGGTACGCTGGGGAAGAACCTGCTGAATCTGGAATTTCCCCTGGATGCGGAAAATCCGGGCGGCCCGCAGGAGTTTCTCTTAAAGCTTCGTGACAGCCGCCTGCAGAACGACGCGCTGCTAGAGGAATTTTACAACAAAATCATTGAAACCTGGTATTTCCCGGAAAATTATTACATCATCCTGATCCATGTGGCCTACGACATCCCCGGAAAGTCCTCGGACGGCTCCGAAATGTTCGACGCCTCCGACGAGGTGTATGAATACCTGCTGTGCAGTTTGTGTCCGGTGAAGCTTTCCAAGCCCGGCCTTTTCTACAACACGGAACATAACCAGATTGAGAACCGCATCCGGGACTGGGTGGTGGAGCCTCCGGTGAAGGGCTTCCTCTTTCCGGCCTTCAATGACCGAAGCAGCGACATCCACGGCATGCTCTATTTTTCCAGGCAGGCGGAGGAACTGCAGCCCGATTTCATGGAAAGCATGTTCGGCTGTCAGCTTCCCCTCACCGCGAAGAGCCAGAAGGAATCCTTCAACACGCTGATCGCGGACACCCTGGGCGAGGACGCGGATTATGAAATGGTGAAAAACATCCA
>CAJFMW010000174.1:1365-7060 GCA_904392525.1 uncultured Eisenbergiella sp.
GGAACGCACCGATCTGATCGAAACCAGAATCATCGACGGGAAGGAGTGCCTTGTGATCACCGTCAACGACCGCATCGAGGTGAACGGGGTCAATGTGCGAACCATGGCGCTGCCGCGAGACGTGGAAGAGGAAGATTTGATGGAATAAGCTGATTCGAGGAATAACCTGATATGCAGAATAAAGTAACGGTACTGATTATTGAGGACGAAAAGAACATCTGTGATTTCATCGCAACCACGCTGAAGGCACAGGGCTATAAAACGATCACCACAGGGCTTGGCAGGGAAGGGGTTTCCCTGACCGCCTCCCAGTGTCCGGATATCATTCTTCTGGATCTGGGTCTGCCGGATCTGGACGGCATGGACGTGATCCGGCAGATCCGCGCCTATACCGCGATTCCCATCCTCGTCATTTCCGCCCGCACCCAGGAAAAGGAAAAGGTGACGGCTCTGGATCTGGGGGCGGATGATTATATCACCAAGCCCTTCGGCTCATCGGAGCTGATGGCACGCATCCGCACAGCGCTCCGCCACGGGGCGCAGATGGCGGGCGGCATGGCCGCCGGACATCCCTACCGTTCCGGCGGGCTTACCATCGATTTTGACAGACGGCTTGTAACCGTGGAAGAAAAGCCCGTGCATCTGACCCAGGTGGAATTTAAAATCGTCTCCTTCCTCGCCGTCAATTCCGGCAGGGTCATGACCTATGACGCCATCATTTCTCATGTGTGGGGGCCCTACGCGGACGACAACAACCGGATTCTCCGGGTCAACATGGCGAACATCCGCAGAAAACTGGAAAAAAATCCGGCGGAGCCACATTTCATCCTGACGGAGATCGGCGTGGGTTACCGGATGGCCGAGGACGAGGGGCGCTGAGGCGTGCTCAGGCGCGGCTTACTGTTGTATGCCTTCGGCGCTGCGCGGCAGCGTAAAATAAAACTGCGCGCCATGTCCGTGATTTCTTGCGCCGATGGTTCCCCCATGCGCCGTGACGATGGTTTTGCAGATAGACAGGCCGATTCCCATACCCTTATGTCCGTCCGCCACGCTGTTTTCCGTCTGTCCGGTCCCGTCAAAAATGGCGGTGAGCTTATCCTCCGGAATTCCCACGCCCTGATCCGTCACCAGGAAGGTCACATCCCTTTTTTCGATCTGCACGCTGCATTCCACAGGCTCGCTGCTTCCCGCATGAAAGACCGCATTCTCCATCAGATTGATCAGAACCTGCTCGATCAGCATGGCGTCCATGGGAATCATGATGAATTCCTCCGGAAGAAGCACCCGTATGTTCGCGTCCGGAATTCTTTTTTTCAGCCGGAATACGGCTTCGCTCATCACTTCCTCCACAGGCTCCAGGGATTTGTTCACGCTGGCGCGGCCCTCGCTGATTCTGGTCACAGTGAGCAGATTTTCCACCATGTTCAGAAGCCAGTCGGCATCCTCTCCGATATGCCGCACCATCTCCCTTTTTTCCTGATCCGTAAGCCGTTCTTCATTTTCCAGATAGGAGCTGCTCGCCCCGATAATTCCTGTCAGAGGCGTGCGCAGGTCATGGGACACCGCCCGCAGGAGGTTTGCCCGCATCTTCTCCTTTTCCGCCTCCGCCAGCAGCTTTTCCCGCTCCGAAAGCTCCTTTGCCTGCTTCTTCATGTGCGAGGTGGCCATGCTGGTCAGCACGGCTACCACCATCATGCAGAAAAAGGTGACCGGATACCCATCCAGCATGAAATTCAGTTTCCAGTATGGATAGGTGAACAGGTAATTCACCGCAAAAACACTGAGAAAAGCCGCTGCAATTCCCGGAATGTATCCCTGTGTCGTCCGGGAAACCAGAAGGATTGCCAGGGTATAGAACATGATCACGTTCATGGTCTGGGCCGTAAGCCGATCATAGATATAGGCGGCGATGGTCGCAACAAAAAGGATGCCAAGGGTAATCCCGACATCCTTCCAGGTGACCTGGCACCACGCCGGATATTTTTTCATCCGCCCGGAGGCTTCCAGCCGCCGTTTTTCATTCCGGGCGGCCGGCCCGTCCGCCGGAGGCATTTTCTCTCTGGTTCTCATCATTGCTTCTGTACGAGAATTTTCTCGATCTCCACCACGTAAACCGTATGATAATCCCGGTCCGGATAATTCTTTGCAATCAGCTCCTGATCCAGAAAGCAGGCCTCCTCCATGGGCTGCGCGTAAAGCTTGCGGCAGATGATCGCCATGCGGCTTTCCTGGAAAACGGGAGCGCTGTTTACCATTTCCACATGCAGGCCGCAGGCCGCGATCTTGTCCTCATCCCTTCCGGAAACCGTCCCCATATAATTTAGCATCTTCCTTCTGCCCTCATCGAAAAAGCTTAGGGAAAGCTTCCCGCTCTGATCGATCAGCTCCTTCGTATAGCGCTGCGGCCGGATAAAAACAAAGGCGACCTTCTTGTTCCAGAGGATCCCCATGCCGCCCCAGCTCGCCGTCATGGCGTTCACCCTTGAGCCGTCCGACGCCGCCACCAGCATCCAGTCCTCTCCGATCAGAGAAAACGGGTTCTCATGAAGCTCTTCCGGTTTGATTTTTTCCCACATTTTCCTGTCCTCCCTTTCCTGCCGCCGGCAGGCGGCATTGAAATCAGTTCCAGAACGTTTTACGCAAGAGAACACAGACCCTTTCCTCAGGATCTGTGTTCCCCAATCATCCATTATTTCTCAGGCATGATGACCGCAACGATGAAATAGGCGATCAGCCCCATAAAGCCCGCTCCGAACAGGAGGCTTGCTCCCACCCAGATCAGCCGGACAATGGTGGGGTCCCAGTTGAAATACTCCGCGATCCCCGCGCACACGCCGCAGACCATCCGGTTGGAATAAGATCTGGTCAGCCGTCTGCCGGAACCGTTTCCATAGTTTCTGTCATAACCATTCGCGCCATAACCGTTTCCGTTCTCCCAGCCCTGACTGCTCTGACCGCCGTTCCAGCCATTCCCGTTATCCCAGCCCTGTCCGTTGTTCTGGCCTGTGCTGTCTGCCTGCCAGCCCTGCTGCGCATTGTTCTGATTTCTATCCTGATATTCTGTCATAATTACCTCTCTTCCGGAGCAAAACAAAGCTGTTGATGCCGCTCCTTACGTTTTTATTATCCCTTATCCTTACGGATTTGTAAAGTAAATTTCCATACTGCCCATGGATACGTCCAGATCAAAGGTTCCAGCCGCGTCATTATCTGCGCCCCACTGTGAACTCATCCCGGAAACTTCCCTGTCCCCAATCCGGACGCTGCCCATTGATGCGGAAACATCAAAATTATAATCCTCTTCCTTTCCGGCAAGCTCCATGGTCACACTTCCCATGCCGCAGGTCCCGCTCAGATTTCCTGTAATCTCCCCGTTCATATACAGGGAACCCATACCGATGTCCGCAGTCATATCGGAAACCCTCACATCATACAGATTGATTTCTCCCATTCCCAGATAAACCTCCGCATCCTGCGCGCTAAGTTTCCTGATGTCCACACTTCCCATACCCGCGTTGCAGTACAGGTGATCCGCATTCAGTTCCTCCACCGCAAGCTGTCCGGCTCCCACGGTAAGATTGGATGTTTCGAAGGAAAATCCCTTCGGCAGATACAGCGTCAGCTCTCCCACCGTTTCCGTACTCCTTCTGCCGCCGCCAAACATCCATTTCACCCATTTCACTTCACTATCAGCCCGCACATAAAGCGTTCCATCCTCCACATAGGCCTGGGCTCTTTCAATATCAGCGCCTTCAATGCTGGCCGTTTCTCCTTCCGCTTCCAGAACGTTCACATCGACATTGCCAACCTCCAGCGTCAGCTTTCCGGCTCCGGACTCCGGCAGCGTTTCCAGCTCCTGCGTAAAATCTCCTGACAGGATCTCATGGCTGTTGTCAAATTCAATGCCCGAATCCGACTGTTCCGCCGCAGATACCTCCAGCAGTCCCTGTGCAAGCATCCCCTCCATGCCTTTCTGTCCTCCGAGCATTCTTCCACCAATCGCCAGCATCCCGCCGGCCGCGATCAGAACCAGCGAAGCAATCAGTATCCTATTAAACCATTTATTCATATCTTCCCCTTTCTGCACGGCTTTCGGCCGTACCGTCTTCACCTGTTTATCTTTTTCTGTGAAATGGCAGACTGCATAGTCTGACGAATCCCCGGCACAGGGCCGGAACCGTATTTACCGCGAGCCAGCACATCAGCAGAGTCAGCAGCAGCCCAATTCCGACACATACCATACCGCCGCCCAGGATACAGACCGCCGAAGTGGGAAATGCCGCCAGATTGGCAATGGCGAAAACAACCAGCGCGCCGCCCACTACCAGCACAACAATCCCTGTAATCACAATACAGGCAAAGAAAACAAGCACACATACCAGGAACACAAAAGCGATAATGACAGCTCCCAGTCCCAGCGGCACCAGGACAGGAACCAGAAAGAGGCAGGCCAGGATCAGCAGAATTATCTCTCCTGCGCTTCTCTTTTGCGGCCTTTGTGGGCCGGCAGCGGACATATCCGGACCATTCCAGCGGCCTTGTGATCCGGGACCCTGGGATCCAAAGCCACCGGAGTTCCCCGGCCCGAAGCCGGAAGGTCCAGGACCATATGCGCCGCAGCCGCTCATTCCAGGGCCGGGACCTCCATACCCGTTCGTTCCGGGGCCGGGACCTCCGTGCCTGCCCATTCCAGGCCCTGCAGTACCGTTTTCCTGCGTTCCGGAACAGGCCCCGTTTCCAAAACCGTTTTTTTCATCGGATTCGGCCCCGTTTTTATCTGCTTCCGTTTTCTCCGTCCATCCGCTGACGGGAACCGGTTCTCTTTTCTCTCCTTCATCCATCCGGAAACCCTCTTCTGTGAATTCTCCGAAATCCTCTCCGTCCTGAAGGCCGATCCGGATGCTGTCCGCGATGCGTTCCGGAGAGCCGAGCGCAGCAAGCGCCGCGTTCTCATTTTCCGTTCCGGCGTCGTCCAGATAATCATTATAATATTGAAGCGCATCCTCCCGCTCCGCCTGAGGAATATCCTCCAGAAGCTCCTGAAGCCGTTCCATAAATTCCGCTCTGTTCATTCCCTTTTACCTCCCGTCCGGCCCTCAAGCAGATCTGTGATTCTGCCGGAATATTTTTTCCATTCCTCCATATACAGCCCAAGCTGCGCGCGTCCCCGCTCCGTCACCTGATAGTACCTTCGGTTCCGCCCGCCGTATTCCATATCGTAGGCCTCCAGGCATCCATCCGCCTGAAGTCTTCTCAGGACCGGATAGAGTGTGGACTCCGACAGCTCCACCGCCTGCCGCACCTCCTGCGTGATCCGGTAGCCATAGGCCCCATCCGGCTCTCTGGAAACCACGGCAAGCACGATCGCATCCAGCAGCGCCGCTCCCGTATTAAAAACCATGTTCCATACTCCCTTCTGAAACTTCATATTATATTTGCTATAATATTGTTTTGTAGCTTTACTATAGAGCAGAGTCCGCAAAACTGCAAGGAAGAAGCCCGGAAGATTCGGAGAAAAAACTCTGATGAAAAACGAAAGATTTTCTTAATTAGTTTCCCCACACATCCGCCCGGAATTGTGATTGCTCCTGTAAAATGCTATAACCTGACTTTTACACTTTCAGAGACAAAAACCCCTGCATTTCCCATAACAATGGGATCTGCAGAGGCCTTCTTCTGTTATGCTCTATCTCTT
>CAJFMW010000175.1 GCA_904392525.1 uncultured Eisenbergiella sp.
ATCGTCTTATCCTGAAGTAAAGACAGGTCACAGTCTTCCTGATAATAAATCTTTGCCATTTTTCTTTCCTCCATTATGTTGATATAACTGAAAGGCGGCGGGCCGCCTCAGAGTCCTTTAAGAAAAATCTGTGCGGAAATCTCCATGGAAATTTTCGTTTACAGATCGATATAGACCACATCTTCCGTTCCGCGGGACAGACCGGCGATACCGGTACGGGCGAGCTCGAGAATCTCGTAGTTGCTCAGCAGATTGATGCAGGCATCCAGCTTGCTCTGATTGCCGGTGAGTTCCACGATCAGATTTTCCGGCCCCACATCGATAATGTTCGCACGGAAAATATTGGAGATGGCAATCACATCCTGTCTCTGCGCCGCTGTTACCTTCACCTTGATCAGGGCGAGCTCTCTGTACACGCTCTTTTCCGGCTTCAGCTCCCGGATATCCCTCACGTCCACAAGCTTTCCAACCTGTTTTTCGATCTGCTCCAGAATCTCATCGTCCCCTGAGGTCACGATGGTGATTCGCGTGAGCCTGGGATCTGCGGTCACACCGGCCGTGATGCTTTCAATATTGTAGCCTCTTCTGGAGAACAGGCCGGATATCCGGCTCAGAACACCGGAAGTATTATCCACGAGAAGCTGAAAAACTTTTTTCTGCGTTGTCTGCATCAGCTGCACCTCCGTCCGTTGTTGATTTATTCTAGCAACATTGCGCTTCCTTGTCAATCTATGATAGTCAGTCATGGTTTCCATAACTCATTGTTATGGAATGATGGATACTGTGAATGATTCGTTATATTGCTGCCATAAAAAATCCTGCCTGGGGGTTTTCCGCCTGCCGCAGTACGCTCCGGCACACTCAGCGTCATCCGCTCAGCTGTCGCTCTCCGCGCACTTCGTCAGGGCCAGCGTCCCGGTGCGCGCCACTTCGACGATGCTGATGGTCTGAAGCATGTTCAGAAAGATCTGTACCCGTTCCGGCGTGTCGCAGATCTGAATGAGCATCATGTGCTTTGACATATCGACGATAGACGCGTTCATAATCGCGCAGTTCTCCATGATGTCCTTGCGGTTGTTCCGGTTATATTTGACCTTCACCAGCATCAGCTCCCTGCTGATGCTGATCTGTTCGTCAAAGGTGCGCACCTTGATGACATCCAGCTTTTTGTTGAGCTGCTTTTCGATCTGCTCGATGGTCCGCTGGTCTCCGCTGCTGACGATGGTCATGCAGGAAACTGCCGGGTCGTCCGTCTCTCCCACCGCAAGAGAATTGATGTTATAGCATCTTCTGGAGAACAGTCCTGCCACCTTGCAGAGCACGCCGGATCTGTTTTCCACAAGTACCGAATATATTTTTTTCATAGCATATCTCCATTCCGCCGCGCCTGGAAGCGGCCTTTTGTACCGCATCACCGCGCGTTCTATTTTACCAGATCCATGGGGTCGATCATACATTCCAGAAGGCAGGAGGAATCATCCTTCAGGAATTCATCCAGAACGGTGTCCATCTCTTTGTTGTCCGTAAGCTTCAGGTAGGGAATCTCATAGGCCTGCGCGATTTTATCCAGCTTCGGCGTGCCTGAAATATCCACGACGGAATATCTGTCCTTGTAATTGTAGTGCTGAAACTCCCTCACCATGCCCAGATAATTGTTGCGGAATACGACGATTTTCACCGGGATATGGTGCTGCTGTATGGTCGCAAGCTCCATCATGGACATCTGGAAGGAACCATCGCCGCAGACGGCGATCACCTGCTTGGACATATCTCCCAGCTTGGCTCCCATGGCTGCAGGAATGGAATAGCCCATGGTGCCCATGCCGCCGGAGGTGAGAAAACGCCCTTCCCGCACAATATGGTAGGCACAGGAGAAGATCTGGTTCTGTCCCACGTCGGCCACATAGACGCCATCCGGCTCCATGCGCTCTGACAGGCGGCGGATAAAGGCTTCCGGGTCCACATAAGCCGGATTGGGATGACGGGTCTGCTTCATGGTCCTGCGGTATTCGTTCAGCCTTTCGATCCATTCCTCATGCTCACAGACAAATTCCTGCTTTTCAAAATCGGCAAAAATATGTCTCGCATCTCCTACCAGAGGGATGGTGGGACCGGCGTTCTTTCCAATCTCCGCAGGGTCCACATCGATATGTACCAGTACCTTGTCATGGGTGATGATGTCCGGCTGGTTCACGGAACGGTCAGCAACGCGCGCGCCGACCATGATCAGAAGGTCGGATTCGTTCATTGCGCGGTTGGCATAAGCCTTTCCGTTATTGCCGACCATGCCGAAATACATGGGATGCTCCGTGGGCATGACGCCGATTCCCATCATGGTGGAGACCACGGGGATGCGGAACTTTTCCGCGAAGCTTCTCAGTTCCTCGCAGGCGCCGCTCAGGGTTACGCCGCCGCCCGCGTAGATCAGCGGCCGCTTCGCCTTTTCCAGCTCCTGAATGACCTTTCGGATCTGGACGGCATGTCCCTTTACCGTGGGTTTATAGGTCCGCATGCTTACCTCCTCCGGATAGCGGAACCGGTTAAGCTGCGCATTCTGGATGTCGATCGGAATGTCGATGAGGACAGGTCCCTTACGTCCCGTACTCGCCACATAGAAGGCTTCCTTGAAAATCCGTGGAATATCGTTTACATCCCGTACCAGATAACTGTATTTCACAAAGGACTCTGCCGCTCCGGTGATGTCCGCCTCCTGGAACACATCGCTTCCCAGAAGCTCACTGTTGACCTGGCCGGTGATGCATACGAGAGGGATGCTGTCGGCAAAAGCCGTGGCGATTCCAGTCAGCAGATTGGTAGCTCCGGGGCCGGAGGTGACGGCGCAGACGCCGACCTTTCCCGTCACCCTCGCCATACCGCTTGCCGCATGGGCTGCATTCTGTTCTGTCCGGATCAGAATCGTCCGGATATCGGAATTCAGGATACTGTCGTAGAAGGGACAGATCGCAACTCCGGGGTATCCGAATACCTCCGTCACGCCCTCCAGTTCCAGACACTTTATGATCGCATCCGCTCCATTCATCTGTGTTTCCCGCCTTTCTTAATATGATAAAAATTTATTGAAATCTGCCGAAAAATTCAGCCAGAGGCTCAATCACCCGGTTCAGGTCGGCAATCGCCTCGTTCAACTGTTCAATGTTCATCTGATCGATTTTTCCCATGGTCTGTCCGATGGCCAGGCTCCCCGAATTGACGAGCTCGTTCACGTTTTCCGAGACCTCCTGGAAATCCTCAATCGCCGCTCCGGCGCTTACCAGCACTTCGTTTGCCTGATCCAGCGCCTGCGTCAGACCGGGCAGCAGACGGATGATGACGAAAAGAAGCGCCGACGTCAGGATCAGGCTTGCCACAGTGTGAATTCTCATGTGAATAAGCTGTTTTTTCAGAAGCCTCGTCTGTTCCTCACTGGCAGAATTTTGTTCTTCCATCTGCATATTCCGCAACCTCCCCGCTTTCGCTTTGTCTGACGATTCTTTTTTGCTCACAGTCCAAGCAGCCGTTTCGCAAGGCGCACCGCATCCGCGGCGTCCTTCGAATAGCCGTCCGCATGGATCTCATCCGCATATTCCTGAGTGATCACCGCACCTCCGATGATGATTTTCGCGGTCAGCCCGGCCTCCTTCGCAAGAAGGATCACATGCTTCATCTCCTGCATGGTCGTGGTCATCAGGGCGGAAAGGCCGATCAGAGCCGCGTTGTTTTCTTTTGCCGTGCGGATGATGTCTTCAGCCGGAACGTCCTTCCCCAGGTCTATCACCTGAAAACCGTAATTCTTCATCATCAGGGCGACCAGATTTTTGCCGATGTCGTGGATGTCGCCCTTTACGGTTGCCAGCACCACAACGGGAAGCTTTTCCCGGTTTTCATCCTGCAGCAGATAAGGCTCCAGAACGCCGATGGAAAGTTTCATCGCTTCCGCTCCGGAAATCAGCTGGGGAAGGAAGTACCTTCCGCAGTCGAACAGCTCTCCCACCCGGTTAATGGCCGGCATCAGGCAGTCATTGAGGATGGCTCCGGCTTCCAGACCGCTTTTCAGCGCTCTTTCTGTCAGCGCAGAGATGCCGTTCCGATTTCCCTTCAGCACCGCCTCATAGAGTTCGCCTCCAGGGCCAGCAGGGACGGACAACGCGCCTGTATCAGTTGTTTTTCCGGCAGCAGCCATTTTCCCTGTTCCCGGTGCTTTTTCACCGGAAGATGCTGAGGAACGGGTGGCCTGGACAGCAGGAACTGCCGTTGCAGCGGTTTTTGCCGCCGCTTCAGCCTTTGCGGCGCATGCATTGGCAAAAGCGATATAGCGTTCAGCGGCTCCTTCCTTATTCAGCAGAAGGTCCGAGGCAAAAGCCGCCGCCATGAGCTGCTGCTGGGAAGGATTTGCGATGGCCATGGTCAGTCCGGACTGGATGGCCATGGTAAGAAATGCGCTGTTTACCTGAATCCGTTCCGGCAGGCCGAAGGAAATATTGGACAGGCCGACCACCGTGGCGAAATCGTTCTGCCTGCAGTAGCGGATGGTCTCCAGGGTTTCCTTTGCCGCCTCCGGATTGGCGCCGACCGTGGTCACCAGGCCGTCCACAACGATGTCCTCCTTTGTGAGGCCGAGGGATGCGGCGCGCTCCCAGATCTTTTCAATAATTTCCTTCTTCTCCTGAAGGCTTCCCGGAAGTCCCGCATCGGAAAGGGGGAGAAGAATAAACATGGCGCCGTACTTTTTTGCCATGGGAATCAGCTTCTCAAATTTTTCCGTTTCTAGAGAGATGGAATTGATCAGCGCACGGCCCGGATACCGGCGAAGCGCGGCTTCCAGAACGTCGATGTGGCTGGAATCCAGGGACAGGGGAAGCTGTGTCACCTGCGTCACTTCGGCGATAGCCTGAAGCATCAGCGCCTTTTCATCCACGCCGCTCATTCCCATATTGACATCCAGAATTGCCGCGCCCGCTTCCTCCTGCTCTTCGGCAAACTGTACCGTTAAGTCAAAGCACTCCTCCCGAAGCTCGGCCTGCAGCTTTTTCTTCCCGGTGGGATTGATCCGCTCTCCGATGATCAGAAAAGGGTCGGAAAGGCCGAAGGAAACAGTCTTACGTTCTGAGGTCAAATACCGGATTCCGTCCGGCCTTCTGGGAACGTCGGCAGGCTTCTTCCCTTTTACGGCTTCGGCAAGCTGTCCGATATGCGACGGCGTGGTTCCGCAGCAGCCGCCGAGAATTACAGCCCCGGCCGCATATACCGCTTCCATTTCCCGCCCAAAGGAGGGCGCGTCCATGTCATAAACCGTTTTTCCAAAGCTGTCCAGAGAAGGAAGGCCGGCATTTGGCTTGGCAATGATGGGAATGCGGGTGACCGCCGCCATCCGGCGGATGATATCCGCCATCGCGTCCGGGCCGGTGGAGCAGTTGGCACCTACCGCATCCGCACCGAGACTTTCCAGAACGACGGCCGCTGTCTCCGCATTCGTTCCATAGAGGGTTCGGCCATCCTTTTCAAAGGTCATCGTTACCATGACGGGGAGATCCGGGCAGGTTTCCTTTGCCGCGATCAGTGCGGCCCGGCATTCCTGCAGACTCATCATGGTTTCCACGACCAGCAGATCCACGCCAGCCTCCACCAGATAGCCGATCTGTTCCCGGTATACTGTCACCAGCTCTTCGAAATCCATCCTTCCGATGGG
>CAJFMW010000176.1 GCA_904392525.1 uncultured Eisenbergiella sp.
TTACGAATATATCGCAAATGAGAAATTGGCTCCTGAAAATGCAAAAGGACAGGTTGACAGAATTAAGAAGGCTGTTTTGAGCCTGGACACATTTCCACAATCTCATCAAGAGCGTAACGAAGGCAGATATGCCGGAAAAGGCTACCGACAGTTACTGACCGATAACTATATCGTCATTTTCCGTATCGATGAACCACACAAAACAGTTTATGTGGTAACTATACAATATCACGGACGGAATCTATAAAATGCTTCTTTTCTGCAAAGGCCAGTACGGGGGAAAAACGGCTGTCAGAGGTTTTCTTTGACGGCCGTTTTCGACCGCAGCCTTTCCTCCGCAATTGGAAAATAATCCCGCAGAATCGGATAGGTCAGTTCCTCCGGCAGGGAATCGAAGAGGCCGATTTCCCCCATTTCGCTGTAGGGAGGAATTTCTTCCAGCCTGTGTACCATCGCCAGATAAACCTGTCCATTTCCCTTATAATGATAGCCGTTCAGCGTCCCGTCTATGGAATAGTCGCACAGCGGCTCCAATTCAAAGTCTACCGCTCCCGTTTCTTCAAAAAGTTCCCGTTTTGCCGCTTCCAGAGGCGTTTCCCCTTCTTCAATCCATCCGCTGAAAAATAGCTGTCAAAAGAGCCGAAAGGACTGGTCGTAAATTTCATACTTCTCATATCTCCTGATTTTCTAATTATACTATTCATGATATTATGAGTGCAAGAGAAGAGCGGTACTTCAGCCATAGGAATGTTCTGTTTGTCATAGCAAAAAAACTACGATAAAGTAATTACATATTATTTGTTTTTGTCGCGGTTGAGATGTCATCTTATTTTTGGGGGGAATTACATAAAATGAAAACTGCCATAAAAACTGTAAAAGCATATCTGTTTATGTTTTCCCTGTTGGTAAAAACTTATCCCCAAAGGCTTTTTTGCCTTCCTATATATGTACTCTTCAGCGCCTTGCTTCCATTTGTGCCGATTTTGTTTTCTGCCAGAATCATTGACAGCCTGGTCAGTGGCAAAAATTATCTGTATGTAGTGATCCTGATCCTTCTCATGTGCATCTGCGGCCTTGTTATGGAATTTACCGTCGAATTGATTAATGAATATGACGTCGTCTGGGATGCCTGTTTTGCCTTTGAAACAACAGGCATGATTCTGAAAAAATACATGGAGCTGGACATGGCTGACATGGAAACAGAAGAAATTTATGCGAAATACAATATGGCAAATGCTAAAGAAATCCGGTTTCATCACCTGTCCGGATGGCTCTCCAAAAAGATTTCCGGTTTTGTCGAAGATCATCAATCGATCATACGCGACAGTTTTCTCCAAACAGCAACAGCGAGTAGACGAAGCGGTTAGAAAGGCAGATTTTGTATCAGCCATTGAACATATGCCAAATGGTATTTACAATTATATAAACAAGAATTATGTGATAGACGGTTATGAGCTTTCCGGCGGCATGCAGCAAACTCTTGCAATGATCAGAGCCTATTATCGTGATGCCGGCTGTATTATTTTAGACGAGCTTACAGCAATGTTAGACGCTTTCAGCGAATCAAAAATTTGAACAGAATTCTGTGTAATTGGATGAAACATCGTATACTGTGGCAAAAAAGGAAGGAGTCACTTATGATTTTATCGATGAAAGAGCACCTGAAAGCTTTTCTGGCAGCACATCCTGAAATCCCGGATGGAGACCGTATGCAGCTTCCGGACATTTCTCTCGATCCCGACAGCATTCGTATCATGATGATCAGTGAAACCGTTCCGGCTGACCCTGAAGATTATTTTTACAGCCCTAATCCGGAAGCTGATTTTATGCGCACAACGGTACCAATCATGAACAGTGCCGGAATCCGCGTAAAAACCATGGGTGATATTATCCATCAGGGAATCTATATCACAACGGCGACCAAAACTCCGAAGGACGGTTATACCGTTCCTTCCGACGTCATCCGGGCGCAATTACCTGTTCTGGAAGAAGAACTGCGGCTTTTCGAGCATTTGAAGATTATCATGCTTATGGGAGATGTGGCGAAAAAGGCGCTGAATCTGATCGCCCGGACGCAGGGACAGAAGAGCGTGATTCCCAGCGGTTCTACCTATAAACTGAGGAACAATGAATATTATTATGGAAAAATACGGGTGCTTCCATCCTATATCATTACGGGCGGAAATATCCTGATCGAGAAGTCAAAGGTACAGATGATTCAGGAGGACCTGCTTCTGGCGCAGAAAATCCTTTCCGCCGATGGTATCTCGTCATCTGACAGAGAAAGGGTCAGTCAGTTGGATGAATAAAAAGCACTTTTTTTCATAGGATATAAAAGGCAAAAAGCTTTGATGCACTCATTACAAATCCGAAATTATAGAGTTATCCAATAAGTTTTGCGGTTTATAACCGCAAAACTTATTGACTTTTAGTGGGTTTTGCGATAGCCTATCTACAGATGGAGGTGATCATGATGATTTACAGACCTTTATATATGGATAGGATCATGCCATACGTAGATACTCCCTTTGTAAAAATACTCACAGGAGTGCGTCGCTGCGGAAAATCTACGATATTGAAGATGATAATGGAAAGACTGAAAACGGAACGAAATATTCCGGCTGAACGCATTATAAGCTGCCGCTACGATTCTATGGAATATGAAGATATGACGGCAAAACAGATGTATGCTCAATTAAAAGGACAACTCTCACCAGATGGAAAAACCTATTTATTTTTGGATGAGATCCAGGAAATCAGGGGTTGGGAAAAGGTTATCAATTCACTGGCGTCAGATTTTGATGTTGACATATATGTAACAGGATCTAATTCCCGAATGATGTCCTCAGAAATATCCACCTATCTCACCGGCAGGTATGTTTCGTTTCGTATTTTTACACTGTCCTTTGATGAATATCTGATGTTCAGGAACAAATTCACTACCGTCAAAGAGCCTAAAACCGAACTTGTCAATTATGTCCGTTTGGGGGGATTTCCGGCAACTCATTTGCAGGAGCTTTCCCGGGATGAAATCTATACGATTGTCCGGGACATATATAATTCAACGATTTTTTCAGATATTGTAAAGCGAAACCAGGTCAGGAAGATCGACCAGCTGGAACGAGTCGTCAAATACACATTCGGCAATGTTGGAAACACCTTTTCGGCAAAGTCGATTGCGGATTATTTGAAATCGGAACACCGGTCCATTGATAACGAAACGGTTTACAGCTATCTGGAAAAGCTGGAAAAAGCATATTTGCTCCACCGATGTTCGAGGTATGATCTGCATGGAAAGGAAATTCTGAAAACGCAGGAAAAATTCTATCTGGCCGATACCGCACTGCGGTACAGCGTCCTCGGTTACAATGCGGACAGCGTGGCTTCCAGCCTTGAAAATATTGTATATCTGGAGCTTTGCCGCCGGGGATATACCGTCAATGTAGGAAAGACCAGTGACGGTGAGATTGATTTTGTCGCAGTCAGGCAAAATGATAAAATCTATGTTCAGGTCACGCAGGAGATCCGATCGGAAAAGACAGAAAAACGGGAATATAATCGGCTACTTGAAATACACGATAATTATCCCAAATATGTCCTCACGACAGACGAATTTGCTGGAGGGAACTACGAAGGAATCAAGACTCTGCACATAGCCGATTTCCTGCTCAGTTCTGAATATTAATAGTAAGTCATACGTTTTCTGAAATCCTGAACGCTCTGAGCCGGAAGTTTACAGCGGGAGGCCAGATGCGACACCGTATTCCGTGTTCGTCTGTAAGGACTGGACAACACAACGTCAACTTCCCTTTCCGCGAGAAACAACTCAAGCTTTATAATTCCTCCAAAAGATGATATACTTTATTCTATGCAGAAACACAGATATGAAAAACAAACCATATGGAGGCAGATATGAAGCTGGAAGAACTGACAGGCTATCGAATTCTTGAGATGCGGCGGATTGAGGACCTGAACTCCTTAAGCTGCCTGCTGGAGCATAAGAAGAGCGGAGCGAAAATCGCTCTTTTATCCAATGAAGATGAAAATAAGGTGTTTTATATCGGATTCCGCACCCCGCCGAAGAACAGCACGGGTGTCGCCCATATCATCGAGCATTCCGTGCTGGAGGGAAGCCGGGATTTCCCGGTAAAGGACCCCTTCGTTGAACTGGCAAAGGGCAGTCTGAACACCTTCTTAAACGCCATGACCTATCCGGACAAAACCGTATATCCGATCGCCAGCTGCAATGACACGGATTTCCAGAACCTGATGCATGTCTATCTGGATGCGGTGTTCTATCCCAACATTTATAAAGAGAAAAAAATCTTCGAGCAGGAGGGATGGCACTACGAGCTGGAGAGCCCGGAAGCTGAGCTTACCATCAACGGTGTGGTTTACAATGAAATGAAGGGCGCCTTTTCTTCGCCGGACGATGTGCTGGAACGCAAGATTTCCGAAACCCTGTATCCGGATACGCCATACGCCATGGAGTCCGGCGGCGACCCGGATGTGATTCCGGAGCTGACGTATGAAGAATTTCTGGAATTCCACCGGAAATTTTATCATCCTTCCAACAGTTATATCTATCTGTACGGAAATATGGATATGGCGGAAAAGCTTGATTATCTGGACCGGGAGTACCTGTCCCATTTTGAACGGATTGAAGTGGATTCGGAAATCAGCGTCCAGCCGCCTTTTGCACAGAAAAAAGAAGCTGCCGCACAGTATCCCATCACGGACAGCGAGCCGGAGACGGATAACTCCTATCTGTCCTACAACATTGTGGTGGGGGACAACCTGGACCGGGAGCGCTATATTGCATTCCAGGTGCTTGACTATGTCCTCTGCAGTGCGCCCGGCGCGCCCCTGAAGCAGGCGCTGCTTGACAAAAAGATCGGCAAGGACGTTTACAGCTATTATGAAAACGGCCTGCGCCAGCCTTATTTCAGCATCATTGCCAAGAATGCAAACCTTTCTGATAAGGCTGCTTTCGTGGAGACGATCGAAAAGGAGCTTTCCCGTATCGCAGAGGAAGGCATCGATAAGAAGGCGCTGAAGGCCGGGCTGAATTACTATGAGTTCCGTTACCGGGAAGCGGATTTCGGCTCCTGGCCGGCCGGACTCATGTATGGTCTGCAGGTGATGGACAGCTGGCTGTATGACGATACGAAGCCTTTCATCCATATCGAGGCGGGGGATACCTACAGAAGCCTGCGCGAGAAAGCGGATACGGACTATTATGAAAAGCTGATTCAGACCTGGATGATTGAAAACAGTCACAAGAGCGTACTGACCCTTGAGCCGAAAAAAGGCCTTTCCAAAGCGCATGATGAACAGCTGAAAAAGAAGCTCGCCGATTATAAGGCCGGACTTTCCGCCAACGAGATTGACGGCATCATCCGGGAGACCGAAGCGCTGAGAGAGTATCAGGACACGCCCGACACAAAAGAGGCGTTGGCCTGCATTCCTCTTCTGAAGCGGGAGGATATCCGGAAGGAGGCGGAACCTCTGGTCAATGAGATCGGAACCTTAAGCGGCAGCACGGTGATGTACCATGAAATGTTCACCAACCACATCAGCTATTTCCGCTTCCTGTTCGATCTGAAGGCGGTGCCGGAGGAGCTGTTTTCCTATATCGGCATCCTGAAGGCGGTGCTGG
>CAJFMW010000177.1 GCA_904392525.1 uncultured Eisenbergiella sp.
GGCAAACAGGAATATTGAAATCACATGGAAAATCTAAGGCGGTTTTAGCCGCTGTCATTTTTGAGGTAAATCTACTTCAATCTTCCCGTTTCGGTGAAGCCCTCCGGCTCGTTCAGGAGCGCCTTGACTCCAAAAACTTCTACGCTTTTAATCCGGAGTTTGACCGGTGTAAAGAATGACTTCTTCGGAATGACTGAAGAAACGGCCCTCTGCAAGGGCCGTTTCGTTATTCAGCCTTCCAGCAGATTCCGGTAGATATTCCGGTCCCTGTCTGTGAAAACATTGAAGATGACCTGACGGATGGAAGTGTCCGTTTCCAGGAAGCGCAGGACCGTCTCTGTCGCAATCTCGGCGGCGCTTTCCTGCGGGAAATGGAAAACGCCGGTGGAAATGCAGCAGAAGGCAATGGACTGCACCCCATTGGATGCGGCGAGTTCCAGACAGGAGCGGTAACAGTCCGCCAGCGCCTCGCAGTCCTGTCTGCGGAGCGGACCGGCAATGATGGGGCCCACCGTGTGCAGGACGTAACGGCAGGGGAGGTTATAGGCGGGCGTGATTTTGGCCCTTCCCGTCGGTTCCTCATGGCCCTGTGCCTGCATGATTTCATTGCACCGGATGCGAAGCTGGACGCCGGACAGGGAGTGAATGATGTTGTCGATGCAGGAATGGCAGGGCTGCCAGCATCCAAGGAGCGCGCTGTTTGCCGCGTTTACGATCGCGTCGCAGCGAAGCGTTGTGATGTCCCCCTGCCATAGGGCGATTTTCGGGCTGGCTTTCACGGACGGCAGAGCCTTTGCTTCCACAATTCCCCTCTCCCGGATGACCTCCGACAAATACGCGTCCTGTACGTTAAGAAAATCTTCAGAAGCAGGATATGGCGGGCGCAGGTTAAACAGCGAACGCAGAAGCCTGCGCTGCTGCATTTCCTCTTCCGGAATCGAGATGTCGGCATATTGGGGCATTTCCCGCTGCATTTCGCGGATCAGATAAATTCTTCTTTCTTCCTGATTCATGTTCGTTACTCCTGATTGTAAAACCTTTATGACATCTTTTTCATAAAGGATCATAATCCGGAGGAAACGCTTTGTAAAGCACGCACTTTTTTGTAACTGGCAGGAGCCATTCCGGTGATTGACAACGCTTAAGGGTAAGAATATAATTTTCTGAGTGAGAATCATTATCAAGTATACACAGGGATAAAATGCTTCGGAGATTGAGGTACTTATGACACTTTATGAAGGAAAAGTTGGAAAACAGTATCTGGTGGAAGACATGGAAACACCGGAAGAGGTGACGAGGCGGCTCCAGGCCCTTGGCCTGATTGAGGGAACCCCTCTGAAACTGCTGAACAGAAAGAAAAAAGGTGCGCTGATCCTGTATGTGCGCGGGACCAGGCTGGCGCTTGGAAAGGATATTTCCTCCCGCATTCTGGTGAAGGAGACCGGTGCGAACCCTAAGGCAGCTCCGGAATAATGGCCGACACGTTACTATTCAGCCAGGTCTGCGCATTTACTGCGCAGACCGTACGAAAACGTATAGCGGGGAAGCATCCGGCCCATCGCTGCACGATAAAGCGAGTGCTGCGATTGGAATGGCCGGATGCCGTTACAGTTCTGCCGAAGGCTGAACTGTAACGCTGACACAATTCCCGGCAGGGAACGGACAGGCTGCGGAAGAAATGGAGGAATTGGGAAAATGCGTACAGATAATCATATTCATGTGGCTTTCGTGGGAAATCCGAACTGCGGAAAGACCACGTTATTCAATGCGGTCACGGGCTCAAAACTGAAGGTGGCCAACTGGCCGGGCGTGACGGTGGAAAAATACGAAGGAAATATCACTTATGAAGGGTATGAGCTGAAGCTGGTGGACACACCCGGCATTTATTCTCTGACCTGTTATACCATAGAAGAGATGGTGACCAGAAAATGCGTCCTGGACGATGATATCGAAGCGATCGTCAACGTGGTGGACGCTTCCAGCCTGGAGAGAAACCTGTATCTGACGCTCCAGCTTCTGGAACTGGGAAAGCCGGTCATCCTGGCGCTCAATATGATGGACATCGTGAAGGAGCGGGGGATGGAGATCGACCTGCACCGCCTGCCGGAGATGCTGGGAGGGATTCCCGTGGTTCCGGTTTCCGCGGCAAAGCGGACCGGGCTCGACATTCTGATGCATGCGGTGGTTCATCATTATGAGGAAGGTCCGAAGCAGGATATCCTGAATTACGGGAAAGAAATCGAAGACAGGCTTGCGGTTCTGGAAGAGCGGATGAAGGACAGCTATCCGGACCATTCCTCCCTGCGCTGGCACGCGATCAAGCTGCTGGAGGACGATCCGGAGGTGAAGGAGGATCATCCCATAGAGCTGAAGGGTGTGGCGGACCGCAGCTATGAGAAGGAAATTACGGAGAAAAAGTACGAATATATCGAAACGGTGATCGATGAGACGCTGTTCTATAAGGCGAAAAAGGCAGCGGGAACGGACAAAATCGACAGGGTCCTGACCCATCCGGTCTGGGGCGTCCCGGTGTTTCTGTGCATCATGGCGCTGGTGTTTTTCCTGACCTTTGCCGTCGGGGATTTCCTGAAGGGCGGTCTGGAGTACGCCCTTGCCGTCGTTTCCGATCTGATGCGTTCCGGCCTTGCGGCCATCCATACGGCGGACTGGATGATTTCCCTGGTGGTGGACGGCGTTGTGGCCGGTGTGGGCGGCATCCTGACCTTTATCCCCAATATTTTCATCCTGTTTCTGGCTCTTGCCATTCTGGAGGACAGCGGCTATATGTCCAGGGTGGCCTATGTGATGGATGGCATCATGGGGCGCGTGGGCCTTTCCGGCAAGGCGTTTCTGCCCATGATCCTTGGCTTTGGCTGCACGGTTCCCGCCATCATGGCGACCCGCGCGCTGGAGACGGAGCATGACAGACGGCGCACCATGATCGTGACGCCCTTCATGTCCTGCTCCGCGAGACTGCCGATCTATGTGCTGTTTTCGGAAATGTTTTTCCCGAACTGTTCCATGCTGGTGGCCTTTTCCATGTATGTGATCGGCATGGTGGTGGCGATTCTGGTGGCTCTCATCCAGAACCGGCTGGAAAAGGGAAAGGAAAATCAGTCCCTGCTCATTGAGCTTCCCGAATATAAGCGTCCGAACGCGAGAACCATCCGCACCTATGTCTGGAACAAGCTGAAGGACTATCTGACGAAGGCGGGAACCACGATCTTCATCGCATCCATCGCCATCTGGTTCGTCCTGAATTTCGGCGTGCACGGCATGGTGACGGATCCTTCCGAAAGCTTCGGCGCGGCAATCGGACGTTTTCTGGTTCCCGTGCTCGCCCCCGCCGGTCTGGGCCTGTGGCAGATCGCCGTGGCGCTGATTTCCGGAATCTCCGCAAAGGAAGTGGTGGTTTCCTCTTTCTCCGTGCTGTTCGGCGTTTCCAATGTGAATTCAGCAGCCGGCATGGCGACCATCATCGAAAATATCCGGCAGTTCGACCCCACCTTCGGCAGTCTTAACGCGTTCTGCCTGATGCTGTTCTGCCTGCTGTACGTGCCCTGTGCGGCGACCATCGGAACGATTCATAAGGAAAGCCGTTCCTGGAAATTCACCTGCGGTATGCTGGCGTTCCAGCTGGTGCTGGCCTGGGTGGTGAGCGTGGTCGTTTTCCAGGTGGGATCGCTGATCCTGCAGTGAGAAAGAGGAAGCGAAAACCCGATTGACAAACCGCACTGATTTGCTTAAACTGATGCATATATGACGCCGGCCGGGATGAATCCGGGCGGCCCGGAAAGGAACTGATGAGAATGAAAATAAGAACACGTTTTGCACCCAGTCCCACGGGCAGAATGCATGTGGGAAATCTGCGTACCGCGCTGTATGCGTATCTGATCGCCAAGCATGAAGGCGGCGATTTCATCCTGCGCATTGAGGATACGGACCAGGAAAGATATGTGGAGGGAGCCGTGGACATCATCTACAGAACCCTTCAGAAGACGGGACTCGTCCATGACGAGGGACCGGACAAGGACGGCGGCGTGGGCCCCTATGTGCAGAGCGAACGTCAGAAGCAGGGCATCTATCTGGAATATGCCAAAAAGCTGATCGAAAAGGGAGAGGCCTATTACTGCTTCTGCGATAAGGAACGTCTTGCCACCCTCACCCGTACGGTCGCGGGCAAGGAGATTAACGTGTATGACAAGCACTGCCTGCATCTGTCGAAGGAAGAGGTGGAAGCGAAGCTTGCGGCGGGCGTGCCCTACGTGATCCGTCAGAACAATCCCACGGAAGGAACCACCACCTTCCATGATGAGATTTACGGAGACATTACGGTGGAAAACGCGGAACTGGACGACATGATCCTGATCAAGTCCGACGGCTACCCCACCTACAATTTTGCCAACGTGGTGGACGACCATCTCATGGGAATCACCCATGTGGTGCGGGGAAATGAATACCTTTCTTCCTCTCCGAAGTATAACCGTCTGTATGAGGCCTTCGGCTGGGAGGTGCCCGTTTATGTGCACTGCCCGCTGATCACGGATGAGGAGCATCACAAGCTGTCCAAGCGCTGCGGCCATTCCTCCTATGAGGATCTTCTGGATCAGGGATTTTTGACCGAAGCCATCGTGAACTTCGTTGCCCTTCTCGGCTGGAGCCCGGAGAACAACCAGGAGATTATGTCCATGGACGAGCTGATCCGGGAGTTTGACTATCATCACATGTCCAAATCCCCGGCGGTGTTCGATTACACCAAGCTGAAATGGATGAACGGCGAATACATCAAGGCCATGGATTTTGACCGCTTCTATGAGATGGCCGAGCCTTACCTGAAGCAGGCGATTCATAAAGATCTGGATCTGAAGAAAATCGCGGCGATGGTTAAGACCAGAATTGAGATTTTCCCCGATATCGTGGACATGGTGGACTTCTTCGAGACGCTGCCCGAATACGATACGGCCATGTACGCTCATAAGAAAATGAAGACCACGCAGGAGAGCTCTCTGGAGGTGCTTTCGGAGGTGCTTCCCCTTCTGGAGGAGCAGGAGGATTATTCCAACGACGCCCTCTACGCAATGCTTCTTTCCTACGTGGAGAAAAAAGGATGCAAGAACGGCTATGTCATGTGGCCCATCCGTACCGCCGTATCCGGCAGGCAGATGACCCCTGCCGGAGCCACGGAAATTATGGAAATTCTTGGAAAGGAAGAGTCCCTCGCCCGCATCCGTACCGGAATCCGGATGCTGCAGGGCAGCCTGAATGGATGATTTCCTGAAACGGGAGCAGAAGGCTATGCCGGCGCAGAAATCTGTGCCGGCGGCCGGCTCCAATCCCGGCCAGGCGGAAGCCATTGCCCACCGGGACGGACCGATGCTCGTTCTCGCAGGCCCAGGCTCCGGAAAGACGTACACCATCACGCAGCGCATCCGCTGCCTGATTGAGGAGGGCGGGGTACAGCCCGATTCCATTCTGGTCATCACTTTTACCAGGGCGGCTTCCGATGAGATGAAAGGCAGATTCCTGCGCCTGACGGAAGGAAAGTTCTATCCGGTGAACTTCGGAACCTTCCACGCCATCTATTATCACATTCTGAAGAGTGCCTATCATTACCAGTCCGGTAATATTTTATCCGAACATGAA
>CAJFMW010000178.1 GCA_904392525.1 uncultured Eisenbergiella sp.
TGTTGCAAGTAATGATATAAGCATGATCGAAGCGTATACAGCTATAACCGGAAATGGCTATGCCTTCCCTTTTGGAATATATGAGGATGATACGCCGGTCGGCTTTTTAATGATTGGATTTGATAAAGACGATTATTGGGATGATGCTCCATCCATAGCAAACGGGAATTATAATCTCTGGAGATTGATGATAGACAAAAACCATCAGAAGAAAGGATATGGAAAAGAAGCGGTCAGACTCGCACTGGAATTTATAAAAACCTTCCCCTGCGGTAAGGCAGATTTCTGCTGGTTGTCCTATGAACCCGAAAATGAAGTCGCCAGCCGGTTATATCATTCATTTGGATTTACTGAAACAGGAGAAATGGATGGCAATGAGATTATTGCCGTATTGAAACTGTAATTTTCTTATCTGGGAAGTTGAGGAAACTTCGAAGAACGTATGCAATAGAAGCAGATTTTTCGCTAGATAGAAACCCACCAGCATACGCCATACCTGTCAATGACGGTGGCACAGCATTTGCTCCACGGCACCTCATGAATTGCTTCAATGACAACTCCGCCATCACGCAGGACGTTATATGCCTGAAGGACATTCTCTTTAGTCCCCATCTCAAATACGTTAAAGGTCATGGTTTCCCATTTCATTTTATGAACGAAGGCTACGTCACAGGGATTTGCAGCTTCCGCTATTGCCAGAAAGCCTTCGCCGTTAACGAATAGTCCACAATGCTCATAGGCAGTCCCGCTGTCATTTCCAATGAGAAACCTTTCTTCTGCATTTTTCATTCTCTTGCGTCACCTTCCTCCTCCGGCTTATGCTGTAAGCAAAAGAAAAAAGAGAGGAGAGAAGCAGTGAACGCGGCACATATTACGGCGTTCCTGCAAGGCAATCATGTGTATTCGATTTGTGGTAAACAATGACGACTTAATTACCGGTTTCAATTTTGACATCGACCTGACCGTCTGGACTCATCGTGTTATTCTGGAAAAGGATCGTTTTTTCATCGGAATCCTGCGTCCGGACGGAGCATATCATTCCTACCATGGCGTGAACCGGAACGGAAACGCAGCTACGCTGCTTTATGTTCATCCGGCCAGGAAAGCGAAACGGGCCGCTGAAAATGCACAGACTCCGGCAGGAGCCATCCAGATCTCTGATCTGACAGAACAGTTCATCAGAGGAAATCTGACCTTCGACGAGGTTTCCGGACTTCTGGAGAAAAAAGAGCTTATTTATGCTCCGGATGCTTCCATGCAGGCGCTGCTGTCTGACGCCTCCGGACGGGTGATGATCCTGGAGCCGGGGATAGGCTACCGGATTGAAAGGCGCAGATATTCCCTGCTTTCCAATTATTCCATCCTGGAGCCCGCCAGCACGAAGCCCTTTCTCGTTCCCGGAGACGACCGGTATGAGAGGGCGGAGAAGAGGCTGGAAAATGCCGATGAGCAGTTCTCTGTCGAAGACGCCCTTTCCCTGCTCCATGATGTGCGTCAGGAGGGGCTCTGGGCCACCCGGGTTTCCTTTGTATATTCCAGAAATGCCCGGACTGTAACCTGGGTGGAAAACAACCGGTTTGACCAGAGAAAGGAATACCGTTTTCCCTCCTGTGAGGCTGCCCCTGACGAGGGAGGCGTTTGTGATGCTTCGGAAAGGAGGCCGCTGTGAATCCGGAAAAAATCTATCCCCGCAGCCAGGACCGGGAAACCATTTATCTGAAAGCGGCCATTACGCGGCCTGACATCCTTGTCGGAGACTATACCATCTACAACGATTTCGTCCATGATCCCCTGGAATTTGAATCCCGAAATGTCCTTTACCATTATCCGATAAACCACGATACATTGCGAATCGGCAAATTCTGTTCCATCGCCTGCGGCGCCAGATTTCTCTTCACCAGCGCAAACCACACGCTATCCTCCCTTTCCACCTATCCCTTCCCCATCTTTTTTGAGGAATGGGGGCTGGATAAAAAGGAGATCACCTCCGCCTGGGACAACAAGGGGGACATCATCATCGGAAACGATGTATGGATCGGATATGAAGCCCTTATCCTGTCCGGTGTGACCATTGGAGACGGCGCAATCATCGGCGCCAGGGCGGTGGTGACAAAGGATGTCCCTCCCTATACCATTGTGGGCGGCGTTCCCGCCAGTCCCCTTCGGAAAAGATTTTCGGAAAGAACCATCGCCGGACTGCTGGATCTCAAATGGTGGGACTGGCCGGAAGAAAAAATAGCCCGCAGCATCTCCGCAATCCAGGCCGGGGATTTCGAAAAGCTTTCCGGATTTTGAAAAGATAAAAAAGAGCCGCACAGCTATGAGTACCCTGAACCGGTCATATCAAAGGCTGATAGGAACTGTCATTGAATTTTGCATTCAATGACAGTTCCTTCTTTTTATTCTATAATATTTTCAGAAAAACATGGAGGGAACAGACGATGAAAAATGATTCATATCAGCTTATCGGCGAAGTGAAGATACCGGATGACAAACGGGAACAGTTCAACAGCCATGTGCTGGAGCTGTTAAGAAAGTGCGGTATCCGCAGGACGGAAGAAATGATACTGGATGGAAAAACAGTTATGGTGGTCGATATACCAGTACCGGATGCAGAAGGAAATGTTTTATTCAATTACTCTGTTTTCGAACAGCGTATAAGACAGATGGCTTCCTATAATATACATACCTGTCAGCTTCATGTCTCAGATATGGGCGTTCAGGAATTTGGTCTGGCCATGCTCCTGATCCGGGTGCTTCAGGAGGCCTTTTCTGAGACTCTCTGCTGTCTGACCTGTGAGAAAAAGCTGATTTCCCTGGAAGGTTACTGCGCCGCCATCCGGTATCTCCTTGGGGTTGAACTTTCTTTTCCCAATCGCGCAAGAATGTGGGATCTGCTCCTTTTGTTCCGCCGGACGGAAGGTTTTGAGTCAAACGACACAGGGACCATGATCCGGACATTTCCAGTTCAGTCCACGGTATTTATGGAAGAGCAGATGATTGCCGCGTTTAATGCGGAATCGAAGGATGGACCGCTGAAGCCTTCCGTTCCTTTTTCCGGCGCGCGGGATGATATCCGGAGCGCAACGCTGATCAGCCTTTGCTTTTATTGCTGTGAGCTCATGCGCCAACTCCTCGTTAATGCAGACGGAAAAGAAAAGCTCCTTTCTTTTCTGAAGGAGCTTGTACTTTCTGATCTGCCGGAAAGAAAGAGGGCAGCCGAAAGAAGGGATTCCTTCGGAATCCTGGCCGAAATATCCCTCTACGTCCTCCCTGTCAGTCTGCTTCACGCATATGCCTGCGCCACCGGGCAGGATTTCTGGGCTGTCTGGGAAACCATGAGTAAAGATGTCTATACCGATATCATAAGCAGACATGAGGAAAACATGGAGAAGTCTTCTGAAAAAGAATCCGTCCGTCTCCCCTTTTACAAGGCGATCCGGCGGGACAATGAGGACGAATTTATGGAATTCTGGGAGGATGACAGGCCCGTTTTTTCAGAAAAACTGGAAGAAGAGCTGTTCGTCTGGAAAGAGAGGATGGGACAGATCCGGCCTCAAAAAGGATTTGAAATGGAGTCATATCTATCGACGGTCATAAGTGAGCTTTATGAAATATGGAACTGCCGTTACGTGGACAAATCCTTTGTTACAGAATTCCTGCTCCACAGGGACAGCATCGTCTACCAGAAAGCATTGCTGCTTTTCCGAAGTATTCTGGATGCAGACGCGGTATATTTTCCTGAATTTACGCCGCATCAGGCACATGCCTGGCTGCTTGAACGTTACAGGGACAGAACCGACAGAACGATAATGAGCGCATATCAGTCTCTGCTGGTCAACCACAGACACAGAAAAGAACTCCTCGGATTCTGATCTGTTTATAAGAAAGGACAGAAAACAATGGGTACATTTGGCTGTTACGCTGGTAAAACAGGCGTCAGGAAAGAACAAAAAGAAATTTTTGCATCTCAGATGATGAAGCTTCTGAATTATGGCGGCATGATGGGGTTGGAAGCCGTCCAGATCTTTGGCCGGAAGCTGTTGCTGCTGAAGCCTGCGGAGATCCTGCCCGGCGGGAAATTTACCTTCTGGTTCAATTATTTTGAAGACGATTTCTGGGAGGATGCATCCTTCGATGCGCACAGCTGCAGTCTCTGGTCAGATAAGATCGGCTCGGCGGAATTTAGCGACGTTATCACCGCAGCTTATTTTCTCTTCGAGATGTATGATGATGAGCCCGGATTTACTGAAATAAACGGAGATATCGTAAAAGATACCGCCTATGTTGGCTGGCTTAACCACCTTCTGAAAACGAAGTTTTCCATGAAAAAGCGGTTCCGGCTGTGGGAGAATATGGAAGCATATGCGTTTGGCCGGCGGAGGGAAGGCTATGATGCGCCTGATGCAGAAGAGGTAATGAGCTCTGTTCCCACCGGATTGGAACTGTATTCCGGAGGAACGGATCTTGCCGATCTCTTTTTTATCATCCATGGGACAGAAAGCCTGAAGGAATCAGAGCTTGTTCCGGATACCTACCCGGCCGACGTTTACGGATGCAGAAAGGCGGTGGAACATTTCTTCTGCGGCAGAGACGAAGAAGAGGCAATGCAGACGCTTCGGGATCTTCTCCGGAAAGACCGGGCAGGCAGGGAAAGCTGCTCAGACCCCGACAGGAAGGAAATCGCTGAATATACGTTATTCCTTCCTGCCAGAGTCATTGTCTATCTGACTGCTGAACTCCGGCAGAAACCTTTCTGGCGCCTCTGGAAGAAGCTTTGTAATTCCGTATATCGGGACGAAATAAGAAAGAGATATGCGCCGGCATGGCTGGAGGAGCTGCGGAGAAGTACAATAGAGGCGCCGATTCCTCCGGTCAGGACCAGTGATTTTCTGCGGCAGGATGGATATTTTACCTTTTGGAATACGCCGGAGGAATTGAAAGGGCAGCCCAACTACTATATATCAGATGATGACCGTATGTACTGGTGGGACAGCACCGATGAGGTCATTATTTCGGAGGAAGCGCAACAGTGGTTAAGGGAGCTTGCGGCAGAGCACAGAGAGATCATGGAGGTCACTTCTGAAGCCCCGGAGCAGAAAAAGCTGTTTCTGGAAAACTTTATAAAAACGCTGGCAGACGCAAATGATTATTACAAAAAGATCTATCCTTTTCAAAAAATGTTCTATGAATTTATTGATCATTCCGACCGCAAAGAATATCGGGCGGCAGTTGAACTTTTCCGCAGGCTTTGCGAACGTAACAGAGAGAAAGGCAGGATCATAGAAAAAGCGCACGCAGACTGGAGCATTTCCAGCCGAAATGTTACACACAATATCGCCAGGCTGCAGCTGAAACGATATTTAAGTGTTATGGCAAATGTCAGATTAAGAGAAAAATATTTCGGTTTCTGATCTGTATGCACATTTTCTCATATTTTTTTGCGTTTTCCTTGAAAAAGCCGCTCATTTTTTGTATACTGAAAAATCAGATTTAAAGAGTTTCTGTGAGCAAATAGATGTGGAGATTGGAATGAGAAAACTTGCATTAAGCGATGAAATACTGTTATCCATCGAAAAGCCCGCCCGCTACATCGGCGGCGAGGT
>CAJFMW010000179.1 GCA_904392525.1 uncultured Eisenbergiella sp.
TTTTGCCGTATTAACCGGATGTCTTCGGATTTCAAAAGAGAGCATTTTTACCGGCCTGAATAATATGAATGTTCTGTCAATCATGGACGTGCAGTTTGAGGAATATTTTGGCTTTAGCGATGATGAAGTAAGGGAACTCCTGAATTACTATGAAATCGAAGAATCCTTTGAGGATGTCAAAGCCTGGTATGACGGATACCGTTTCGGAAATGTCAGCGTTTACTGCCCCTGGGATGTGATCAGCTATGCGGACAGACGGCGGAACGATCCGACGCTTTACCCGGAGCCTTACTGGATTAATACCAGCGGCAACGACATCGTAAGGCATCTGCTGGAGAACGCTTCCGCGGGAACCCGCAGTGAGATGGAGCGGCTGATTGCCGGAGAAACGGTTTTAAAGGAAATCAGAAACGAACTGACGTATCGGGATATTTATGCTTCGGAAGAAAACGTCTGGAGCGTGCTTTTCACAACCGGCTATCTGACGCAGGCAGGAAGGCCGGATCCCAGGCGGAGGAACTGGATCAGGCTGGCGATTCCCAACGAAGAAATCCGGGAGATTTTTGTGAGCCAGATTCAGGATTGGATGCAGGAGGTAGTCAGAAAGGATACGACGGAGCTTGACCGGTTCTGCGAGGCTCTGAAGGACGGAGAGCCGTCCGTTGTGGAGAGCATCTTTACCTCCTGGCTGGAGCGGACGGTGAGCGTCCGGGACACGGCGGTCAGAAAGGATTTAAAGGAAAACTTTTATCATGGCTTCCTGCTGGGAATCCTGCGATATCAGACGGAATGGAACGTCTTTTCCAATCTGGAAAGCGGAGATGGCTACACGGATATCATGATCGAAATCCTTCCGGAAAAGATCGGCATTGTCATCGAGATGAAATACGCGGAGAAGGGGAAGCTGGAGGAAGCCTGCCAAGAGGCGATCGAACAGATCAAAGAGAAGGATTATGCCGCCAGACTGAGGGAAGAGGGAATGGAAACCATACTTGCCTATGGCATTGCCTGTTTCCGGAAACAGTGCCGGGCGATATTAAAGAAAAAGGGGGAATATAGAAAATGAAACAGTCAAAGAAGAAACAGAACTGGTTTATGAAATTTCCGGTTGTACCTGCATTTATACTGCCGTTTGTGTCCACACTGGCGGCCATTGTTCTTTCCGGCATTCCTACGGCGGCTGTGATAAATGCGGCACCGGATCTGATCTCTTTTTATGGGGAAATCGCCGGAATTATGATGTCTGTCGTGCGTATTCTCATAGCTTTTATTATTATCATCATCATGAAAGCAGGAACCGGACGAACTTTTCAGTTTGGCTTCCATATGAGGAATATCAGATTGTCGTTTATTCTTTCTTTTTTCTGCATCCTGCTGATAGCGGATAATGTGATAGAGGGAATTCTGTTTTCAGATGGACTGCAGACCAGTATGATCGGGATCGCTGCTGCCGTGATAGGAGGAATCGCACCCGGTTTCTTCGAAGAAGTGGTGTGCCGGGGATTTGTAGTCTCAAATATGATGGATAAATGGCAGGGACGGAAAAACTATGTATTAAAATCGATCCTTGCGTCCGGTATTATTTTTGGGTTGATGCATCTTATGAACCTTGGAGGAGCCAATACCGCTGAAACGATCATGCAGATATTTTATGCGGCGGGACTTGGCATATATTTCGGGGCAGTGTACGTTCGGACACGGAATCTTTGGGGAACGGTAGTTATGCACGCCCTGGTCGATATTACATACAATATGTTCCTGATGCCTGAGGGATTCTGGATGAAAGACCTGATAATCGGCATTATGATTGCGGTGGTATATACGGTAATAGGACTTTATCTGATTCGTCCCGTAAAGCAGAAAGAGATTGCGGAATTATGGGAAGGAAAGCAATAGCTGGCGCTGTCGCCGTATGGGGAAACCTGTACGGCGTTTTCATGCATGGCGTTAAGGGAGAAAGATTGAAAAATGCGCTCGATAGCGCATTTTTCAATCAGGATTTGCGCCGAAGCGTCGCAAATTCCGTTATCGCAGCACCGAACTGGAGGTTCGGCGCGCGTGCCTCAGCATAAAACGCTTCGGCATGGAGGAAAATATGACAGGATTTTTATTTGTTGGAATGGGAGGGGCGGTCGGCGCCATGCTCAGATATGCCATCAGCCTGATCCCTTATAAAGGAAAGTTTCCTCTGCTTACTCTGTTCATCAATGTTACAGGGGCTCTGGTCATCGGCATTATTGCGGGGCTTTCCGCGAGAAAAAATCTGTCGCAGAACGCAGTGCTGTTCCTGAAAATGGGATAATGGTGGAGAATATGAAAGAAGAATGTCTGATCTGTAAGGCTCCCCTGGAGTATTTGCAAGAAGATATGGAAATGGAGTGCGAACTGTGCCATAAAAAAGAAAAAAGTAAAACCAGATGCATCCATGGCCATTATGTATGTAATGAATGTCATATGCAGGGGATTGACAGTCTCGTTGGCCTCTGTATGGAGGAAACATCAAAAAATCCGGCTGTGGTCCTCAATCAAATGATGCGGATGCCTTTTTGTCATATGCACGGGCCGGAGCACCATATCATGGTGGGAATGGCGCTCCTGACCGCTTATAAAAATTCCGGCGGAGAACTTGATCTGAAAAAGGTTCTGGTTGAGATGAATAACCGGGGACGTTCAGTGCCGGGCGGCGCCTGCGGGTTCTGGGGCGCCTGCGGAGCCGGACTCAGCGCAGGGATGTTTGTTTCCATTATTACCGGATCAACACCTTTGGGACAGGAAAATTTTGGGCTTTCCCATAAAATGACCGCCAGTGCGCTGGCAGCTATCGGAGAAATTGGGGGACCAAGATGCTGTAAACGTGATTCTTATCTTTCCATTCTAAAAGCAGTGGATTTCGTAAAAGAAAATTTGGGGATCTGTATGGAGCAGCCCAAGATCCGATGCTCTTATGGCAGTCAAAATAACCAGTGCATCGGGAAACGCTGCCCTTTTTGCAAAAAAAGAAAGAAGATCGCTTTCATTTGCGTGCACAATTCCTGCAGGAGCCAGATTGCAGAAGCGCTGGGAAAAAGATATTTGTCTGATTTTTGTGACTGTTATTCTGCGGGAACGGAGGTTAAACCGCAGATCAATCAGGATGCGGTACGTCTGCTGAAGAGAGAATACGGGATCGACATGGAAAAAGATCAGTATTCAAAATTACTTCAGGATATACCGGAAGCAGATCTTTATGTATCGATGGGATGCAATGTGGTATGCCCGAATATTCCCGGCAAAGAAATGGTCAACTGGGGACTGGATGATCCGACAGGCAAAGACGACAGGGCTTTTCTGGAAGTGATTCAGCAGATCGAGAAGAATATACAACAATTACGAAACCAGATGGAATAGGAGTTGTGACAGGCATTCGCCGGATCAATGCCAGAGACTGGGTTCCTAGCCTGATGGACTAAAGGTCGAAGGAGATATTTCGATGCTTACGCTTGAACGTTTTGTTTACAGTTTTGACAAAAATAGTCCCCCGATTGCGCACGCTGCTGACGGGGATCTTGTGAGGTTTATCACACAGGATTGCTTTGGAAACCAGATTAAAACCGAAGCAGATCATGAAGACAATCTGGATTTCACTCATACGAATCCTGCCACAGGCCCACTCTATATTGACGGCGCAGAGACAGGTGATGTGCTGGCAGTAGATATCCTGGATATTCAGGTCGCAGATCAGGGCGTCATGATGACCCTGAAGGGGTATGGCGCACTGTGGCCGACTTGCGAAGTGCGGACTAAAATCATTCCAATCAAAGATGGTTATGCCCACTTTAATGACGTAGTATGGCCTATTGATCCCATGATTGGCGTTATTGGAACTGCTCCTGACGGCGAACCAGTGCCTTCAGGCTATTCCTTCAACGGCGGCGGAAATATGGACAGCCGCCTTATCAAAAAAGGTGCTACAGTCTATTTCCCTGTCCGTGTACCAGGCGCCTTACTGGCAATGGGAGATATCCACGCTACCATGGGAGATGGAGAGGTCTGTGAGACAGGGATTGAAATCCCCGGCGAAATTTTGGTCCGTGTCAGGATTATCAGGAATTTTAAGCTGAACTGGCCTGTGACGGAAACGGAGGATTTCTGGTTTGTTAACACAAATGGCCACACCTGTGATGTGGCGATCCGGCGTGGCTATGAGGAACTTCAGCGGCTTGTTATGAACGCCTATGGATGGGATGCTACAGATGTTACTTTTTACCTTTCCGCCCAGGCTCGGCTGGAAGCCAATCAGGCTGTATTGGACATTAATGAGACGGATGAAGAAGGAGATACTTTCCGTGTAGGCGTTCCAAAGCTTTCTTCCAAGCCTCGTCTTATTCCATAAATAACGATATCTGACGGAATGGAAACCATTCTGTCCTACGGCATTGCCTGTTTTCGGAAACAGTGCCGGACGGTGCAGAAGAAAGAGAAATAAAACAAATTCCCCGGCAGGCCGGACCGGCCTGCCGAAAATTTTTCACAGCCGTTTCTTATAAAACTTTTCTACCCACTGAATCACCTGATACAGCCCCATGGCGATCACGCAGAGAATGAGGATGGAGGTGATCACCATATCCAGCTGGAACAGGCGGGATGCGGTGGTGAGAAAATTGGATAACCGGAACTGGTGATAATTGTAAAAATGTAATCACGATTTGGCCGACGCTGGTTCGTACCGGTTCGCCTGGTGGCTTGAACGGTAAATAAGCTGTATGCCGCCGTATGGGAAAAACTGTACAGCGTTTTTCTATTAATAGGATTTGCTTTTTGCCCGGCACATTGACTGCAATAGAGAGAAATGTTATTATGATTGCATGAATTGGAATGAAATTTAGTATTATAATAACAGATGAAACTGTGGCAGAAAGGAGAGTTGTATGGAAAAGACAAAAACAAGGTATAAAGATTTTATCATGCAGTATCTTACCGCAATGGATCCCAATCAAGTAATTACAACAGAACAGGTTGCCCGGTATGTAGCAGGACGGCTTCTGCAGGAAACAGTGATGGTAAAAAAGGCGGTCAATGTAAATATGGCACGGCTTGAAAAAGAAGGGCAAATCATGCGCTTGACCAAAGGAGTTTATTGCAGGAAAGTAAAGACTGCATTTGGATATTATACCCCGGATAAAGAGACTCTTTTTTGTAAGCAGCTGCTTCGCAATGAAAATGAGGTGATAGGGTACGAAACAGGTTTGTCTGAGCTAAATCGTATTGGCCTGGTTTCTCAGATGCCAAAGAAAAGGTGTATCGCAACCAATCTGCACAAGAAGCGAATTCCGAAAGGAATGCAGATAGAAATTCGGAAACCGCCTATCATGGTTAATGCTGACAATTTTCGGTATTTACAAATTCTGGATGTAATCAGAGAATTGGATATGGCGCCGGTAGATACGGCAAAGCCGGTTGATGTGGTAAGAGCGGTAGCTCAGGAATTTGCGTTAGAAACGGATCAACTGATTTTGATGGCCCGAAAGTATTACGGGCAAAAAACTTTGGTTCGAACGATAGATATTATGTTGGAGGGTAATTATGAAGCTGCACGAGGATAAGCTTGCTTGATAAGCTTGCTTAGATGATCCGCTCCAACGCTTTGGATATGTAAAAGTAGAAGGAACCTCCTTTACTGTCAGCGAGCCTTTTACATCGCTTGAAATTGAGCCAATACTTTATACTTATGCCGCAGAAGGACAACGGAAAATTCTTCAGACGCAATACGATGTTGGACCTTTTATGATAAAGACAATTCGTTTGGAGAGAATCTTCGCAGACAAGATTTTTGCCGCTGAATTTTATAATGAGCGTGCACTGTATTTTGATGTGGCAAAACATCTTTATGATGTCAGCATCATGCTGGATTTGGAACAAATTCAGGGGATGATTGGAAATCGGCAGATGTTCCTTGAAATGTTGGGATATAAAAGGCTGGAAGAGACCAGAAGAACAGGAAGCGACTTAGCCGAAAAGAAATTTTCCGATTTTCAGTTGCTCAGAGATTTTGCTGCCAATGATGCGCTTCGTAAGGATTACCAAAATATGCAACGGAACTACGTTTTTGCAATAGAAGATGTGCTTTCTTTTGATTTCGTTGTAGAACAGTGGAAAAAACTCGGGGAGATATTGTTTGCGCTTGAGTGATGATGACATATGAGTGTGCCGGTTTTTCAACTGCACTTTATGTTCATCCCGACTTTGTAATCACCCAAAAGTGACGGTGATAAATGGTGGGATTTTCTCTGGAGGAGAGAACAGTCCCGTGCGTATTCTGTCTAGCCGGACCAGTAACGAAATCCTGCCGGCTTTCTTTAAATGGTTTGCCATTCCGTACTGCGAATGGTAAAATCAAAAACATAGGGACGGGTAACAATCTTTGGGGTAAGGTTCTGCCTGACCGTTATGCAACATGTGCTTTGGGAAAGGAGCGCACAGAACGATGAATGATAATAAGAAAAGGCTTCCCATCGGAATAGAAAGTTTTGAAAAAATTCGCAGGGAAGATTTTTACTATGTGGATAAAACGGCGATGATTCGGGATCTGCTCCTTGACTGGGGAGAAGTGAATCTGTTTACCAGACCGAGAAGATTCGGAAAGTCGCTGAACATGAGTATGCTGAAATCCTTTTTTGAGATCGGCTGTGACAAAACGTTGTTCGATGGTCTGGAAATTTCCCGGCAGACGGAGCTGTGTGAAGAATATATGGGAAAATTTCCGGTCATTTCCATCAGCCTGAAAGGGGTAGAGGCGGGGGATTATCCAACGGCCCGCAGTATGGCTATCAGGGTGATCAACAAAGAGGCGAGAAGGCTGGATTATCTGTTGGAAAGCGACAGGCTCTCAGCAGGGGATAAAGAAGTGTTTGCCCTTCTTCTGAAAAGTGATATGGATGATGCGACACTTTGTTGGAGTCTGAAGGAGCTTTCCGAACTGTTGCAGAAGCATTATGACAGAAAAGCAATTATCCTGATTGACGAATATGATGTGCCGCTGGCAAAGGCAAATGAACGGGGATATTATGACGAAATGATCCTTCTGATCCGAAATCTGTTCGGAAATGCACTGAAGACCAACGACAGTCTGTATTTTGCCGTACTGACAGGCTGCCTGAGGATTTCACGGGAGAGCATATTTACCGGATTAAACAATCTGAAAGTTCTTTCGATCATGGACGTGCAGTTTGAGGAATACTTCGGTTTCGGCGATGATGAAGTGAAGGAACTACTGAATTACTATGAAATCGGAGAATCCTATGAGGATGTAAAAGCCTGGTATGATGGATACCGTTTCGGAAATGTCAGCGTTTACTGCCCATGGGATGTGATCAGTTATGCGGACAGACGGCGGAACGATCCGACGCTTTACCCGGAGCCTTACTGGATCAATACCAGCAGCAACGACATCGTAAGGCATCTGCTGGAGAACGCTTCTGCCGGAACTCGTAGCGAGATCGAGCGACTGATCGCCGGAGAAACGGTTTTAAAGGAAATCAGAAATGAACTGACATATCGGGATATTTATGCTTCGGAAGAAAACGTCTGGAGTGTGCTTTTCACAACCGGCTATCTGACGCAGGCAGGAAGGCCGGATCCCAGACGGCGGAATCTGATCAGGCTGGCAATTCCCAATGAAGAAATCCGGGAGATTTTTGTGAGCCAGATTCAGGACTGG
>CAJFMW010000180.1 GCA_904392525.1 uncultured Eisenbergiella sp.
AAGACTTCCGGAACCGTTCCTCTGAATAATTCTTTTTGGAATTTTCAGGGTTGCATTACTGTTTATTTGTCAAGGTACTTTGCAGGCTTTTCCAGCCTTCCAGCCCTTTCAGGCTTTCGTGCTTTTCTCAGCCGCAACGATGATTATCTTATCACATGTTGTTTCTTAAGTCAAGCACTTTTTTCAACTTTTTTATTTCAGTTGATTTTGTTTTTCACCGCTCTCGCAGTGGAGTTTTATTATAGCATCTTCTTCCTTTTTCTGTCAACAACTTTTTTAAATCTTTTTTACAAGAAATTTACCAGCTGTTAACATCCATCGAAAGGGCGAAAAAAAAGAAATCTCAATCGCTTAAGATTCTTTCCTTTCGAAGCTATAATAAAGCTTCCCGCATCCTTTTGGTAAAGGAAACGGAGAAAGAGGGATTTGAACCCTCGCGCCGCTTGCGCTGAGTATTTCTCCACAAACCGAACTGCCCTTTACCAATATGAATACGGATACGCCGCTTATCTGTGATGCATGAGTTATTATACATAAGAGGAAACCGTTTGTCAATCACTTTTTTGCAATGTCCGCACGGCTTCTGTTCTTTATTTCTGACGGCTTTGCAAGTGTGCCTCTATTTGTTCATCAATCCGCCTTTTCACCTCTTCTGCGATCTCTGTCGTCTTCATATTCTGATACTCTTCATAATATAAAGGCTTCAGATAATACAGATGAACGGTAACGGGGCGGATGCTTTTCTCATCGAAGGGGATAAAGGAATCAATGAGGGCACATGGGACGATGGGACATTTGGCCTTGACTGCACTTTTAAAGGTTCCGCCTTTGAACTCCAGCGTATGATTTCCCTGTCTGCTTCTAGTTCCTTCGGGAAAGATGAGGAAGTTTCTTCCCTTTTTCACTTCCTCCGCCATTGTCTGAATGACCTTCATCGACTGTCGGATGTCCTCTCTGTCCATGACAAGGGAACCCAGAGCCTCGCGGACCTGCTTGAGCAGGATGATGTCGGCCGCTTCCTTTTTAATGACGAAGGCAAAGGGGCGCGGGCAGGATTCAAAGAAAACCAGAACATCAAACAGACCCTGATGATTGGGGAACATGATGAATCCGTCCTTCTCGGGCAGGTTTTCCAGGCCATGGGCTTCTATTTTCACCCTTCCGGCACGGTTCGCCAGAATCGTCGTCCTTTTGATCCAGCGGAAGCCTTCCTCATAGCTGATATCTTCCCGGGAGGCGCATTTACAAATATGGTAAAAGTAGTAAAAGGCCTTGTAAAGGAGCCTGAATACCATTAACGCGATTCTTCGCATCTCTTTCCTCTCTATTCCCGGCGATACTGTTCCAGCGCCGTTTTGTAAAGGTCATTTCCCTGGCTGTCCATTACGACAATCACAGGAAAGTCTTGGACCGTAAGCTTTCGAATCGCTTCTGTCCCGAGATCTTCATAGGCGATGATCTCTGAATGGATAATCGACTTTGACAGCAGGGCGCCCGCTCCGCCCACGGCGGCGAAATAAACCGCTCCGTTTCTGATGACCGCATCCCTGACGGCATCGCTTCTTTTGCCCTTTCCGATCATACCGCGAAGGCCCAGATCCAGAAGAGCGGGGGTATATTTATCCATACGGCTTGCCGTCGTGGGCCCGGCAGAGCCGATGACCTGTCCCTCTCTCGCAGGGGATGGTCCCATATAATATATGATATTTTCGCTGATGTCAAAGGGAAGCTCCTCTCCTCTGTCCAGCGCTTCCTGCATTCTTTTATGAGCAGCGTCTCTCGCCGTGTAAATGGTTCCGGTGAGATAAACGCAGTCTCCGGCTTGGTACCGTATATTTTTTCTCCATACTTACCTCTTTTTCGAATCCCTTGTTCTGTATATCAGATGGTCCGTACCGCGTGGCGGTTCACATGGCAGCAGATATTCACCGCCACAGGAAGTCCCGCAATATGGGTCGGATAGGTGCTGATGTTGACGCCAAGCGCGGTCGTGGTGCCTCCCAGACCGCCCGGACCGATTCCGGAACGGTTGATTCTTTCCAGCAGTTCCTCTTCCATCGCACGAACCCAGGGGATTTCCGAACGCTGATCCAGCGGACGGGTCAGAGCCTGTTTTGCCAGGAGCGCACATTTTTCAAAGGTTCCCCCAATGCCAACGCCGACCACCATGGGCGGGCAGGCGTTCGGGCCAGCCTCTTTCACAGCGGTGAGCACGGCGTTCTTCACACCTTCTTCTCCATCTGCCGGCTTCAGCATAAAAATCCGGCTCATGTTCTCACTGCCGAACCCCTTGGGCGCCACCGTTATTTTTACCCGGTCTCCGGGAACGATGGAATAATGAATGACGCCCGGCGTGTTGTCCTTCGTGTTTTCACGGATAAGGGGATCGGAAACCACCGATTTACGCAGACAGCCCTCGGTATATCCCCTGCGTATGCCTTCGTTGACCGCATCCTCAAGAACGCCGCCCTCAAAATGGACTTCCTGTCCCACTTCCAGAAAAACCACCGCCATTCCCGTATCCTGACAGATCGGAATGGAATCCTCTCCGGCGATCTGAAGATTCTGGCACAACTGATCCAGCACGCTGCGCCCGAGCGGCGCTTCCTCGCTCTTCTGCGCCTGTTTCAGCGCTTCTTCCATATCCTTTGTGAGAAAAAGATTGGCTTCTATGCACATCTCCTTCACTGCATCCGTAATCTGTGAAACCGGTATCGTCCTCATCCGCTTTCCTGCCTTTCCAAAGGTTTTAACTGTTATCTGTGAACTTTCTGTTTTATTATAAGACAGGATGGGACTTCTGTCACGATTAATCTGGATTTTCCCATCAGGACATGATACTCTTGTATGTGTAAATCCAATGGTAAAGGAGAATACGGAATATGAAAGATTATACCGAATATATGGTGGAACAGGCGCAGAAGCTACTCGCTATCGACAGCCCTTCTGGCTATACGAAAGAAGCGGCGGAATATCTCTGCAGCGTTTACCGGGAAATGGGCTATGAGCCTCAGGTAACCGTAAAGGGCGGCGTGCTGGTAAAGCTGTGCGAGGGAAGCGCTGAAACCGGGAAGCATGCCTCGGATCCCTCCTGCGGCCCCATTCTGCTGATGGCGCACACGGACACGCTGGGAGCCATGGTTTCCGGAATTACGCCGGAAGGAAAGCTGAATCTCACTCCCCTGGGCGGGCTGAACCCGAATAATACGGAAGCTGAAAACTGCCGGATCATCACCAGAGGGGGAAAAATCTATACCGGAACCTTCCAGCTCATCAACGCCTCCATTCATGTGAACGGAGAATATAATGAGAAAAAGAGAAGCTACGACAGCATGGAGGTTCTGCTGGACGAGCTGGTTGAAAGTGCGGATGATGTGAAGAAGCTGGGAATCATGACAGGGGATATCGTCTGCTTCGACCCGAGAACCGTGGTCACACCATCCGGCTACATCAAGAGCCGTTTTCTGGATGACAAGCTGAGCACGGCCATTCTTCTCGGCTATGCCAGATACCTGAAGGACGAAAACATCACCCCTGCACGCACCATTTATCAGCACATCACCGTATTTGAAGAGGTGGGACACGGAGCCTGCGCTTCCATTCCTGAAGGCGTAACAGAACTGCTTTCCGTGGATATGGGCTGCGTGGGAGAAGGGCTTTCCTGCACGGAGCGTCAGGTTTCCATCTGCTCCAAGGACAGTCACGGACCGTATCATTATGACGTAGTGAGCGGCCTGATCGACGCCGCCGAAAGAGCGGGCGCGGACTACGCGGTGGATGTCTATCCCCATTACGGCTCCGATGCGGACGCGGCGCTGGATGCGGGAATCGATGCCAGGCACGGGCTGATCGGCCCCGGCGTCTACGCTTCCCACGGCTATGAGAGATCCCACAGAGACGGGGTGAAGAATACTTTTGAACTGCTGAAGTCTTATCTGGGCTGATCCGTTTTGACCCCATAACAGGGCAGGTCATGAGCAGGACAATATAATAGGGAAGAAAGGAAAGGATAATCCATTTTTTATTCGGAAGACCTGGGGTAGTATGAGGCTGAAAACAGGGATCTTCCTCATATGGATTATCCTTTTTGTTCCGGAAGCGGAACGGTCTGTCAATGTATGCAGAGGCATGCGCGGGGTTACAGGGTATGGCAGGCTTCAGGGTAAAGCGTCGCAAAGAATCTTTGGGAGATGTGCTGTATTGGAGAGCGGGCCGAATCGCCGGTTCCCTTTATCGGATCTATTTCATGGCGCTTCCGGAAACGGAGGAGGATTATGAAAAAAGCCGGCGGTTCTACATTTCAGGGGACAGCGCCGCGCAGACCATCGCTCAGCTTGCGGGCGGAACCTTCCTGGTTTCCCTGCTGCTGTCAGCCGGTTTTTCCGATGCGGAAACGGGAGTTGTCACCTCCACTGCGAGTCTGGCCGCCGTTTTTCAGCTTTTCACCATGCAGCGGATCAACAGTCTGAAAAAGAGAAAGCTGTTCGTCTGTTTCTGTGTGCTGCAGAAGCTGCTGCTCGCCCTTCTGTTTTTCCTCCCCCTCACCCGGGCAGCGGGAGGACTGGAACAGGGTCTGCTTCTTGGAGGCTATTTTCTGGCGCAGGTCTGGTCACAAATCGCAACACCTGCCACTCAGGACTGGATCGCCTCCCTGGTTCCCATGAAAGAGCGGGGAAGCTATTTTTCCAGAAAGGACACTGTGGCCGTCTTCGTCACGGTTACGCTGATGCTGGGCATGGGCGTCGTGATGGATGTCTGTTCCGGGCCGAAGCAGCTTCTGGGCTTTTTCATCAACGGCAGTCTGATCCTGTTTCTCGTCCTTTTGAATTTTGGAGCGTTCAGCTGTATGAAGGAGCCCCGCATGGGAGAAACCACTCCTGAAGGAAGAGAAATCCATTGCCGGCCTTCCAGAAAGGGGTCTGATAAAGAACAGTCCGCCGCAAAAGCCAAAAAGAAAAACCGGAATATCCACAATTCATTGAAGGCCGAGATAAGCGCTGCCTTCTGTGACGGGGATTTCCGGATGGCTTTTTTTACCAATATGCTCTGGCTGACAGCTTACTATACTGCCGCTCCTTTTAACACCAGCTATCAGCTCGGCGAGCTGTCCCTCTCCTTCACCTTCCTCATGGTGGTAGGTTTTCTGGGCAACCTGGCAAGAATTGCAATCACGCCCGCAGTGGGGCGGCTGGGAGACCGGTATGGGATGGCCTGTATCTATAAATATTCCCTGATCGGTATCCTGCTGAATTTCGCCTCCTTTGCCCTGGCCGTTCCCTCCAACGCTCTGGTCATGACGGTTTTGGGAACCCTCTTTTCCGCGCTTGGGTGGAGCTTTGCGGGAATCGGCCTGTTCGGCATCCAGCTTGAGCTGATCCGGGAGGAAAAGCGAACCATTCAGCTTTCCATCCTTTCCGCGCTGGGCGGGGTATACGGCTTTCTGATCTCCTTCCTGGCAGGAAAGCTCCTTACCTTCCTGCAGCAGGTGCAGCCGTCCTTCTTCGGTATCAGGCTGTATGCTCAGCAGATCACCAATACGCTCGGAGTCTGCTTTCTTACGATACTGATTCTGTATCTGAAATTCTGCGTCCAGAAGAGAGAGCGCTCCGCCCAGGCGGAGCGCACAGGGGCTTCTACATCAGCCTGATATCCTTGATGGAGCCGCTCTCCTGGAAGAGCTCCCATTCCGCAATGTTCACCGCATGGTCGCCGATCCTTTCCAGATATTTGGCGATCATCAGTACATCCACGCAGGCGTCCACATCAGGAACACCCTCCTGGAGCCTTCTCACAAGATCATCTTTCACCTTCGAGAAAAGCTCATCCACTACATCGTCGTGGCGGATTACTTCGTCTGCAGCCTTACTGTCCCTGTTTACAAAAGCGTCTACTGCGTCGTGCACAATCTCCTTGGCAACCCCCAGCATTCCCGTGATATGTCTGGAATAGGTATCCAACTCGGTTCCCTTCATGCGCAGCATCAGCTCCGCAATATCAGCGGTCTGGTCTCCGATTCGCTCGATATCCGTGACCACCTTCAACGCTGCAGAAATCATCCGCAGATCCCCTGCAATCGGCTGCTGTCTGGTGATCAGAGACAGGCATCTGGATTCGATATTTCTCTCCATATCATTGATTACCCGGTCTCCGCTGATGATTTTCATTTCCAGATCTTCATCCTTGCTGTCAACGGCAGTTAAAAGCTGGTCAAAGGATGCCTCAACGGCCTCTCCCATTTCCTTCACGCTTTTGCGCAGGCTGTCCAGCTCCTCCATGTAGATTGATCTCATTGCCATATCCTTTATTCCTCTCTTTACCTTTCCTGTGTCTGATCAGCCAAACCGGCCGGTGATATAATCTTCGGTTCTCTTATCCTTCGGCCTTGAGAAAATGTTGCTGGTAGAATCCTTCTCAACCACTTCTCCCACGAGGAAGAACGCGGTATCATCCGATACACGGGCAGCCTGCTGCATGTTATGGGTAACCACAACCACTGTGTATTTTTTCTTCAGTTCTTCCATCAGATCTTCAATCTTCAGAGTGGAAATGGGATCCAGAGCGGAAGTGGGCTCATCCATGAGAAGCACCTCCGGCTGAACCGCCAGCGCTCTGGCGATACAGAGCCTCTGCTGCTGTCCGCCGGAAAGGCCGAGCGCGGATTTTCTGAGGCGGTCCTTGACCTCGTCAAAAATAGCGGCCCCCTTCAGGCTCTCTTCCACAATCTGATCCAACTGAGATTTATTCTTAATGCCATGGATTCTGGGGCCATAGGCAATATTGTCGTAGATGCTCATGGGGAAGGGGTTGGGCTGCTGGAATACCATACCCACTTTTTTTCTCAGAAGAGTGGTATCCACTCTCTCATCATAAATATTCTCTCCGTCGATGGTAACCTCACCCTCGATTTTCACGCCGTCAACCAGATCGTTCATGCGGTTGAGCGTCTTTAAAAATGTGGACTTTCCGCATCCGGAGGGGCCGATAAAGGCAGTGATCGCATTGGGCCTGATGTCCATATCAATGTCCTTCAGCGCGTGGTTGGTTCCATAATATAAATTCAGTTTTCTGGTACTGATTTTTACGTTTTCCATTGCTTTCCCTTTCTGGTTCTTTAGTCTCTTGTTTCCACGTTAAATTTTTTGGACAGATATTTCGTCAGCAT
>CAJFMW010000181.1 GCA_904392525.1 uncultured Eisenbergiella sp.
TTATTTATTAAAAACCCCCGGAAGCATTGATTTTCCGGGGATTTAAGTGTGAAAAACATATATTTGAAGGAATAAAAGTGTAAAAGTCAGGTTATAACATAATCCCCATGCTAATGTATATCTTTTACAAAAAATTAATACATTTTAATATTTTTTTGGTAACTATTCAGATTCTTGTCTCCTCTTCATCCTTCTGTTATAATTGCAGAGAAAACCGGACCGGCCGGCACTGGTTCAATTCATGCCGGAGAATGGAGGAAACCATGTTCCGTTTATGGGCAAAAATATTCAGAGATAACAGAATGCTTCAGGATACCGTCATATGCGACGCGTCAGAGGATACCAGAACGCATAAGGTCTTCCGGGCCCTCGACGAGGTATGCAGTCAGTTTGATCTTGGAAAACCGATCTGGCTGGACGCAAATATCAGCGATTTTAAGCGCCACCGGAAAACCCGCTTCCTGCAGGACAGCTTTGTGGAACAGGTGGATTTCGATTATCTTGAAATTCAGATCATTGAGGAAGACTGACGACTGCCAGACGCGTTTATCAGCGAAGCGGAAGCAGGGTGGATGTACTCTGTTCCGTTTTCTTTTCCAGCCATTGCCGCACGGTTTCTGCACTCTCTTCAATAATTTCCGCGATCACCTCTGCCCCAAATCCCCGTTCGGCCATATTTCTGGCCATTTTTCTGGCTTCCTCTGTCTTTCCGAGAAGCATCCCCTCTTCTCGTCCTTCTTCTCGTCCTTCTTCTCGTCCTTCTTCTCGTCCTTCTTCTCGTCCTTCTTCTCGTCCCGCTTTCTTTCCGATCTCATAAATCTCTTCCGTAATTTCACACAAAATTCTGACACCTTCTTCCTCACATTTCAGGAAATGAACTCTGTCCGAAAGGGCTCCCTGGCTTTGGTCCTCCGGGTCTGACGTCTTAAAGTACCTCATCAGCACCGCAGCATCCGAACCGTCGTCCACCTCCGCATTGACATAAACAACATGCAGTCCATCATCATAGTCCGCATCATCCGACTCAGAATATTTTCTTACCGGATATACCGTCCGACCTGCCTTCCGGATATCCGTCTCACTGATATAAAAAATGTACACATCCGCAAGCTCCTGATATTCTTTTCCCTTTTCCAGGTATTCGCTGTCTATCATCGCGCCGTAAAATCTGGTCCGGCGGCAGTGGTCTACCGTATCCCGGCGCTGGATCTCCAGATTATACAGACGTTTTTCCTCATCCTCCGCCAACACATCCAGGATAGCGTCATGGGACAGGATCTTCGAGATCCGGTACTGCGTCCGTACCTCTTTTACCGTCAGGTCTTCTTTCCCTGTCAACAGTCTGAGCACATGCTGGCAGGCTGCCCGGTCACGCAGGGCAACCGTCAGAAACACATCGCTTAAAAGCGTAAATTCCTTCAGCTTTTCCAAAAGGATTTCCCGCACATTCAGGCGGGCTGTTTCTTCCCGTATTTTATCCATCTAACCTCCATTGTTAAGCAGCCTGCTTCTTCCCCCGGCCTGATATGGGCAGACAGAAGCTGTGGACAGTTCCATGTTTTCTGAAATTCTGAAAAATAGTATGACCTGCGTTGTTGCGAGCCGAACGGCTTCTTTTGAACCATAAATGAAACGAAACAGAATTGTTTTTTCTGATGTTCTTTAGATTAACACATTCCCGGTAAAATTTCCAGCAGCTTCAGAAAAAAATAAGAAAATTTTCGAATATTAGATGTTGACGCAGAAAACAATAAGGTGTAGTATCATAACATATTACAAGTAGTTTTTAAAACTACTTGTTGCAGCAAATCAAATCTATCATTTGTTTTTTAATTTTCTGTCTGATAAGTGCCGCATTAGCGCGGCGGAAAGGAAGGGAACAGCTATGAGCGTTACGATAAGAGAACCCGGAAGTGCGATCACTCATTTCATCGGCATGATGATGGCCATCCTGGCCTCCACGCCGCTTCTGATCAAGGCGGTGCTGTCCGGGCAGCCCGTAATCTTTTTTGCCATGGTGGTGTTCATTGCAAGCATGATTCTGCTGTACGGAGCCAGCGCCACCTATCACTCTATTAATGTGGGCGGACGCATCCTGCGCCTTTTCCGAAAGCTGGACCACATGATGATCTTTGTGCTGATCGCCGGTTCTTACACGCCGGTCTGTCTGGTCGTTCTCGGCGGCAGGCTGGGTTATACGCTGCTGGCTGTAGTCTGGGGCGTAGCCATTCTCGGCATGGCGGTAAAGGCCTTCTGGATCACCTGCCCGAAGTGGTTTTCCTCCGTAATTTATATCGCCATGGGCTGGATCTGTCTGGCTGTCTTCGGCCAGCTCTGGAATACGCTGCCGCGCGCAGCCTTTCTGTGGCTTCTGGCCGGCGGCCTGATCTATACGGCAGGCGGCGTGATCTACGCGCTGAAGCTTCCTCTATTTAATGCGAAGCACAAATATTTCGGCTCCCATGAAATCTTCCATCTGTTCGTCATGGGAGGGAGCATCTGTCACTTCATCTTCATGTTCTGCTATGTGGCATAACAATGACTGCGCTTCCTGAAGCGTTTTCAAACCAGAATTCTGAAACAGAGGTCACGCAGCGGGCGGACATCCGTGATGCCGCCCGCTGCAATGTCTGCTCCTGCTCCCTGTCAGTCCGTATCCTCCAGTTCTCTGATCCGCCGGCTTCTTCCGGTGAGCAGGCTGGCGAAAAAGCCCAGCGAGCCGGTACAAAGAAACATCACGGCCATGCCGCTTCCGGCTCCGCTTCCCACCAGCCATTTCAGCCATTCCGCGACGGGCGCTTTCGACCGCATAAACGGCTCAAATACATAATCAGCCAGAAAACCGCCCAGCAGGATTCCCACCGGGATGGTTCCAAACTGCAGCGCGTTCCTTACGCCAAACACGCTGCCCTGCAGACGGAGAGGCACATTTTCATACAGAAGTATCCTCTGGCCCGCCGTAATGAAGGGAATGGGAAGGCTGGCAGCCACGGCGGCCACACTCCACCAGAAGCCGTTTCTTCCCAGCCCCATCAGAAGATCTCCGAACAGAAAGGAAAGAGCCGCAGCCCCGTAGATTTCCATCCGCGGGCTTACTTTCCACCGGCGGCAGGATACCAGGATACCGCCCAGAATGCCTCCGGCTCCCAGAACCGCATTGACCAGTCCAAGCGTTCTCTCATTTCCGCAGCTTCGCGCCAGAATCATTGGAGAAAGAATATTCTCATAAGTCAGCCGGGAGAAAAAATTCAACAGAGCCATGGTGAGCATGATGTACAGAAACCCCTTCTTTTCGCGCAGGAAGCGAAAGCCCTCCACCACGCCGACAGGCGCCTCTCGCGGAGTCTCTTTTTCTTCCGGTGTCTCCTCCGCCGACCCTTTCCCCATGTCTTTCACATTTACGCCTGTCGGCGCTTCCGGCAGACGGATGAACAGAAGCAGGACGCTGAAATTCACCAGAAACGAAACCAGATCCAGCGCGATCACGCTTTCCAGCCCGCCGAAGGCAAAAAGAGCGGAAGCGAAGACCGGTGCGAACACCGTCACCAGGTTTGCGGAAAAGGAATCCATTCCGCTGGCCTGACCCAGCTTTTCCTTTGGCACCAGCATTCCGACCGCAATGGACTGCGCCGGGGACTGGAAGGCGTTCATCAGCCCGACACACATATTTACCAGGTAGATGTGCCACATCTGAAGCGAACCGTCCAGACTCAAAAGCAGCACCGCCAGAGAGCAGAACGCCGCCAGGGAATCAGATACCAGCATAATCCCCTTCTTGGACTTTCTGTCCACAAAGCCTCCGGCAAAAACGCTCACCGCAATATAGGGCAGATAATGAAAAAAGGACATCAGCGATACCGCCATGGCAGAACCGGTCCGCGTGTAAGACCACAATATCAGCGCATAGCTCGTCATGGCGCTTCCAAGCTGAGAGACGGAGCCGCTCAGCCAGAAAAGAATATATTTTTTAAAATTGTGATTCACAGGATTTCCCTCCTTTTACAGATGATTTATAAACGTTGAACGCATTTCTCCATAAAAGTACAGGGTCCTGTGCGGGCAGAACGCTGTTTCAGATCATGGGGATTTTCCCTCATTTTCTGAAGAAACCTCTGCACAGGTCTGCCCGGTCACCGGCCCCTGTACAGAGATGAATGCTCATGTTGATCATTTTACTCTGCATTGTTTCTTCCTCTCAGTCCTCAAACAACAGCCGCTCCGCTTCCGCGTGCAGCCGCCAGATATTCATGTCCATATTTCCCAGAATGGTGAAGGTCAGTCCGGCCTGCGGGTAAAAGGCGGTGATATTGCAGACGCCATCGTTGGAACCCTCCTTCCAGGCGCGGAAGATCCGGCCGTTTTTCTCCCTCAGCCCCACGCCGAGTCCTCGGGTAAAGGAATATTCTCCATCCTCTTTTCTCACGTTCGTATGGGGCAGAAGCATTTTCCGGTATATGGGGCTTTTGCTCACATGCCTCCAGAAGCGGTCCAGATCCTGCACCGTGGTATAGGCCCCGCTGTCCGCCGTACCGATGGGCGGAAAGGAATAGATGTTCTTCTTCAGTTTACCGTCCTTCCCGCAAAAATACCCCTCTGCAAACCTTCTATCCGTATCCTCTTTTGCCGCGAAAAAGCTGTCCTTCATACCGAACGACCGAAAAATTTCCTCTGTTATGAAGGTACGGTACTCCTTTCCCGTCAGCTTCTCGATTACCAGGCCCAGCAAAATAAAACCGCAGTTGTTATACCGAATTTGCTCTCCCGCCCGGAAATTTGGCTCCTTATGTACAAAATTTTTCAGGAAATCCCGGTTTTCACGGAAAGAATAATTCGGCGTCTCCACAAAAAGCGCCGAGTAATCCTCTCCGCTCTCCTCATCCGCATCATCCGCAATTCCCGATGTGTGGGTCAGAAGATGCACCAGCCTCACATCCTCCGGGATTCTGGTTCCCCTCAGGTCCAGAATGGAATGGACGGGATCCTCCAGCCTGAGTAATCCCCTGCTTTCCAGCAGGACAATACCTGCCGCGGTAAAAAGCTTCGTGATGGAGGCCGTGTCAAACGCCGTGTCCAGCCGGTTTTCGATCCCATAAGCCAGATTCTCGTATCCGCAGGCGCAGGAAAAGACCGTTCCGCCTTCCACAGCGAGCATGGCTGCTCCGGAAAATCTCCCGGAATCCCCCGGAACATTTTTCCCTTCGGGAATCCGGTTCTGCATCCGACACCCATCGAACAGCTGCTCCACCCTTCTGAGCCTGTCGGGCTGAATAAGTGTTTTTTCTTTCTCCCCGTTTTTCTGCATCTTTTTTCCCCCTTATAAAAAAGTGTGCGCCTTGGCGCACACTCGCGCCGAGCGCGATTGCCGTTAGGCAATAATTTTCGGGCAATCTCTGATTGCCTGCGCGCTGAGTGCGCTGATTGCCTGCGCGCTGAGTGCGCATCAACGTCTTTTTTTATACGATAGGAAATGAAATTTCCTATCGTATAAAAAAAGGCCGCCGGAACCCAGTCAGTCCCGGCGGCCATCTGTTTTTTCTGAGATCAGTCGTCGTATCCGTTAGGATTCTGAGACTGCCATCTCCAGGAGTCCGCGCACATTTCCTTAATGCCGTACTCGGCCTTCCAGCCCAGCTCCTTCTCCGCCTTGCTGGCGTCGGAGTAGCAGGTGGCGATATCGCCGGGGCGGCGCTCCTTGATCACATAAGGGATCTTCACGCCCGTAGCTTCCTCGAAGTTCTTCACGATATCCAGCACGCTGTAGCCCTTTCCGGTTCCCAGATTGTAGATGGAAAGACCGGAGTTGTCCTCAATCTTCTTCAGCGCCTTCACATGGCCCTTTGCCAGGTCAACCACATGGATGTAATCTCTCACTCCGGTTCCGTCCGGCGTATCGTAATCGTTTCCGAATACGTTGAGCTGCTGCAGCTTGCCCACGGCAACCTGGGTGATGTAAGGCATCAGATTGTTGGGGATGCCGTTGGGATTCTCACCGATCATGCCGCTCTTGTGAGCGCCGATGGGATTGAAGTAACGCAGAAGCACCACGTTCCATTCCGGGTCCGCCTTCTGGATGTCGGAGAGGATCTGCTCCAGCATGGACTTGGTCCAGCCATAGGGATTGGTGCACTGTCCCTTCGGGCACTCCTCCGTGATGGGGATGATCGCCGGATCGCCGTAAACGGTAGCAGAGGAAGAAAAGATGATGTTCTTCACGCCGTGCTTACGCATCACGTCCACCAGGGTCAGGGTTCCCGCGATATTATTCTCATAGTATTCCCACGGCTTGGCAACAGACTCGCCGACCGCCTTAAGTCCTGCGAAATGGATGCAGGAATCGATTTTTTCCTTTTCAAAAATGGCGTTCAGCGCCTCTCTGTCGAGGATGTCAGCCTTGTAAAAAGGAACGCTTTTTCCCGTGATCTTTTCCACACGCTGCAGGGACTTCTCGCTGGAATTGGAGAGGTTATCCACCACTACCACATCGTATCCCGCATTCTGCAGCTCCACTACTGTATGGCTGCCGATATATCCGGCGCCGCCTGTCACTAAAATTGCCATGGTCTCCTCCTATTCTCCGTAGCTTTTTACTTTGTTTCCCACAAATATTCCGGATAAACGCCTTCCGCTTTCAGACGGGCAATGGATTCCATCACGAAGGGCTTATCCTCCTTGTAGGTCACTCCGAACCATTTATCCTTGGAAGAAAGCACCTCGACGGTTGCCTTGTCCTGCTTCAGAAGCTTATCCACCTCGATGGGGAGGAAGCATTCCGACTTCAACGGATTCTTCTCCACCTCATTTTTAAAGAAGTTGTTCACCGCGTTTTCCAGCTCACCCAGAATGCTCGCGGAAAAGCCCCACATATTCATGGATACCAGGGTGTCCAGCGCAAGAGGCGTCCAGGTGGCCCCGTCGTCCTCCGTGTAGGCCGCGCCTTCCGCAGTCTTGACGATCTTGGTACGCTCCGCGATTTCCTTCAGATAGCCGTTTTCATCGGTCACGCACACGCCGCGGGCAACGGAGCCGTTTTCCGTCAGCGTATTGCCGAGCTCATAGCCCACCATCGCGTAGCGGTATTTCTCATCGTCCTGGTGGGTGGTCAGGAAGTTGTACAATGTGGTATACGCGCTTCTTCCATAATAATCATCCGCGTTGATGACCGCAAACGGCCCGTCAATCACGTCCTTACAGCAGAGAATCGCATGAGCCGTTCCCCAGGGCTTCACTCTGCCTTCCGGAATCTGAAAGCCTTCCGGAACCTTGTCAAGCTCCTGAAAAACGTATTCCACTTCCATGTGCTTACTCACTCTGTCGCCCACACATTCGCGGAAATCCTTTTCATTTTCCTTCTTAATGATGAAAACGACTTTCTCGAATCCCGCTCTGTGCGCGTCATACATGGAAAAATCGATGATCTTGTGGCCCTGTTCGTCCACCGGATCAATCTGCTTGAGTCCGCCGTAGCGGCTTCCCATACCCGCTGCCAGAATTACAAGTACCGGTTTGTCCATTTTTTCTTCCCCTTCTGCGTGTTTTTCACGC
>CAJFMW010000182.1 GCA_904392525.1 uncultured Eisenbergiella sp.
ATTGGTGTAGTAAGGGGTATCTCCCTCCTTGCCCGCGGTTTTGATGCCGGGCCATCTCTTCCGGTCGTGCTTCGCCAGACGGTAGGTGGTGCTTTCCGCAGGAGTGGCCTCCAGATTGTAAAGGTCACCGTACTGCTCCTGGTAGTCGGACAGGCGCTCTCTCATGTGATTGAGCACATCGATGGTGAACTTCTGCGTCTTTTCACTGGACATATCGGCTCTCAGCCAGGTCGCATTCAGTCCCACCTCATTCATGCCGATCAGACCGATGGTGGAAAAATGATTGTTAAAGCTTCCCAGATAACGCTTTGTATAAGGATACAGCCCCTCGTTCAGAAGCCGGGTGATCACTTCCCTCTTGATCTTCAGGGAACGGGCTGCGATATCCATCATATGGTCAAGGCGCTTGTAAAATTCCTCTTCATTTGCGGACAGATATGCGATTCTCGGCATGTTGATGGTCACCACGCCCACGCTTCCGGTACTCTCGCCGGAACCGAAATATCCGCCGGTTTTCTTTCTCAGCTCTCTTAAGTCCAGACGCAGACGGCAGCACATGGAACGTACGTCGCTCGGCTTCATGTCGGAGTTAATGTAATTGCTGAAATAGGGCGTGCCGTATTTCGCCGTCATTTCAAAGAGCAGACGGTTGTTTTCCGTATCGGACCAGTCAAAATCTCTGGTGATGGAATAGGTAGGGATCGGATACTGGAAGCCCCGTCCGTTGGCGTCACCCTCAATCATGATCTCGATGAACGCCTTATTTACCATGTCCATTTCCTTTTTGCAGTCCTTATAGCAGAAATCCATTTCCTTTCCGCCCACAATGGCGGGAAGTTCCGCCAGGTCATCCGGAACAGTCCAGTCCAGGGTGATGTTGGAAAACGGCGCCTGCGTACCCCAGCGGCTGGGTGTATTCACGCCGTAGATAAAGGATTCGATGCACTTCTTCACCTCCGGATAGGTCAGATTATCCACCTTCACGAAGGGCGCAAGATAGGTATCAAAGGAGGAAAACGCCTGCGCACCGGCCCACTCATTCTGCATGATGCCGAGAAAATTCACCATCTGGTTGCACAGCACGGAAAGGTGCTTTGCGGGAGCCGAGGTAATCTTTCCGGGAATGCCGCCAAGGCCTTCCTGAATGAGCTGTTTTAAGGACCAGCCTGCACAGTAGCCTGTGAGCATGGACAGGTCATGGATATGGATATCCGCATTCCTGTGAGCCTGGGCGATCTCTTCATCGTACACCTCAGAAAGCCAGTAATTGGCCGTAACCGCGCCGGAATTGCTTAAAATCAGGCCGCCCACGGAATAGGTGACCGTGGAGTTCTCCTTCACGCGCCAGTCCTCTACCTTCACGTAGCCGTTAACCACTTCTTTATAATCCAGGATCGTGGACTTCATGTTCCTCATTTTCTCGCGCTGCTTACGGTACAGGATATAGGCCTTGGCCACTTCCGCATAGCCCGCCTGCTCGAGGACCTTCTCCACGCTGTCCTGAATGTCCTCCACATGTACGGCTCCCTCTTCCACCTTATCCTGAAAATCCGCCGTCACGCGCAGAGACAGCAGATCGATGATATCGTTGTTGTACTGTGTACCTGTAGCGTCAAAGGCCTTTCTGACAGCATCACCGATTTTGGTAAGCGTGAAATCCGCCTTATCTCCGTTTCTCTTAATGACCTGGAACATGAGCTTTCCCCCTTATTGTTTTCTCTCTGATTTTTCCTGCTTCGCCCAAAAGCTGCTGTCTCACCTCAACAAACAGCTCCAACAGGAAATGTCCATCCTGACGGATGGACATTCATCCATAAAACGGGCGATGAACCCATTGTAGCACCTTTCCTATTCCAAGTCAACGCCGGATACAATATATTGTGTTTTGATTCTGTATGGCATAGCAAATGTTGTGTTGCCATAAATCGTATCTACAGCTCTTTTCTCCAGCTGCAGAGCCGCTTTCTTCTCCCTGCTCTTTTATTTTCTGTTTGGCTATCTGGTCTGCAGAAACTCATACTCTCTCTGCGCCTTGGAATCATCCGGATACAGGGCCAGATATTCCTCCATTTTCAGTCGTGCCTGATCGAACTGCCCAAGATATTCATAGGCAACGATTTCGTTGAAGCGGAGCATCTGCATGATCTGGTTTCCCTCCATGACGATGCCCGACTGAAAAGCGGTCAGAGCCGCCTCATAGTCCCCGATACGCAGATCACACAGGCCGAGCTGGTTATAGATCTGGGCATCCGGAGTCTGGCTCAGATAGTTGTTGTAAACGCTGGCCGCATAATTATAGTCACCGAGCTGCTCATAGGTCTGTCCCAGAAGGCTCACCACCTCGGACGAGCTGTCTGTATCCATGGCGCTTTCCAGTGCATTTCTTGCCGTATCATAGTTTCCCAGATAATAATTCATACGGCCTCTGTTATAGTCGCTCAGCTTGCTGTCCTCATCATCCAGCACGGTCTGAAGATACCCCTGTCCCAGCTCCTGCTGGCCGTTTTCCGCACAGCTGCAGAAGATGTCGATCCGCAGATCATAGTCCTGCGGATCAATGGATACCGCTGTATCAAAATCCGCAGAAGCCGCTTCCGTATCGCCCTGTACCAGTTCAATCACACCCTTCAGATAATAGGCATTCTTCTCCCTGGGCCGAAGTGCGATAATCGACTCATACACACCCTTCGCGCCGTCCAGATTCCCCTGCTTGTAATATGCTGTAGCGAGATAATAATTGATATCATAATCCATCTGATCCGGCCGCTCGTCGCTGTAGGAAAGGGCGCGCTGCAGGCTGCTCACCGCCGAATCGTACTGGGACAGTCCCATATAGGCAAGCCCCATCCCGCGGTAAGCGAGCTGGGAATCCTCCCCGTTTATGACCGCCGCGTCAAAGGACTTCAACGCTTCCTCATATTCCAGCTGCTCCACCAGAGCCATGCCCTGATCCAGATTTTCCGTTTTTCCGGAACCGCAGCCGGGAAGAACCGCGAGAGCGAGAGCCGCCAGAATGACCGCTGTTTTTTCTCTGTAATGCTTCATTTGTGATTCCTCATATCTTCTCAGGCATTTTCCATCCGTCTTTTTTTCCGTTTCAGAACAAACAGAAGAACGCCTGCAAATTCCTGTCGCTCCTGCGCATCTTCAAGCCGTTTGATGATCGACTCCAGATGAGAGGGTGTCAGTTTGTTTTTGGCAGCCAGCCTTTCCAGAAGCTTTTCCGCATTCTTATAGGCATCTTTTCTGCCCTTTACCAACATCGTAGCCGTATCTTCCCTCATACTTCCATCCTCATACAGCCTTCCATTCAAACACAGAATCTGATTAATTTCCATCTCAATCCATTTCTTTTGTTCTTCCGTCCATTCACCACGGCCGCGAAAATAAATACGGCCATCCTTGCGGTAGCAAATTTCGTCCATCATCTTGTGAGAATAAGGACTCAGTAAGAGTTCCTCCTCATCTTCCTTACTTCCATCACAACACAGGACTCTTCTTTCACCTTCCTGCAACTCCACATCTGCTCCGCCTTTGCAGACCGCCGCCATATTTCCGTAATCCAGCGATTTTTCCTTATCCCTGCTGAGTGGGATCAGATGCTCTATCGTTGTGCGTCTGCCGTCATCCTTTAACCTCTTCATACAGTATGCGCACAGGCCATGCTGCTCCTCCAAAAGAGCCTCCCTGATGATGTCCTTTGAAAGCAGATCAAATCCGTTCTCCCGAATAGCCCTGGAATCCCCTTCCGAAATCCTTTTCCATTCCGGCATGTTTTTTATCCGGGCAACATCCCGCCGCATCTGAGGCGGAGTATTTCTCTTTTGAATCCACAGCATTTTCTACCCCAATTCCAGTTCCGCTCTCGCATTTTTCACTTCCGTGTTATCTTCTCCGAACCGTTCCGCCATTTCTTTTAAAATCCGTTCTGCTTTTTCATCGTCTTCTTCATTTAGAGCCACTTCAAATTCGTTATACAACTGCCGAAGTTCTCGCAGAATACCGCCGCTTCCCTGTCTAAATTCCAGCACATCCTCCACCGAATAGGCGTAGGCATCCGGCAGATAGGTTACCTGTCTGGAATTCTCCAGCTGAATCAGCCGGGCCTTCTTACAGGAGGCAATGATAATCGGCGAATGCGTTGCAACAATAAACTGAATCTTCGGAAAACTTCTGTTCAGCACATCAAGTACTTTCCACTGCCATTTCGGATGCAGATGCATATCGATTTCATCAATCAGAATAATGCCTTCTGCATCCGCGGCACGGCTGTTTTCCGGATTCAAAAGAGCCAGCCGAAAGGCCATATCCATTACCATCCACAGCAGGGACTGATATCCGGCGCTTAAATATTTCACAGGTATCTCCACACCGCGTTCCACATATACCAGCTCCTCAAACTGACGGGAGTAATAAATTTCCGGCAGCTCCTTTAAATCATTCATCTGATACATGAAGTCCGCAACAGTCGCTTTAAATTCTTCGTACTCCGGAATCTTTTTCTGTTTATGATAGGCTGCCATCTCCATCTTCAGGCACCATTCACGAATGCTTTTGATATCTTTTGAGCTGTCCAGACACCCAATATAGCCGCATCTTCTGTCATCCAGTTTATTTCTGGATGCCGTTCCAAAATCTTCCCTGCGAAACTGCGTCACTCTGGCAGTACTGTGATATCCAAGAAGAGGAAGCTTTGCTTCAGGATCATTCAAAAGCTTCGCCGCATATGCGGACAATTTTTTCGCACTGGTACGTGTTTTGGAAGCTCCTGTCTCATCATTGCGAATACGGGCACAGGAAAATTTTTCATTTTCCATACAAAATTCAGCTTCCACTGAAGTTGGACAAAAATATCGGATACCGGAAGATGCCCCCGCCAGATTAATCTTTTCAAACCGCACATCTGTCTGATGAATCCCCTGAACCGAGATTCCTTTCGCACCTGCCAGAAAACCTCCCAGCGCAACAATCAGCGCCTCCAGAACAGCCGTCTTTCCCGCCCCGTTATCTCCAATCAGCAGATTGATTCCCGGCTGGAAGGTTATCTGCATTCTGTCAATCGCCTTGAAATTTTCAATGGTTACAGATTCAAAAAACATCCCTTCCTCTTTTCCGCCGTTTTCGGCAACACTTCTATTTTCTTTTTTCTATCCTACCGCAAAGGGCAGCGGTGGTCAACCGCAGAGCAGGTATTTTCCGGGCGCAGCAAGTTTCATTCCTCTCCCTCCAGCTGCCCGTAATCCTTCTTTTCAAATTCCTGGATGGAGATGCTCTTTTTGTTGGGATTGGCGAACACGAAGGTCTTGTCCACGTTCTCCAGGTAGTTCTGGATCTTGTCGTTGGTGGCGCTGATGATGGCCTGGAAGCCCAGCCCC
>CAJFMW010000183.1 GCA_904392525.1 uncultured Eisenbergiella sp.
ACCTCCATGCCGAAGCGTTTTACGCTGAGGCACGCGCGCCGAACCTCCAGTTCGGCGTCTGCGCCAGAATAGAAATCCCATACTGGGATTTCTATTCCAAGGATTTGCGACGCTTCGGCGCAAATCCTGATTGAAAAATGCGCTATCGAGCGCATTTTTCAATCTTCCTCCATCATTAAAGAACGCTCGGTCCGTCGCCGATCTCCACCACATAGAAGTCAGCGGCATAGCCGATCTTCTTCAGATACTCCGCGCCGACCTTCTCGATGAAACTGTCAATGGCGTCGGTCTTCACGATGCTCACGGTGCAGCCGCCGAAGCCTGCTCCGGTCATGCGGGAGCCGATCACGCCGTCCACCTTCCAGGCTTCCTCCACCAGAGTATCCAGCTCGATGCCCGTCACTTCGTAGTCATCGCGGAGGGATACGTGGGAAGCGTTCATGAGCTGTCCGAACTGTTCGATGTCGTTGGCCTTCAGCGCGGCAACCGCCTTGACGGTACGCTGGTTTTCATAGACCGCATGCTTTGCGCGCTTTCTGCGGACGTCGTCCTTGATGGCGCTCTTGTACTGTTCAAACTGCTCTTCATTCAGGTCGCCCAAGGTCTTGATGCCGACCACTTCCTGGAGCTCTGCCAGAGCCGTCTCGCACTCGCTTCTTCTCTCGTTGTATTTGGAATCGCCAAGGCCGCGTTTCTTATTGCTGCAGGCGATGACGATCTTGGCGCCTTCCAGATGGATGGGCGCATATTCATAGCTCAGGTCTGCGGTGTCAAGGAAAATGGCGTGATCCTTTTTGCCCATCGCAATGGCGAACTGATCCATGATGCCGCAGTTAACGCCGTTGAAATTGTTTTCGGAATACTGGCCGATCAGCGCCAGATCCTGGTTGGTCACGTCAAAGCCGAACATATCGCGCAGAATGAAGCCGGTCAGCACCTCCAGGGAAGCGGAGGAGGAAAGTCCGGAGCCGTTGGGAATGTTGCCGCACAGGAGCAGGTCCATGCCGTACGGGATCTTCATATCTCTCTTTTCAAAGGCCCACATCACTCCCTTGGGATAGTTTGTCCAGTCCGCCTTCTTTTCAGGAACCAGATTGTCCAGGCTGCTCTCGATCACGCCGAGGCGCTCGAAATTCATGGAAAAGAAACGAAGCTTCCGATCCTCTCTCTTTCTCGCCGCGCCGTAGGTTCCAATGGTAAGCGCGCAGGGGAATACATGGCCGCCGTTATAGTCCGTATGTTCTCCAATCAGGTTTACGCGTCCGGGCGCGAAATAGGTCTTCACCCCTTCGGTATCCCCGAACACCTCCCCGAATTTCTGCAGTACTTTTTCTTTCATTTCCATAATCCCTTCTCCTTTACTCATCCTTTCCGGCACCATTGCCGTATGGCGGCTGCTCCACATACCTGCAACCGCTTTCAGCTACAATCATCATATAACAAAATAACGATGACGGCAAGCGGATATTTGTTGCGTGTACCTGTCAAAATGTTAAGCCGTTCCATTTATCCCTGCAGGCTTTTCACCTGGCTGATAAAATCCTCCACCTGCCGAAGATATTCCCGGTTCCGGCGGGTCTCCCCTTTCTGAAGCTCCTTCCGGTAGGCAGAGGGGGACATTCCCTTCATCTGTTTAAATGCCTTCGTAAAAACAAGCGGGTCATTGTAGCCGCAGGAAAGCGCGATGCTCTCCACCGGGAGCTGCGTCACCGCCAAAAGCTCGGCCGCCCTGGTGAGCCGGAAGGCCGTGAGAAACTGCTGCGGAGACATTCCCATGGAATTTTCGAACAGGGTGTAAAGATAGCTTCTGTTGATGCAGACATAGTCCGCCACATCCGTCACCTTCACAGGGTTGCAGTAGTTGCGCTGAATGAATTCCACCGCCCGTTTCACATACTGGTTCGCCCTGTCCTCCTCCGGGCGTGCCTGCGTTCCCGCGCTTTCCGCGATCAGGGACAGAAAAATCTGGAGCTGCCCGTTCCGCCTCAGCTCATTGGTCAGCCCATAGGTGTTGTGCTCCATCATGTCCCGGACGCTTCCATACAGCTCGTCCGAATGATCCGACTGAAAAACAGGATGCCGGACCGACAGGCCCGTATAGGAAACGAAGCTTTCCACGCCACTTCCGGAAAAGCCCACCCACACATAGGTCCATGGCTCCTTTTCATCCGCCTGGTAAAAAGCGAGGTGTCCTGGCACAATCAGGAAGCCGCTCCCTGCCTCCAGCGGATATTCCCGGCCTCCCGTGCGGAACACGCCCTTCCCGCTCAGGATATAATGGATCATGTAATGGGGCTTTAACGCCGGGCCGAAGCTGTGCAGCGGCTCCGTTTTGGAGCAGCCGCAGCAGTTTACAACGAGCGCCCCGGTCTGTTCATTTTCAAATTCCAGCTTATATGCTTTTTCCATGAATATTTTCTGAAAATTCGATTAATTATTTGAAAATTCTGTCATCAAGCTCCTGCTGCACACGTACCAGGTCCGCACGGATGGGAAGCTTCTGCGGGCAGAGGGTCTCACATTTTCCGCACTTCACGCAGTTCTTCGCCTTCTCCTCCTCCTTCAGATCCACCTCCCAGGCTCTCTGAACGTGCCCATAGGTACGATACATATGATAGTTGTTCCATACCTTGAAGTTGCCGGGAATGTTGACGCCTGCCGGGCAGGGCATGCAGTAGCGGCAGCCCGTGCAGCCGTTCTGCACACGGGAACGCAGCTCCTTCACGATTTCATCCATTTCTTTGCTCTCAGCTTCGCTCAAAGGTCTGAAATTCTCAAAGGTCTTCAGGTTGTCCTCCACCTGCTGCATGGTGGACATACCGCTCAAGATCACCTTCACATTGGGATGACTTCCCACCCAGCGCAGGGCGTAGGACGCGACGCTGGCTTCGGGATCCATCTTATGGAAACGCTCGTTGATATCCTCGGAAAAGCCCGCAAGACTGCCGCCCTTGACGGGCTCCATGATCACCAGCGGCACCCCGAGGCTCTCCGCCAGCGCATATCCCTTATCCCCCGCCTGTTCGTTTCTGTCCAGATAGTTGTACTGGATCTGGCAGAAATCCCACTGACGATAATGAAGGATCTCCTCAAACACCTCATAATCATCATGGAAAGAGAAGCCGTAATACCGGATTTTTCCCTCCTCCTTCAGCTTCGCGCAGTAGTCTACCACGCCGAGTTCCTTCATCTGATTCCATTTTTCCTTATTCACCGCATGAAGCAGATAAAAGTCAATATGATCCGTCTGCAGCCGTTCCAGCTGCTCATTGAAAATGCGCTCCGCATCCTCCACACTGTTTACCGCCCAGAGCGGAAGCTTGGTCGCCAGATAGAAGGAATCTCTGTCATATTTCTTCAGTACCTTGCCTACCAGCGGCTCGCTCTGTCCGTTGTGATACGGGTAGGCTGTATCTATGTAGTTCACGCCTGCGGCGATCGCTCTGTCCAGCATCCTCTCCGCTTCCGCCTCGTCTATTTTGCCGTCCGGCAGAGTCGGGAAACGCATACAGCCAAAGCCCAGAAGTGATGTCTCAATTCCAAGTTTCTCCATTTTTCTTTTTTCCATAATCCTTCTCCTTTTCAGCTTTCCCCCGGGGCAGCGCACCGGAACCAGGCCCTTCCGGTTTTGACGGCTTCCCTTTTGAGAATCATTTTTCTGTTACAGTTCACTCGTCCGCCAGAGCCAGTCAGATGTCGTGCTTGTACGAACAGATGGCTGGCTCTGAGCGGACGAAGGGAGCGCCATGCTATGAGCAAAGGCAGCTGCGAAGCAGCGGAGAGCGCGGAGCGCGGCTTTGCGAATGGCGCGGAGTGAACTGTAACATCTATCCTTTTCTATTATAAGGGATTCTTTTTCTTTTTTCTACGTTTTTTGGTATGGATATGAGAAAGGTTTCGTGCTATGATGAAACGGCCCGGACGGGCTGTTGAAAAGGCCTGTATGCAGGCGTCCTCCCGCCCGGTAACTCAGAAATGATTATGAGGTTATAAATCATGGAACTGCAGTCAAACGTTATCTTTTTCGTAGAAATCATCGGAACCGTCGCCTTCGCCTCCTCCGGAGCCATGGTGGCGGTCCGTAAAAAGCTGGATCTGTTCGGCATCATCGTTCTGGGAGTCATAACGGCCGTGGGCGGCGGAATGCTGCGGGACCTGATGATCGGAAACATTCCGCCAAACATGTTCCGCAATCCGGTTTATGTATTCGCCGCCTTTCTGACGGTGATTGTCCTCTTTGTCCTGTTCCGGCTGCGCCCTTCCCTGCTTGGCGGCAGATACATTGAGCAGTACGAGAAAATCATGAACATTCTGGACGCCATCGGTCTCGGCGCGTTCACGGTAACAGGCATCGACACCGGAGTGGAAGCCGGTTACGGCAGCTACCATTTCCTCATCATCTTCCTGGGTGTGATCACCGGCATCGGCGGCGGCATCCTGCGTGACATCATGGCGGGAGAGACGCCCTATGTCCTGAAAAAACATATTTACGCCTGTGCATCCATCGCAGGCGCCTGTCTGTACACCCTTTTTCTGGAATACACCCGCTCCGATCTGACCATGGTTGTAAGCGCCCTTCTGGTAATCGCCATCCGGATGCTCGCCAGCCATTACCGGTGGGATCTGCCGAAAATTAAGACTGACGGAGAATAAAGAATGCCGGGGTCCCTTTACGGACCATCCGGCCATTCATGCATAATACTTCGCCTGCGCATTCCACAGCTGTGAATACAGCCCTCCTGCGGCCAGCAGGGTTTCATGGCTGCCCCGTTCTGCAATCCTTCCGTCATCAAAAACCATGATGTCGTCGCAGAAACGGCAGCTGCTCATCCGATGTGAGATATAGATGCTGGTCTTGCCCTCGGTCATCTCATCAAAGCGGGCGTAGACCTCCGCTTCTGCCAGCGGGTCCAGGGCGGCTGTCGGTTCATCCAGAACCACCAGAGCCCCATCCTTGTACAGGGCGCGGGCGATAGCCAGCTTCTGGGCTTCTCCGCCGGAGATTTCCACGCCCTCTCCCGTATCCTTATAGAGCAGGGTCTCCAGTCCCTCCGGCATGTTTTTCACCAGTTCTTCGGCTCCGGCCTGACGCAGCGACTTCCACAGGCGGCTGTCGTTTCGCTCATATCCGGTTGCCACATTTTCCCGGACCGTGAAGGAGAACAGGCGAAAATCCTGAAACACCACGCCGAACAGATCCCGGTATTCGTCGGGCTTATATTTGCGGATGTCCACCCCGTTTAAGGTGATACGCCCTTCTGTGGGCTCATACAGGCCGCAGAGCAGCTTAATGAAGGTGGTTTTTCCTGCACCGTTTCGTCCCACCACCGCCATTTTCCGCTTCATGTCCAGACGGCAGTTCAC
>CAJFMW010000184.1 GCA_904392525.1 uncultured Eisenbergiella sp.
TCTGGGAACGGAAAAATCAGCGTACTGTTCCTCTTCTTCGCCTGTTATGTCTATGTAGATATTAGGGAATTTTTCGGGGATTGTCAACCGGTTTTCGGGAAAAGAGGAACCGATTGGCCCGATTTCCACGCATTGAACCCGGAACTCAGACTATCCTCACTCTTTCTCAGATAAGCGGGAATCATACTCTGCTACTTTATAATACGATAAGATTGAATTCTCTGATGACCATGTCCACAACCGCATCGGGCTCCAGACTGGAATTATCAATTTTTATATGATTTTTAAACCAGAACTCATCTCTGTCCGTATTCCATTTATGCCTTTGAGCAGAGCTCAGAAGATCGGCTCTGCTCCATTCAATATCTCTTTTGGAAGCCTTTCTCTGCATCCGGTAAGGCGTTTCATTTCTTTGAAACCTGTTCTTTTCAGCAGCAAAACTCCCGCAGCCTCTCATAATCCCTCTCCCGGCAGCTTGCCGCAATTTTCACGCCCTCCGGCAGATATTCGCAGGTATGAACCGACGCGTTTTCGTTCAGGTAGCTGACCAGCTCGCCGCGGTTGTATGGAATGAGGAAAACCCCCTCCCGGTTTCCGGCGTAAAGCTTTTCTTCAATCATGGAGAGCAGGGCCGGAATTCCGTAGCCCTGTTTTGCGGACAGGTAGATCCGGTTTCCGTCAATCTTCGGAAGTTCCCCGGGATCCATGATTTTGTCCGCCTTGTTCATCACATGGATGCAGGGAATTTTCTCCGCCCCCAGCTCCCGCAGGGTTTCCTCGGTCACGCGCATCTGCTCCCGGAAGCGTTCGTCGGAAGCGTCCACCACGTTTAAGAGAAGGTCCGCATAACGAACCTCGTCCAGGGTGGAACGGAAGGCCTTGATCAGGCCGTGAGGCAGGCGGCTGACGAAGCCCACCGTATCGGACAGGAGAAAATCTTTCCGATTTCCCGGTTCAATCTTTCGCACTGTGGTGTCCAGCGTTGCGAACAGCATATCCTTTTCCATGACCATTTTTTCTTCCTTCACGCTGCCGCCAGCCGTGTCCGCACAGGTGGTAAGCAGGCGGTTCATCAGGGTGGATTTTCCCGCGTTGGTATAGCCCACCAGCGCCGCGAGAGGAAGGGCTGATTTGCTGCGCTTTCTCCTCTGGATGTCCCGGTCATGCTCGATGGCGTCCAGCTCCCGTCCCAGCTCGCTGATGCGGCGTTCAATTTTTCTCCGGTCCAGCTCGATCTGCTTTTCGCCGGAGCCCTTGTTGCTCAGGCTTCCGCTGGCTCCCGCCTGCCGTCCCAGGGAATCCCGCATCCCCACCAGCCTGGGCAGCATGTACTGGAGCCTGGCAGATTCCACCTGCAGCCTGGCCTCTCTGGTCTTTGCCCGTCTGGAGAAAATTTCCAGAATCAGGCTGGTGCGGTCCATCACGGAGGCTTCGATCTCCTTCTGCAGATTCTTCAGCTGGGAGGGCGAAAGGGCGTCCTCGAAAATCACATAATCGATGTCCAGAAGCTCCACCGTTTCCTGGATTTCCGCCACCTTTCCGCTTCCAATATAGTAAGCGGGCGTGGGGGAGGGCAGGCTCTGCTCCATCCGGGCTGCCACCTCCATGCCGCAGGCCTCCGCCAGGCTCCCCAGCTCTTCCATGGAATTGTCAAAATCCCTGTCGTTTCCCAGCCGCAGGCCAACGAGAAGGGCCTGCGGCGTCTTTTCCTGTGTATCCTGTATCTCGTAATTTCTTTCCATATTTACCTCCATACCGAAGCGTTTTACAGATTCACAATTTTCGTCGCCACGTTTTCCCGGAATCTGGCATCATGCTCCACAAACAGCATGGTGGGGCGGTATTCCAGAATCAGTTTTTCAATCTGCATCCGGGAGAAAACGTCGATGTAATTAAAAGGTTCGTCCCACACGTACAGGTGGGCCGGCGTCAGCAGGCTTGCCGCAAGCAGCACCTTCTTTTTCTGTCCTTCCGAGTAGTCTTCCATCTGTTTCACAAACTGCACCCGGTCAAAATCGAGCTGCCTTAAAATCGCACAGAACAGACTCCGATCCAGGTTCCTTCTTTCACAGAAGGCAGGAATGTCTCCCCGCAGCTGAAAGGTGTCCTGATTCACATAGGAAATCACCAGCCCGGAGGCCGTCTCACAGATGCCCGTTTCCTGAACGGGCAGCGGCTCTCCGGCGCCTGCCTTTTCCAGAATCCTTTTGATCAGCGTGGATTTGCCGCAGCCGTTTTCTCCGTGCAGAGCGGCCCGGTCTCCCTGTTCGATCTGGAAGGTCAGTCCGGTAAAAACCGCTTTTTCCGCGTCCGCATACCGGACGGAATAGTCCCGCACGTTCACCAGCACCCTTTTGTGATGGATCAGGGGCATCAGCTTCAGATCCACCGGCTCCTCCAGATCCACCAGCAGACCTTCCTTTTCTTCGATCTCCCGGTCAATCCTCTTTTTCATCTGGGTCACGCGGCTCTGCAGCTTCCTGGTTTTCTCTCCGATATAAGCCCTTCTTCCACCGTGTCCCGGATCCTTCACCGGATCAAAACCGATTTTACTCCGTTCGCTCTTCTGTGCCCACTGCCCCGTCCGTTCCGAAGCTTCTTTCAACCTGCCGATTTCCTTCCGGTGCTTCTCATTTTCTGCTTTTTCAAACGCGTCTCTGCGGCTTTTGTTTTCCCACCAGCTGGAAAAATTCCCGCTCTGCACCTCGATGGTCCGGCGGTTTAAAACCAGCACATGATCCACGCAGGCGTCCAGCAGATCTCTGTCATGGGATACCAGGATAAAGCCCTTTTTCCCCGCCAGATATCGTTTTACCGTTTCTCTGGCTTCCTGATCCAGATGGTTCGTGGGTTCGTCAATCAGCAGAAAATCATTTTCTCCGGAAAACAGCACCGCCAGCATCACTTTCGCACGTTCTCCCGGGCTCAGCGTCCTGAACGGCCGGTACAGGATTTCCGCGCTTTCCCGCAGAAGCTCCAGCTCGCAGATCACGCGCCACAGCTCGCAGCCGCCTTTCAGCTCCTCCGCAAACTCTGCGGCGGGTTGATTTTTCTGTTCTTCCGTAACCGGATAGGGAAAATAATCGAAAACCGTGGAAGTACGAATGCTCCCCTCATAAGAATACTTCCCAAGGAGCAGGTTCAGGAAAGTCGTCTTTCCCTTTCCGTTGCGTCCGATCAGTCCCAGCTTCCAGTCCGTGTCAATGGTAAAGGATACGTCTTCAAAAATATTGTCAAAGCTGCCTTCATAAGCGAAGGTCAGATGATTCACTCCAATCTGTGACATTTTCACCTCCATGTCGGAGCGTCCTTTGCTCCGACGCAAAACTGCCGAGGCATTTTCTGCATACAAAAAAGAGAATGTCATCAGCCATACAGCCTCTTCCATTCCTGACAGAAAACCGGCGGGAAGTCCCGCCGTCAGTTTCCTGACGAAAGGAAGAAAACTGTATCTTCCGAGACACAGACAATTTCACACACAAAAAAGATGGAAAACTTTCCTGATCATACTTTTTTAAAATAATCAGGGAATCCGTTTTCCGCACAGAATCCGTCCCATACGGACAGATCTGTCAGCCGTTCCTGCACGGCCGTTTTTTTGCGTTGAAAGTTATCTGTTTCTCTTTCTAATGAACATTCTCTTGCCTCTTAATATGAAATATGTGATTGATTTCTGATTTATGTAGCGCTACAGCATCATATTAACCGCGCCGCAGCCGGCTGTCAAGCGGTTTTGCATTTTTCTTCCGAATCGTTTCCGATGTCAGTTACAGTTCGCTTCGCGTCACATAAAATCAAACAGACTGAGCTGTTCGGCTTCCATCTGCGCTTCCGGCTTTTCCTCCACCGCATTTTCCCGGACCGCCATATCCTGCGGGATCTCAGAAAGAAACGGGGAAGGCTGTTCGGTACAGGTTAGGATCAGTTCCTCCACGGCACGGGTCATTCCCACAAAGCACAGTCTGCGCTCTTCCTGAATATCGGCCCGGGCAAGGCCTGTCTGAAGCGGCATTTTATCCGCCTCCATGCCATACAGGATCACCACAGGAAACTCCAGCCCTTTGGAACCGTGCAGCGTCATCAGGGTGACCGCATCCGCCTGGAATTTTCTTCCGCCGTTTCTGCGCACATCCCCGTCCTCTCCGAAATCCAGCGTATCCAGAAATGCTTCCATCGTGGGGTATAAAACGGCCATGTCCGCGACCCGGTTCAGATCCTCCATGACCGCATCCGCATCCTCTCCTTCCGGCTCCCATTCCTGCATCCATTCCTCCAGCAGTCTGACCGGCTTCGTCCGCTTTATCTTTTTCCCATATTTGGATGCGAGATATGCAAGCCTTTCCTCAGCTGCCTCTCCCAGCAGGGGACACAGCAGTCTCCGGGCAAGTTCTTCTGCCCCTTCCTCCTCCGGGTAAAGCGCATAGCGGAAGAAGGCCAGCGCCGCACGGACCTCCCGGCGCATCAGGAAATCCTCTCTCCCCGCAACCACATAGGGAATCCCTTCCTGACGAAAACTCCTTTCCAGCCAGGCGGCCTGGCGGTGGGTCCGGTACAGCACGGCGATATCGGAAAAGCTGCGCGCCGCGTCTCCTCTGTGGTCGTTCTCTTCCGTATCCAGCATATCGATACCGCCGATCTGCCGGTTGATCTCCTTTGCGGTAAAAATCGCCTCCCGCCGCTCATCCGGAGCGGTCACGATACGCACGGCCGCGTCGCCGCTGCGGTGCGCCTGCATCTGCCTCGCTCCGCCCGCATTGTGGGAAATGACGGCGAGGGAAGCGGCGAGAATCTGCCGGGTGGACCGATAATTTTCTTCCAGCCGGATGGTGTGAAGTTCCGGGAAATCCTCCGACAGCTTATCAAAGCAGGCCGCATCTGAGCCGCGGAAACCATAGATGGACTGATCCGGATCTCCGATCACAAAAAGCTCTGTCCCATTCCGGTTCCATGCCTGCATCAGGCGGTACTGCAGCGGGTTGATGTCCTGAAACTCGTCGATCAGAAGGCAGGCAAAACAGGCACGGTCCTCATCGGTCACCGTTTCCTCCTCTTCCAGCAGGCGAAGCGTCTCCAGGAGCAGATCGTCATAGTCCATTACTCCCTGCTCCTTCATGACCTCCTGATACAAAACGCGGGCTTCCTTGCGTTTATCCGCTTCTGGCTCCTTCCCCTCTTCGCTCTCCGGCTCTGTCATCCCGTTTTTCACACGGGAAAGATCCCTTAAAAATCGGCCCGGAGAACCTTTCAGGCCCGCCTGTTTCATGGCTTCCCCTGCAAGCTCCTCCTTCAGCCCCTCATCCGCGAGAAGCACGGGAATCCCCTTTTTCTTCAGGAACCTGCTGCTCACC
>CAJFMW010000185.1 GCA_904392525.1 uncultured Eisenbergiella sp.
CCTCTCCCCGAACTTCTTCACGGACTCCGTCACCAGCGTCCGGAAAAGCGGTGCCGCCGCATTGGCCGCTTCCTGCACCTCTTCATGGGTCAGCGGGTTGTCCGTCATGCCCGCCGCCAGATTGCATACACAGGAAATACAGCAGATGCGCATTCCCATATGATTGGCCGCGATGGCTTCCACCACCGTGGACATACCCACCGCGTCCACGCCAAGCTGATGCAGCAGGCGGATCTCCGCCGGAGATTCAAAGGAAGGTCCGGTGAGCTGGGCGTATACGCCCTCCTGCAGACCGATATTCTGCTCTGCAGCCGCTTCCTTAATCATGTCTCTCAGCTCCAGGTCATACACGTGGGTCATATCCGGGAAACGCACACCCAGCTCGTCGATGTTCGCGCCGATCAGCGGGTTGGGCGCCCACAGGGAAACATGGTCGGTCAGCAGCATAAAATCCCCCGCATGGAAGGACGGATTGATGCCGCCGGACGCATTGGTCAGAAACAGGATCTTCGCCCCCATCATCTTCATCAACCTGGCAGGAAGCACCACGTCGGAAATCGGGTAGCCCTCGTAATAATGCACCCTTCCCTTCATGCAGACCACAGGGACCTGTCCCACGTAGCCGAAAATGAACTTTCCGGCATGGCCCGGTACGGTGGACACCGGAAAGCCTTCGATCTCATGATAGTCCAGCTCTGCCTCCACCCGGATGTCGTCCGCATAGTCCCCCAGTCCGGACCCGAGAACAATGGCAACCTCCGGCTTGAAGTCAATTTTCTGCCGGAAGCTTTCGTAGCATTTCAGTAATTTATCATATACGGGATTCATAGGTATTCCTCCATTCCGGAGCGCTCCTGGCTCCTTCTGATGTTTTTCATACAGATATCAGTATACCAGAATCTTCCCGTTCCTGCCAGAGCGGGAATGGAAGTTATGAAAAAAGGGAATGGAAGCTGCGAAAAAAGCGGCAGTCCTTCCATTCCTGTTCCATACGCACATTCCTATTCCATACGCAAGACGTTCGTGCTCTCCCAGAGATAATCAACCAGCTCTGTGAGTTTTCTTCTGGCAACAGAGTCTCCGAATATCTCAAGGCTTTCCTTCGCCAGATTTTTAAAGTGTTCCATTTTTTAAGCGTATAACCGTATCCTCCGGCGGCCCTGATCTGGAATAAGAGTCCCAGATTTTTTGCAAATTCATCTATCGCTTCTATATTCATCCAGATCACATTTTCCCTCATATGCGCCCGCTTCACAGGCGATGATGAACATGGCGGACGTTTTTCCCACGATATTCTCCATATATTTCTCTTCATTTATATCCGTATCATCTCAAGCCTGGAAAACATGGCTCTGTACCACGGCTTAAGCCTCAGGTCCGTACGCCCCAATGCGGCAAAGATCATAAAATCGCCGCAATAGACTGCCATTTCCCGTCCGAACTTTTCCTGAACGGACAGCTGGCCGCGCCTCGTATCTGCATCATCGATAATATCGTCGTGTATCAGCGATGCCGTATGACATATCTCGATGATTGCCGCCACCTCAGTCGCATCCACCTTTTTGCCCTTCAGCCGGGAACAAAGCAGCGTGAGAATCAGAATATCATCCGCCTGGAATTCCTCAAAATTTTCAATTCCGACAGGAAGCAAATCAAAAATAAAACAGCCAAAAGCCCCCTCAGAACTTTTGACTGTTTTATAAATTCCTGCAAATATGCTTCTTTGAAAAAATTTATTTTCTTCTCACTGCCTTCTGGTAACTGTACCCCCTGTCGCTTCCATCTTTCACAGGGAACACTTCAAAATATACCACACCATTTTCCCTTACCATAAGGCTTATCTGCACCTTTCCGTCCACAAGATGCTCTCTGTATGTCTCTACAAACGGCTTTGCACCTTCCTTCAACAGTTTTTTCTGCGCTTCCGACAGGCTGGAAGGTTCTCCCATATCATGCCACAGCTTCAGCGGGTTACAGGTCACCTCATCCACGGTTTTGGTGAGGATGCAGCATTCCCCGGCATTCTCCTGCTTTGCTTCCATGGGAAGCAGAAATTCCAGCTCCAGCGTTTCGCCGCTCCCGTTCATCGTCCGGTTCCAGGCTGCGCCCCGATAGCTTCCATCACCGCGCTTTACGATCACCGCGTCCTCGGAACGATGTACGCAGGTCCCCTGCAGTTCCTTGAAAAACCGGAAGGTCCAGAATGTGGGTTTGGGGATTCCTCCGTTTGCGACCAGCCCAAAGCCTCCATGGAAAGGCGTAAACGGCACGCCAAATTCCTCAAAAATATCTCCGAAGGTCCAGTAGGAATAGGATTCATTCACATCACCGAGTCTGGAAAGCTGGTGCGCGATATAAGCCGCATTCTGATTGGTATCATGCAGCGGACAGTTGGGGACATAAGACGTGTTGAATTCCGTAATATGAATCTCCAGCCCCCTGTACTGTGTGAAGCTGTCCACAATATTTCTGGTGCTCTGCAGGTTTTCAAAGCCCTCCTCCGGTTCCCGCAGCTTCACATAGCCATAATGTCCCGCCGTTTCAGGCACCTCGGTCGTATAATGGTGACGGGTTACAAAATCCAGCGGTATCCTCTCTCTGCTGCAGAATTCAAGGAAGCAGCGGATCCATTTTTCATCCTCCACCCCACAGATGGCCGGGCCGCCGACCCGAAACCGGGAATCCACTTCCTTAACCGCCGCAAAGGTTTCCGCAAAGAGCAGAAAATACTCTTCCATGTCCGCATCCTTCCAGAAGCCGGGCAGGTTCGGCTCGTTCCATACCTCGATCGGCCATCCGGTCACCTCATCCGCACCGTAACGCTCTATCAGGTGGCGAAGAGTCGCCTGAACCAGCTTGCACCAGGCCGCGTAGCTTTTGGGCGGGGTCACATTCCCCTTCCAGTAAAAAACAGTCTGATCGCCGCTGGCCAGCTTCGCAGGCATGAAACCCAGTTCCAGAAAAGGCCGGATATTCAGCTTCAGATAACTGTCCATCACCAGATCCAGATAGGTAAAGCAGTATTCGGCATGCTTTTCTCCGTTTTCATCTTCATATTCCCGATAGATCCCCATATCATCCGAAAACAGGCCATGCCCCCTGATATGGGAAAAGCCGATTTCCTCCTGTACCAGCGCGAGCTGTTCCTGATATTCCTTCTGCAGAGCCAGGCCCATCCGCCCCGTCCCCACACAATAATCCGTTCTGTTATGAAAGGGAACCGATGCTCCCTGCTCCACGACATATTTTTTTCTGTTCATCTGTTCTCCTCTTCGCTCATCCCTTCACATTATTTTTCATAAAAGCCATCCATTCATCTTCCGGCAGGCTTTCTTCTCTTGCTCCGCCGCAGAAGGTCATCACCATGGGGGCCTCCTCCGTGAAAGCATCCCAGGCAGGCATCTGTGTTCCGTCCGCGTCTCTGCCGTCAGGATTTCCCTTTTTGATGAATTCCGTCCAATAATTGCACATCAGTCTGGCAAGGTCATAGTGGCCCCCGGTAAAGGGTCTCCAGCACTTGGCCAGCGTCTCAAAGAAAAACCACAGGTCCACAGAATGAAAGGCGCCCGGATTGTCCCATCCTGGAATATGGGGGCCAAAGGAATATACGTACATGGGCTGTTTCGCTCCGGAACGTACAAGAAGCTGATGCATCCTGCGGATGCCGAGTTCAACCGAATGAATCTGTGCGGCTGCCCTTACTTCCTCAAATGATTTTTCGTTTTTTCCGCCTTTTTCCCGGATGAGCCTCAGGAACTCGCCTGCCCGTTCCCCGAATTTCTCCTCTGCTTCCTTTTTCAGACCTTCCATGTCGGACGCCTGAGGCCCGGTCAGAAATTCATCCTCCGTATATCCTGTCAGAATCGGCACATCCAGGAACCTCCCTGCCGCCATATTGTTCCAATATGTATCGGTCTGATATACGCCGTCCGGAATGGTAACCCAGAACGCGCCGAAGGCGTCGTTCTTATCGCGGATAAATTCCGCAGGAAGCGCCCTCGCTTCCTCCAGCGTCCGCACGCCCAGATACTCAAAAAAGCGCTTTCCCTGTTCCAGCGCCTGCTCTCTTGTCAGTTTTAACCGTTCCTGATATGGATCCAGGAAAACGCCGCTCTCTACAATGGCTTTTTGTATGTAACCCCGGTTTCCTTCACAGTTCAGCTGAGTCAGCACACTGCCTCCGCCCGCAGACTGGCCTCCGATCGTGATGTTGTCCGGATCGCCGCCAAAAGCCGCGATATTACGTTTTGTCCAGAACAGGCCGTACTGCTGATCCAGATTGCCGAAATTGGCCGGCGCGTCCGGTGCTTCTTCAAAAAGCTCCGGATGGGCGAGAAAGCCGAAGACATTCAAACGGTAATTTACCGTCACCACCACGATTCCCCTGCGCGCCAGCCGCTCGCCGTCAAACTCCATCTCCGCCGTATTTCCCCATTGAAGCGCGCCGCCAAAATACCATACGAAAACGGGAAGCCTGTCCTTGTCACTTTCGGCGGGCGTCCAGACATTCAGGTACAGGCAGTCTTCGCTCATGGGAATCGAAGGATCCACATTCCACTCCCTGGTATAAATATTTTCCTTATCCAGCCCCGGAATACTCTGCATGGAAATGGGCGCAAATTCCAGGCAGTCCCGCACCCCTTCCCAGTCCGCCGCAGGCTGCGGCGCCTTCCAGCGAAGCTTCCCTACCGGCGGGGCGGCAAAGGGGATTCCCTTAAAGGAAATCACCCTCGGATCCGCCGCAGGCAGTCCCCGTATCAGACCGTTTTCCGTTTTTACTATTTTCAGCATATCAGTTCTCCCCCTCTCCGTCTTTCTCTTCCGGACATACCATCACCCGCAGGCTCACCTCGCACAGCTTTGGATCCAGATCCCGGTCCGCCGACAGATCAAATCTCGGCCTTCCCTGAATATCGAAATGTACTCTTCGGATTCCCGGACAACGGATGCTGTCATCAATGGCTGTTTCCGCATGGTAAGCGATCATCAGGTTTCCGTCGGGGTCAATGAAAAAAGAATTGTGTCCCGGGCCGTATTGCCCTTCCACGCTGTAAAAGGACAGCACCGGCGCCACGCTTTTTTCCCAGCTGTCCGGATCAGTCAGGTCTGAAGATTCCTTTGCGCACAACATACCAAGAACGTAGGTATAGCCGTTGGCCGAACCGCCGGAATAGGTCAGATAAACCATTCCTCCCATCGTAAAGGCATGCGGCCCCTCGTTATTGATCGTCCCTTCCGTATTCTCCCATCCATACAGGGGTCTGCTCAGAAGCACGGGATCGCTGACCAGCTGCCAGGGCGCGTTTTCATCAATCTGAGCAATGTAGAGCATGGAGCCAGTATCCAGCGGCGTGTTGATTCCATTTCGATAGGACCATACCACATAGGAGCGTCTTCCCGCTTTCAGAAAGGTCATGTCCAGCGTAATCCCTTCCCTGCACAGAAAGCTTCCATCTTTTTTCCGGATTCTCACCGGATCCTCCCAGGCTGCAGGATCCGTGATGCGTCCTCCCTCCTTCAGCCGCATCAGCCAGCACTGCGGTCCCCATTCCCTGGGGCCAACGGCAAACAGAATATACAGCCGTCCTCCGATCACGTGAAATTCCGGCGCCCAAAAGGTCTGAATCAGCTCCCTTTTTTCATCATAATCCAGGATCACATGCTGTTTCACATGCTCTCCGAACAGCTCTTCCGGCCGCTCCGCCTCACGTACATAGAACCCGATATCGTTCCGGTTATCATTGGTCGCGATATAATAATATTTTCCTTCCCACGGAAAGATCACCGGATCTCCCCAGCCGCGGTCCAGCGGGAAAGGATAAGCGGGACTTTTTACCCGGCCTCTGATCAGATACTCTCCTTTCCTGCTGAAATCCAGGCAGGCGCTATCCCAGTCCACCTGCTTCTCTGCCGTGGAACCGTCCGTATAGACGGCGAGAGCCTTCACCCGTTCCAGCTCCTCCGCATCGGAAACCTTTACCCGTTCCGGCAGGTGAATCCCAATGTTGCGGAGCTTTCCCCAATAAAGAGCCGCCCGGCCGCAGACAGCGGCATCCACCGGGAGCGTATCCGTTCCTTCCCGCTCCTCCAAAAGCCCGTTTTCCGCCACCAGTCCGCATGCCGTGAAATGGATAAAATCCTCCGTCAGCCACAGAAGCACCTTTCCCCGGCTTTCTTCATCCTCGCTGCCGTCCTCCTCCACACGTCTGGCCGTAATGGCAAAGCTGCCGTCCTTTCTTCTGGACAGGTGCGGATCCTTTACGCATTTAGGGCGGATGGTATTCTGCTCCGTTATCGTCCCTTCCGCGAACAGAATTCCATATCCTGAATTCCATGGCTCATACGTTTTTCCGTCCCGGCTTACCGCAAAATGCACGCTGCGCGCGAGTCCGTCCGGATATACGCCGGGTACCGCCCGGCGGGTATATACCGCCAGGGATACCTGCTTTCTTTCATATTCTACCATTTACTCTTTCTCCTTTCTCCAGGATCGGCCAGACAGATCAGCC
>CAJFMW010000186.1 GCA_904392525.1 uncultured Eisenbergiella sp.
GACGGAAATGGTGGTGTTCACGTTGATGCCCATGAGACCGGCAGCACCCTTATCCTCTGAAACGGCGCGCATGGCGGTTCCCATTCTGGTTTTGGTGGTGAACAGCGTCAGCACGATCATGATGAGAATGCAGGCGGCGACGGTCACGATGGTCACGCCGGAAATGATAAGCCTGCCGCCAAAGAGCTGGACGGACCACTTTCCCACGATGGAGGAAAAGGTCTTGGGGCTGGAACCCCAGATCAGAAGGGCCGCGTTCTGCAGAAAATAGGATACGCCGATGGCCGTGATCAGAACGGCCAGAGAGGGCGCCTGCCGAAGCGGCTTATACGCGAGCCGTTCAATGGCGATGCCCAGATAGCTGGTGGTGCAGAAGGATATGTAAGCGCCCACCATGATGACGTCTCCGTGGGCGAAATTAAGCATCTTGGCAATACCATACACCATCGTATAACCCAGCGCAATGATGGCATACACACTGCCGAGGCTGATGCCGTTGATCAGATGGGATAAAAAGGTCATGGGAATCTCCTTTCCGCCTGTGATGCCAGGCAGCAGCTCGCCCGCTGCCCGTACCCGCCGCGCTGCGCCACGTGCCGGAATGGCACGCTGGAATGGCGCGCCGGACCGGAGCGCAGGAACCGCATCGAGCCGTTGCCTCGCATCATAGGCTGGGGGTCAACAGTTTTTTTATAAACAAAACAACAGCGTCGGAAGAAGCCGTCCTTTCCCCGAAAAAACGGCAGGCGGCAGGCATGCAGAAAGCAGCCCGCCGCCTGTGCCGTCTGGGATCAGTCCATTCCGACGTAAGCGCCGTTTTCGATGACCATGCCCTTCGGGCTCTTGGAAACCGCGCCCGTGGAATCCCAGGTCACGCCTTCACCGGTCAGGCCGTCAAAGGTGATGGTGGGGAAGGTGGCGACCATCAGCTCGCACAGCTCCTCCGCACTCATGTCAGCGGTGGCTCCCGCAGCTTCCAGCGCCGCCTTGTAAGCGTATACGCAGTCGTAGGCATCTGCTGCAAACTGATTCGGAACCTCACCGTAAAGCTCCTGATACTTGGTTACGAAGCTCACGGTCTTGTCGTCCGTCGCATCCGCATTAAAAGGAGTCAGAAGCATGACGCCTTCTGCCAGGGAAGTATCAAAGCCTTCCAGAGTCAGGATTCCGTCCATGCCGTCCACGCCGAAGAACTTGGGCGTATATCCCATGTCGCTGGCCTGCTTCAGAATCAGGGAAGCGGGCTGATAATAGATGGGAAGGAAAACGAGGTCGGCGCCGGCATCTCTTGCCTCGGTCAGCTGTACGGAGAAGTCATTGGAGCTGGCATCGGTGAAGGTGGTGGCGGATACGATTTCCAGCCCCTTCGCGCTGGCCTCTTCCTGGAACTTCTCATAGATGCCGCTGGAGTACACGTCATCATTTCTGTAGATTACGGCGATCTTGGTACCGAGCTGCTGATCTGCAATGTAATCAGCGGAAGCAACACCCTGGTTGGGATCCGCGAAGCAGATCTGGAAGAAGTTGTCCTTGCCTTCCGTCACTGCGGTGGAGGAAGCGGAAGGGGTCAGGCCGAAAATGCGGTCCGCATAATGCTCTGTTGCAACCGCCTCACAGGGCTTGGTGGTAACGGAGCCGAGGGAGATCTGCATGCCCCAGTCCTTCAGAGCGTTGTAAGCGGAAACAGCCTTCTCAGGGTCATTTTCATCATCTTCATACTTTAATTCGAACTGGATGGCGCCGCCTTCCGCGTTGATCTCATCAACCGCGATCTGTGCGCCGTTCATTACGGCATTTCCGTAAATGGCAGCGGAGCCCGTCAGGGGAGCGGTGCCGCCAAGCTTGAAAGCCGCGCCGGTGGTTTCCGCAGAAGCCTCTGCGTCTGCATTTCCGGCCGCCTCAGTGGAAGCGGATGCAGCTGAGCTTTCAGATGCGGAAGAAGATCCGGTGTCTGCCGTCGTGCTGCCGCAGCCTGCAAGAAGACCTGCGCACATCACGGCAGTCAGAACAAAACTGATTGCCTTTTTCATAACATTTCCTCCTTTTGCCGCCCTTGGGCGGCTTTTTAATACAAAGAAAGAACGGCGGAGCCATTCTTTGGCACGAACTTTGTTCGTGCACGCCTCCTGTCTTCCCGTCGCTCATGGCGGGAAGACATTTGTCCATAATAGACGTGCTTGTATTATACACCAGATTCGAAAAAATGGAGAGAAAAATTTATGGAAATTTTAGAATTTGGCAGAATTGTCCTGTTTGTGCGGGAGGAAAAGGAAACTTTTGGGCATGCTGATGGCAGGAAAGAGAAAAAATATGTTATACTGTCTGAAGATTAGCGTGGCATTTCAGAGCATGGAGGAACGAAAAGTGGAATATGAAACAAACGAAGAACTGGAAAGCATGCCCGCCGTTTTCGCTCCGATGGGAGAGATTGCGGGATACCCGGTGCGTCCGGGGCTGTTTCATTTAAACGGGGCGATGGCCCTTCCGGAGGGCGTGAATTTCACCGTGCATACTCATGAGGGGACGGGCTGTGAGCTGCTGCTTTTTCACAGGGGCGAGGAAGAACCTTATGCGGTGCTGCCCTTTCCGGAGGAATACCGGGTTGGGGATGTGTACGCCATGATCGTTTTCGGCCTGGATATCGGGGAATTTGAATATGCCTACCGCATCGACGGGCCGTGGGAGCCGCAAAAGGGGCTGCGCTTTGATAAAAACGCCATCCTTCTGGACCCCTATGCCAGGGCGGTGACGGGCCAGAGCATCTGGGGAAAGCATCAGGAAAAGCATTACCATGCCAGGGTGGTGCGGGATGTGTTTGACTGGGGGAGTATGCCGCAGTCTAGGCGGCAGCTGAGCGACCTGGTCATCTACGAGCTGCATGTGCGGGGCTTTACCCGCCACGTGTCTTCCGGCGTGGCAGACAAGGGAACGTTCGCCGGGCTGAAGGAAAAGATTCCCTATCTGAAGGAGCTCGGCATCAATGCGGTGGAGCTGATGCCGGTTTTTGAATTTGACGAAACCATGAACTCCAGAGAAGTGGATGGGAGGAGACTGCTGGATTACTGGGGCTACAATACGGTCAGCTTTTTTGCCCCGAATACCAGCTATACGGCGGCAAATGAGTTCAACCGGGAAGGGACGGAGCTGAAGGAGCTGATCCGGGCGCTTCATGAGAACGGGATCGAGGTTATTCTGGACGTGGTGTTCAACCATACGGCGGAGGGCAATGAACAGGGCCCCTGCTTCTGTTTCAAGGGCTTTGACAACAGGATCTATTACATGCTCACGCCGGACGGCTGGTATTATAATTTCAGCGGCTGCGGCAATACGCTGAACTGCAATCATCCGATGGTGCGGCAGATGATTCTGGAATGTCTCCGCTACTGGACGGTGTACTACCGGGTGGACGGTTTCCGATTCGACCTCGCCAGCATTCTGGGAAGAAACGAGGACGGTTCGCCCATGAATCGGCCCCCTCTGCTGGAGAGTCTGGCCTGCGACCCGCTTCTGGACAATGTGAAGCTGATCGCGGAGGCCTGGGATGCGGGCAGCGTCTATCAGGTGGGAAGCTTTCCGGCGGCGGGCCGCTGGGCGGAATGGAACGGAAAGTACCGGGACGCCCTGCGTTCCTATTTAAAGGGAGATCTCTGGGAGGCACAAAACGCCGCCATGCGGATTGCCGGTTCCTTCGACCTGTACGGGACAGGAGGAGAGGAAGAGGAGGAAAATGGAGAAAACGGCGGACGGATCCGGAACTATGCGGGTTACAATTCCTGCGTGAATTTCCTCACCTGTCACGATGGCTTTACCCTGTATGATCTGTATTCCTATAATGAAAAGCATAATGAGGCCAACGGCTGGAACAATACCGACGGGGCGAACGACAACCGGAGCTGGAACTGCGGGGTGGAGGGGGAGACGCAGGAAAAAGAGGTGCTTTCCCTGCGCTTCCGCCTGATCCGAAACGCCTGCGCCGTACTTTTGTGCAGCAGGGGCACGCCCATGTTCCTGGCCGGGGACGAATTTGGCAACACCCAGTATGGAAACAACAACCCCTACTGCCAGGACAATGAGATTTCCTGGCTGGACTGGCGGCTGCTGGAAAAGAACCGGGAGCTGTTTGCATTTTTCCGGTTCATGATCCGTTACCGTCTGACCCATCCGGCCATCCGGGAAGAGCTTCCCCGTGCGGTCTGCGGCTTGGAATCCGTCCGGGTATACGGAGCGGACGCGGCGAAGGGAGAGCGGCCGGCTCCGAATGCAGGAACCATCGGGATCTGCTTCGCCGGCTATGACAGCAAAAAGGGACGGGACGACCTGGTTTACCTAGCGCTCAACGTCTACTGGGAGGATGTGCGGATCACCCTTCCAGACCTGAAGCAGACGGGAGACTGGCATGTGGCCGTCAACACCTTTGGAAACGGAGAGGGAAAATACTGCTACGAAGGGGAGGAGCAGGTGCGCATCGACGGAGAATTCATCATGCGCCCCAGATCCGTGGCCGTGTTCACGGGCAGGTATGGACAGACCGGGAAGAATCTGTTACCATCGTAGGAAGGAAAATGCAGAATAAAATGCCGCCCGAACGGACGGCAGAAAGCGAGGCGGATGAAATCCTGCGGATTTCATCCTGGAAATTGGCCTGTTGGCCAATTTCACCGGAATGAAGAGCCGCCGAAGGCGGCAGAAAGCGAGGCTGGCACGAACCTGCCGGTTCGTGCCGAAGAATGGCTGACGCCATTCTTCCAGGATTAAAATGCCGCCAATGGCGGCAGAAAGAGAGGTAGATATGGAGAAACAGTTAAAACCCCTTATTTTTCAGTCGGATTTTGGACGGGCGGACGGCGCGGTGAGCGCGATGTACGGCGTGGCCTATTCGGTATGCAGTGAACTGAAGATTTCAGACCTGACCCATGAGATTCCACAGTACGATATCTGGGAGGCGTCCTACCGGCTGATCCAGACCGTGAGCTACTGGCCGGAGGGAACGGTGTTCGTTTCCGTGGTGGACCCGGGCGTGGGCTCCACCAGAAGAAGCATTGTGGTAAAGACCTGCGGCGGCCAGTATGTGGTGACGCCGGACAACGGTACGCTGACCCATGTGAAGCATCTGTGCGGCATTCAGGCGGCCAGGGTGATCGACGAATCCATCAACCGGCTTCCCGGTTCCGGAGAGAGCTATACCTTCCACGGCCGTGACATTTATGCGTACACGGGAGCAAGACTCGCCGCGGGCATCATCGACTTTGAGGGCGTGGGTCCCGAGGTGCCGGTGGACAGCGTGGTGGAGATCGCCTATGAGCCCGCCGTTTTGTCCGGCGATGAGATCACGGGCACCGTGGACGTGCTGGATGTGCGTTTCGGAAGCCTGTGGACCAACATCCCGAGGGAGATGTTCTTAAATCTGGGCGTTTCCTATGGAGACCGGGTGGAGGTCATCATTGAAAAGAGAGGCCGTACCGTTTACCGGACTTCCCTGATCTATGCGCATTCCTTTGCGGAGGCCTATATCGGAGAG
>CAJFMW010000187.1 GCA_904392525.1 uncultured Eisenbergiella sp.
AAGGGAACGGGCCTGCGCCAGAGGCGTGATCAGGACCTCGTCCGTCACGCTGTCCGACACCAGACAGCGCAGGCCGGCCGCCTGCGCCTCGATCACGGAGCCGGGAAGCCCTTCAAAGATAGAGGGAAACACAAAGAAATCCATGGCCATGTAGAAATCCGCCACCTGCGCCTGGTTTCCCGTAAAAATCACCCGGTCAGAAAGGCCGAGAGACGCCGCCTTCTCCCGCACGGAATCCATCAGGCCGCCTTCTCCCACCAGAAGCAGACGGGAATCCGGCATTTTCCGGTGAATCTCCGCGAACACATCCAAAAGAAAGGCGTGATTTTTCATGTGGCCGAATCGCCCCACGTGGCCGATCACAAATTCCTGCGCGCCGATGCCAAGCTCCGCGCGCTTCTGCTTCCGCTTCTTTTCAGAAAAAGCGAATTCCCGGGCGTCAATGGCGTTGGGAACGGTGGTCACCCTGCCCGCCGCCACCATTTTTTCCCCGAACACGGCCTCCCCCGCGAGGCGGGAGCAGGTCAGGCACACATCCGCCTTTTTCCCCAGATTCCTGCGCAGGAAGCGGGTCATGGCACCCTTCAGCCCGGGATCCACACCGGCGCTTCTGGCATGGGCGATGGTGAGAGGCACGCCCGCCGCCTTCGCGATGGGAAGGTAAATGGAAGCCGTGCTGGTCATATGTCCGTGTACCGCCACATAGTCCGGATGCCCCTGTGTTGAATGGGTACGGAAAAAATTCTTCCATGCTTTCCGGTATGCCAGCCAGTTCACCACCTTGAACCGGGGAACCCGGTATATATGCCCGCCCAGGCTTTCAATTTCTTTATCAAAAAAGCCTTCCTCCTGTGAATGGACACAGAAATCAAACTGAATCCGGCTTCTGTCCAGATGCCGGTAGCTGTCCATCACCCGGCTCTCCGCGCCGCCCAGGCTGGTTCCTCCCAGCACCTGCAGCACCCTGACCGGTCCGTTTCCCTGACTCATCCCTTCTGTACTCCTTTTCCTTTTCTCACCAGGGCTGCCCGTTATTTCAGCCGGAACGCGGACAGCGCCCGCACCGCCATGCGTTTTCCACATGCCTGCACATATTCTGCAAGATTTCCTGCAGAACCGCGCTCTTCGGCAGGAAGCTCCAGAAGCCGTCCGTAGGAGATAAAATTCCCGGCATGTTCTGCAAGCATTCTTTCATACCAGCCGATCTCGGCGTCGCTCATCCCGTTGGCGTGGATCACCAGGGTGGTATACCCCTCTCCGTCTCCAAAGCAGGCCGATTTTTTCCGAGCGATGGGAAGGAAGGTCAGCCCTTCTCTCCGGTAAGGACCGCTCCCGAAGCCGTCAGTCACATAGAAAAATCCGCATTCTCTCAGCGCCCGCAGGGTATTTTTATCAAAGGAATGGCCGGGGGCCATGAAAATATCCGTCACCACGCCGTGATCCTCCAGCATCCGCTTTCCATGAGCGACCAGTTTTTTCTGCCGCTCATAGGGCAGCCCGGCGAACTCTGAAAACTGATTCAGCGGAAATAACCCGCCCTTTTTCGTGGTGTACACATGGCGGCAGCCATGCTGTGCGATGGACCAGCCCTCCTCCTGCAGCTCCAGGAGAAGCTCCCAGAAGTCCGCCCTTTCCTTCATACAGGAAAGGGAAGCATCCCGGTTGTCCGGCACCACGCCGAGAAGCGGCCGGACGCCCGCTTTATCGAAAAGCTCCTTCAGCCGGAAAAAATTGTCCCAGTTCATATCAGCCGTAATATCATCCATCCGAAGCGCGATTTTCATAATTACCTCCCTGCCTCAGTCGGTAGTAGCCCTAGTCAACCCTGGCTGCCGGAAATGCCGTCAGTTCAGCAGATCTCCGCCTGCAAGAGCCCGCCCGCATTCATACTCGTCGATCAGAAGAGAGCCGTCCACGGTCCGCACGATGGGCTTTCCATCAAATACATCGATGACCTCCCCCGGCGCATATTCGGAGAAGTCCAGCATCTCATCAAAGGGATGGGCGCTCCATATGGTGACCTTCCTATCCCCACAGAAGGCGAATGCTCCCGGGAAAGGTCTCGTCACACCGCGGATCAGGTCATACAGCTCTCTGGTTTTTTTGTGAAAATCCAGCTTTCCATCGGCAGCGGTGCGCTTTTCATACCAGCCGTCAAAATCCTTCGACTGGCGGTTGACCTTCACCGCTCCTTCCTGCCATGCCTGCAGGAGCCTTCCGATCAGCCGCTTGGACACCAGGATATTCTTATACTGCAGAGTGCGGATGGTGTCATGGGGATTGATGGAAAACATCTCGTTTGCGAATACGTTGGGGCTGTCCGCCTTCGCATCATACTGGAACAGGTTCAGGATAAACCGGGTGTCCCCGTTGATCACGGACCAGTTCAGGGGAGAACGCCCTCTTCCGTAGGGCAGGTAGCCGCAGCTTCCATGGAACCCGAAGATCCCGTACTGGAAGCGGTCCAGAACCGCCTGGGGAATCAGCCGCTGCCATCCCATGGAAATGCCGATCTCAAACTCATTTTCCGCAAAAAAACGGCAGGTTTCCTCATCCTTCAGCCCGTAGGAATGGGTCTCAAACACGGGGATCCCATACTGATCCGTCAGATAGGAAAGCCCCTTATAGCCGGACACCTGATTGCCGGAAAGCACGTCGCTGTGAATCGTCACCACCAGATCCACCGGATGCAGCTTTTCCTGTATATAGGATACGATCTCCGCCGTCGTATCCTTCACGCCGAACACAACAACTTTATATTTCATGTTAATCTCCATTGTTAAAAGACAGACGGGACCGGACGTCCTTTCATGAAACAGTTTTTGAAACAGTGTTTCAGACGCCGGTCCCGCTCAGGCAGGAAACGACTTCCCGGCAGTCATGCCTTTTCGCGCGTTATCCTGCCGCGCCGCTTATTTTAAATTTTCTTTATACCAGTCGATGGCGAGCTGGATTCCGGAAGCGAAATCATAGTCCGGATCATAGCCGAGCTTCTCCCTTGCCTTGGTGATGTCCGCGTTGGAATCGCGCACGTCTCCCTTTCTCGGAGGCCCGAACTTGGGCTCGATGTTCTTTCCGAGAGCCTTGCACAGATCGTAGTAAATATCGATCAGGAATTCTCTGCCGCCGGAGCCGATGTTGTATGCTTCTCCCGCTGCATCGCTGGGAGCGAGGCAGGCCTTCAGATTCGCCTCGATCACGTTGTCGATATAGGTAAAATCACGGGACTGCTTTCCGTCGCCGTTGATGGTGCAGACTTCGTCATGCAGAAGCTGCTTTAAAAATTTGGGAATCACCGCCGCGTACATGCCGTCCGGATTCTGTCTGCGGCCGAACACGTTGAAATAGCGAAGACCGTAGGTATCCAGACCATACAACTTCTTGTACAGCTTTCCGTATTCCTCGTTGGTGCGCTTGGTCAGGGCGTAAGGGGAGAGCACCTCGCCCTCGATTCCTTCCTTTTTGGGAAGGGCGGGATGGTCGCCGTAGACGGAGGAGCTGGACGCATAGACAAATTTCTTCACGCCGCTCTCTCTGGCCGCCTCCATCATGTTCAGCGTTCCGCCGATGTTGTTCTGCTCATAGAAAATGGGCATCTCAATGCTTCTCGGAACGCTTCCCCATGCCGCCTGGTTCAGCACATAGTCCACTCCGTCGCAGGCGCGGCGGCAGGTTTCCAGATCCTTGATGTCTCCCTTGATGAATGTATATCCCTCCCGGTCCAGGAACATTTCCACATTTTCCTGCTTTCCGGTGGACAGATCGTCCAGGCACCTCACTTTATATCCCATGTCCAGAATCGCCTCGCACAGGTTGGAGCCGATGAAGCCCGCTCCGCCCGTTACGAGAAATACAGAATTTTCGTCAAATTTCAGATGTTTATATCCCATAGTCATCTCCTGTCAAAACATGAATTGAAAACAGCCTGCATAAAATGTGCTACACAAAATGTGTTGCACAATATGTGTTGCACAGCACAGACCGCAGTAAACGGGCCGTTTTACAGTCTCCAGTAAATGTAATCCTCCGTCTGGTACTCCTTCCGGTTCAGAATACCCTTGATGTCCACCAGAACCTTCTTCGGATTTTCCGGACGGAAGAAGCCGGAAATCTGCGCCTTGTGCAGATGGCTGAATTCTTCGTGAGCCACGGCGATGATGAGGGCGTCCACCTCTTTAATCTCGCTTCTGTCCGCGAGGGTGATGCCGTACAGACGGTTCGCCTCGTCCGCATCCGCGGTCTCGTCCACGATCACCGGTTCAATGCCGTATTCCCGCAGCTCGTTCACGATGTCGATGACCTTGGTATTTCTGGTATCCGGGCAGTTCTCCTTGAAGGTAAAGCCCAGAATCGCAACCCTGGCGGTTTTGACCGGGATGTCGGCCTTGATCAGGTTCTTCACCACGTTCTCCGCCACATATTTTCCCATGTCGTCGTTGATCCGGCGGCCGGCGAGAATGATCTGGCTGTGATAGCCCATCATTTCCGCACGGTAAGTCAGGTAATAGGGGTCCACGCCGATGCAGTGTCCGCCAACCAGACCGGGGAAGAATTTCAGGAAATTCCATTTGGTTCCCGCAGCCTCCAGCACGGATTTGGTGTCGATGCCCATTTTATTGAAAATGATGGAAAGCTCGTTCATGAAGGCGATATTGATATCCCGCTGGCTGTTCTCGATGACCTTGGCGGCCTCCGCAACCTTAATGGACTCCGCGCGGTATACGCCCGCTTCCACCACCAGCTCGTAAACCTTTGCGATGGTGTCCAGGGTTTCCTCGTCCATACCGGAAACGATTTTCACGATGGTTTCCAGACGGTGCACCTTGTCGCCGGGGTTAATACGCTCCGGAGAATATCCCACTTTAAAGTCCACGCCGCATTTCAGGCCGGACTCTTTTTCCATAATCGGCACGCAGATCTCCTCCGTCACTCCGGGATACACGGTGGACTCAAAAACCACGATGCTGCCCTTCGTCAGATTTCTTCCCACGGTGCGGCTTGCGCCCTCCACCGGAGTCAGGTCCGGAGAATGGTCGGCGTTCACCGGCGTGGGAACCGCCACGATGTGAAATTTCGCTTCCTTCAGCCTGGTCTCATCCGATGTGAAATCCACGTTGGCGGTTTTGATCACATCGTCCCCCACCTCTCTGGTGGGATCGATGCCGGATTTGTACAGTTCAATCTTTTTTTCATTCAGATCATACCCGATGACATTGATCTTTCTGCCGAAAGCCACCGCGATGGGCATGCCCACATAGCCCAGTCCCACCAGGGAAAGCTTCTCTTCTCCGTTTACAAGCTTCTCATATAATCTCCGTTTACAAGCTTCTCATATAATCCCATATCAACCTCGATTCCTGTGCCGGAAGCACATTTTTCTTTTTGCACTTTGATCTATTGCCACGGATCGGTCCAGACCGGTTATCCGGCAGGCCGCATCCGAAAACAGGCTTATTGCGCTGTCCGGTTTTCCCTACAGCCGCTTCAGTTCCTCCAGATAGGCGTTTACAACCAGGCTCCTGTCAAATCGTTTTTCCACATAAGCACGGCCGTTTTGTCCCATTTCCCGTTTCTTTTCATAAGGGAGGGCGAGAAAGGCTTCCACCGCCTTCTCCAGGCTCTCCGCATCCCCCGGGGCAAAGGAAATGCCGCTCACACCGTCCTCAAAGGTGTCCAGGCAACCCTCCACCGCGCTGGCGAGAACCGGCCTTGCCGTTGCCGCCGCCTCCAGAAGCACGTTGCTCATTCCCTCATGGTAAGAGGGATGAATCAGGGCGTGGCACTCCGCCAGAAACAAGGGCACATCGTCCCGGTAGCCGTAATATTCCAGCGCTCCGCTCTCCTGTAGCCGTTTCACCAGCGGCTCATAGTGCGCCCGGGTTTCCTCCTCATAGGCGCCCAGCAGGCGGAACACCGTTTCCGGATGCTTTTCATGGATCCGCTGCGCCACCTCCAGCAGCTCGTCGATTCCCTTATCCTTCATCAGCCTCATGATGGAAAGAAACACCACCTGCCCGCCGTCTCCGGAAGCATTTTCCGGAGGATACGCCTCCGCATGATGTTCAGCCAGATTCACGCCGGAGCCGGGAATGATCCGGCATTTTCTCGTCACACAGCCCTTTTTCTGCATGAAGTCCCGGTTTCCTTTATTCTGAAAGAACACGCAGGACGCCTTTTTCAGGGCGGTCCGATACATGAGGACAATCATCCTCTGCAGGGCTCCCTCATGCTCCAGGGTGGTTCCAAGCCCTGTGATATTGGCAAGGTACGGTGTTTTCATCATTCTGGCTGCAAGGCCGCCATAGATATTCGGCTTGATGGTATAGGTGAGCACAGCCTCCGGCCGGTAACGCTTCATCAGACGCCGGTAGAACAGCA
>CAJFMW010000188.1 GCA_904392525.1 uncultured Eisenbergiella sp.
CGTCCTCCATATCGGTCCCACCAACTGCGGCAAGACCTATCAGGCGCTGGAACGCCTGCGCAGGGCGGAGTCCGGGGTTTATCTGGGGCCGCTGCGTCTGCTCGCCCTGGAGGTCTATGAGAAGATCAAGGATGCGGGCATCCCCTGTACCATGCTCACCGGGGAAGAGCGCATCTATGAGGACAACAGCAGGATCATATCCTCCACCGTGGAAATGCTGGACATCGACCAGAAATATGAGGTTGCTGTCATCGACGAGGCGCAGATGATCGCCGATCCCGACCGGGGCCATTCCTGGACCAGGGCCATTCTGGGCGTGCAGGCGCAGGAGATCCACGTATGCATGAGTCCCGCCGCTGAAAAGGTAATCACCCACCTGATCTCCCTGTGTGAGGATACCTATGAGATTCACCGCTATGAGCGCAAAACCGCGCTGATGTGCGAGGCGGTTCCCGTCCGCTTTCCGGAGGATGTGCAGGAGGGGGACGCTCTGATCGTGTTCACCAAACGGGCCGTTCTGGATATTGCGGGCCGGCTGGAGAGAAACGGCGTCCGCGCCAGCGTCATCTACGGAAGCCTTCCCCCGGAGATCCGCCGCAGGCAGATCCGCCTGTTTTCCAGCCACCAGACGAAGGTGGTGGTCTCCACCGACGCCATAGGCATGGGGCTGAACCTTCCCGTGAAACGGATCGTCTTCGTCCAGACGGACAAATTTGACGGCAGCCATACCCGTCCTTTAAAAACCTCGGAAATCCGCCAGATCGCGGGCCGGGCCGGACGCTACGGGATCTACGATACCGGTTACGTGAGCGCTGTGGGAGAGGAAGGGCTGGAATACATCCACGCCCATTTCGACGAGCCGGAACCGGAGATCGACCATGTGAGCCTGGGTTTCCCCCAGGTGCTTCTGGACATGGACGAGCCCCTGGACGCCGTCCTGAAAATCTGGAAAAGTGTGGAAACCCCGCCGCCGTTTGAGAAAATCAGCATCGAGGAGGTGCTGTTCCTCTATGAAAAGGCGTTTAAGGACAGAAAGGAGATCGACGGCTTCGAGGACAAGCACATGCTCTACCGCATGCTGACCTGTTCCCTGGACATCAAAAACCGGGACATCGTGGATCTGTGGCTCTACTACTGCAAAACCTATACGGCGGACGTGTCCCTGCATTTTCCTTCCCTGATGATGTGCAGCGACAACGGCCTGATGAAATATGAAACCTTCTATAAAATGCTGGATCTCTATTACCAGTTCTCCATCCGTCTGGGCAAGGAAATCGACGCCGACCGCCTGTCCGCAGAGCGGGAAAAAACGGAAGAGACCATCATGCGCTACCTGACGAAGGATAAGAGGGATTACATCCGCAAGTGCCAGTACTGCGGTGCGCTCCTTCCCCTGGGGGTCCAGAGCCGCATCTGCGACGCCTGCTACGCTCAAATGAAGGGAAACCGCAGCCTCTTCGCCCGCCGGAAAGGGAGCGGACGGGGAGAGGCAGGAAAGAAGGATACAGGAAAGGGAAGCGCCGGTTCCGCAGGAAAACGCAGACGCGGGGGAAAGCGGAATACCTCTCCGAAAGAAACGAGGAACACCATCTCGGAAGAAATGCGAAATGCCGTGCCGGAAGAAATGCGGAAGCGTCCGGAGACCGCCCAGGAAGAGGCGGGAAAAAAGAAGCGCAGACGCAGGCGGCCAAGAAGAAAGAGCGCTTCTTCCGTAAAGGAACAGCAGAACAATAAAGGAACAGGGGAAAGGAGGCAGGCGCATGAGCTGCAGAATCATACCGATTGACGGTCAGACCTGGCGGCTGGAAGAGGAAGGCGTCCGCTTTTTCCTGCTGACAGGAAGCCGGAGCGCCCTGCTCATCGACAGCGGCATGCAGACGCACAACGCGAAGAAGCTGGCGGAAGGGCTGACCGCGCTTCCGCTGTCCCTCCTCAATACCCATGCGGATATTGACCATATCGGAAGCAATGTGGAGTTTGACGCCGTCTACATGAATCCGGCGGAGCTGGTCAATTATCCGCTGGCGAAAAAAGCTTCCGATATTATCCCTGTCCGGGACGGCAACAGCATCGATCTGGGCGGCCGCCGTCTGGAGGTGATCGAGATTCCCGGACATACGCCGGGCAGCATCGCCATTCTGGATGTGGAGCGCCGCGTTCTCTTTTCCGGCGATACCGTCCAGGACGGAAGCATTTTTCTCTTCGGCCCCATGCGCAATATCCCCGCCTTCTACCACAGCCTGAAGCGTCTGGAGGGCATGACCGGCCGCTTCGACCTGATCTATCCCTCCCATGGCCGCTTTCCGGTGAAAAAAGAGCTGATTTCCCGGCTGGTATCTCAGACGGCGAAGCTGGAACGGGGTGAGCTTGCGGCGACGGAAACACAGTTTCACGGCATTCCCTTAAAACGGTATGACGCGGATGCAGCTGTGTTCCTGTGCGACGCGGATTATGGACAGGACGGCAGAAAAGAAGGATAGGTTCGGCTCTGGAACACTGGGAGGAATGAAATGAAGCAGATTGTGCGAAAGGAAGAGGGGCTGATTCTTACCTGCCTGCTTCCGGAAGGCCGGATGGAGAGCAGGGCGGCGGATTCCCGGCCCGGCCTGATTTATTTTCACGGGGCACAGAACGCACAGGACGGCCTGCGCCTGTCGGAAGAGCTTCTGGAAGCTGCAAATACGTCCTGCGTCTGCATTTCAGGCGAGGACTGGAACCGGGATCTGACACCCTGGCCTGCCGAGCGGGTTTTTCAAAGAGGAGAAGATTTCGGCGGAAAGGCGGACGACTACCTGGCCTTTCTTACGGAAAAAATCATTCCCCATACAGAGGAGGCGCTTTCCCTCCAACCCCGCTTTCGTGCCCTGGCAGGCGTGTCTCTTGCCGGGCTTTTTTCCGTATATGCGGCGTACCGGACGGATCTTTTCGACCGGATCGCCAGCATTTCCGGCTCCCTCTGGTACGATGGTTTTCTTGCCTTCATGCGGGCGCACAGGCCCTCCAGGCAGCTGAAGCGGGCCTACTTTTCTCTGGGCGACAGGGAAAGGAAAACCGGAAACTGCCGCATGGCCCGGGTGGAGGACTGCACGCGGGAAGCGGTGAAGCTTCTGCGCGGGGAGTTTTGTGACGCTGTGGGAGAGCGGGTTTTCTTCGAATACAATCCGGGGAATCATTTTGCCGATCCGGAAGGAAGGATGGAAAAGGCGTTCCGGTGGCTGCTGCGGGAGGAATGACCGGCGGCAGGACCGGAAGTGAGCCGGAAAGGGTGTGGAGCATATGAGGGAAAACAGGAAGGAACGGAATATTGCGGTATTTGAGGATACCATGGCCTGGATCCGGCAGAATAGAACGCTGCAGGATGCGGTGGAAGAGACGAAGAAGCGCACGGTATTTTACCCGGCTTCCAGTCTGCCGGATGGAGGTGCTTCCCGCGGCGAAGAAGCGGAGCGCGCCGCTCTTCCGAAGCGGTACGAGAGGACGCAGGTGGAGGTGACCGCCTTCCGTTCCTTTGAAGCGGCCGTGCGGGAAAAGAGACGGGATCCGGAAAAAAGAGTGGCCGTCCTTAATTTTGCCTCCGCCACCAATCCGGGCGGCGGAGTGACGAAGGGAAGCAGCGCACAGGAGGAATCCCTCTGCCGTCTGTCCACCCTGTATCCCTGCCTGAATACGCCGGAGCTGAAGAAGTCCTATTATGATTTTCACAGACAGCGCCATGATGCCCTCTATACCGATGCCTGCATCTATACGCCGGATATTCTGGTGATCAAGACGGATGATGATGCGCCTGAGCGTGTGGAGGAAAAGTGCTGGTGCAGGCTGGACGTGATCAGCTGTGCCGCTCCCAACCTGCGGGAGCGTCCCTCCAACGCCATGAATCCCAGCCCGTCCAGGCCGGTGCGGATAACGCCGGAGGCGCTTCTGAAGCTCCTGAAGCAGCGTGTCCGCCGCATCCTTTCCGTGGCCGCCCAAAACCGGGAGGATATCCTGATCCTGGGCGCGTTTGGTTGCGGCGCCTTCCGCAATCCGCCGGAAACTGCCGCCCGTGCCTGGGCGGAGGTGCTGCCGGAATTTTACGGCATGTTTGCGAAGGTGCATTTCGCGGTGTACTGCAGGCCGGATGATATGAGGAATTATCTGGTGTTTGATGAGGTGATAAATGCTTTTGCACCAGATAGATAACAAAGAAACGGGGAGCCGTTTAAGAAAGGAAACGTTTATGAAACAGGAAACCATCGATCAGGTAATAAAATTCAGAGACGAACGGAACTGGAAGCAGTTCCACACCCCGAAGGATCTGGCCATTTCCATCAGCCTGGAAGCCGCAGAGCTTCTGGAGGTCTTTCAGTGGAGCCGGGACGACGTATGGTGTGAGGAGAAAATGGAAAATATGCGGGAGGAGCTGGCCGATGTGCTGATCTACGGCATCATGATGGCGGATACCTGCGGCATGGATCTGGATGAAATCATTCAGGAAAAGATCCGGAAAAACGCGGAAAAATATCCGGTGGAAAAGGCAAGAGATCATAAGGAAAAGTATACGGAGCTGTGAAGGGAAAATTTGTAGCCGGAAGAAATTTTTCAAAAAAACAGATTGACTCCGACCTTACGTCATAGTTTATGCTGTATTCACACGGAAGGAGAAAACGCCAATGATGACGGTGAAGGAAGTGAGCAGGCTGACAGGCGTGAGCGTACGCACCCTGCAGTATTATGACAGAATCGGACTTCTGCATCCTGCCGGATATACGGAGTCCGGCTATCGGCTGTACGACGATGCAACGCTGGAAACCCTCCAGCAGATCCTTCTGTTCCGCGAACTGGAGTTTCCCTTAAAGCAGATCAGCCAGATTATTCACGCTCCCGATTTTGACAGAAACAGGGCCCTGGAGCAGCAGATCACCATGCTGCAGCTGAAGAAGGAGCATCTGGAAAACCTGATCCTGTTTGCCCGTGGAATACAACTGACAGGAGTGAGATTGAAAAATAAGCCTGATGGCTTATTTTTCAATCGGCAGTTTGGCGCTTCGGCATGGAGGTAAATATGGATTTTAAAGCGTTTGATACGAGCAGGCTGGATGAATACGCCGAACAGGCCAGAAAGCAGTGGGGACAGACCGCCGCCTGGCAGGAATTTGAAGAGAAGAGCAGGGGCAGAAACGGGGAGACGGAAAAGGCTGTCGCCGCAGGGCTGATGCTCATTCTGGAGGAGATTGGGAAGCAGAAGAGCCAGGGGCTGTCCGCAAAAGCGCCCTCGGTGCAGGATCTGGTAAAACAGCTGCAGAATTACA
>CAJFMW010000189.1 GCA_904392525.1 uncultured Eisenbergiella sp.
GACAGCGAGGTGATCTTCGTGGTATCCCTGCCGCAGTGCGGGCAGTAAATGCTCACCGGATAATAGGCTTCCCGTTCTCCCTCCTGCGCGGTCTGGGTACGGAAGCTGTCCAGAATGTCGAAAATCTCCCCTCTTTTCTTCAGGGCATGAATCACATGCTCGGCATATTTTCCGGAACGGTTCATGGCACCCTGATAACGGTAATCCATTTCGATACCGAAGCGCTCCATAGCAGCCTCGAATTCCATTTCAAAATGCTTCGCATAGCTCTCACAGCCGTCGTCAAAGGGATTCGGCACATCCACATAGGGACAGCCGATGTATTCCTCCCAGGGCTTCTCCCCTTCCGGACGGGGCACCTTTGCCACGTTTACAGGAATTTTTCTGAGCCTGTCGAACTCATCCCAGGAAAAAAGCAGCTTTGCCTTCTTCCCCTGTCTCCTCAGAGCCTTCACAACAAACAGGCTGGTGGCAATATCCCTGAAATTACCGATATGAATGGAGCCGGAGGGACTGATTCCGGCCGCGCAAACATACTCTTCCTTGTCCGGTCTGCGCCGGATGATTTCCTGCGCGATTTTGTCTGACCAATGCATCGTATCACGTACCTTTCCTTTTCATTTCAGCCGCGCCGCCGCAGGAGTGCGGGCCGCAGCCATATTTTTCACCAAAATATCCGCCGGATTCCGTAAAGAATCCGGCTATAAATGTACCATTTAATCAGTGGCTTGTCAATTTTGAAGTTCGGTTATTTCAGAAGAATCGCGGGTTCGCAGCCAGTCACCAGACGGCCGTCCTTCACATAACCCTCTTCCCTTCCGGAAAGCTCCCGGATCAGAATACCGCGCAGCTGTTCGATGCGGCCTGCATCCGCCTCTTCCCCAATCCGGTCATGCAGCTCATTTGGGTCCTCGTCCACGCGGAAATACTGCTCTTTTCCCGTCTGGGAATACCAGATATATTTGTCGGTTTCCGTCACAATCCAGTGACTGGAGGCTTCGCCCAGAGAGTGCTCCCCGTGCAGATATTCCCGCAGTCTGCCCGGCTTTTCCTCCGCCTCTCCCTGCGCGCGTTTCAGGACGCTGATTCCCTCCACGCTGTCCGGAACCGGTGCTTCCGCTGCTTCCAGAAGGGTGGGCATCACGTCCCGAAGTTCCACCAGATCCGTGCGCACGCTGCCCGGCTCGTCCGGATGGAAGGCACCTCCGGAAACGATGAAGGGAATCCGGCTGGAACCCTGATAAGCCCGGCTCTTGCGGAACAGATGATGATCCCCGAGAAGCTCGCCATGATCAGACACGAACAGAATCAGGGTATCGTCATAAAGCTTGTTTTCAATGAGCGCCTGCAAAAGACGGCCGATCTGATGATCCAGATGGGTCACGCAGGCATAGTAGCCCGCCTGCATCTGCCGGATCAGCTCCGGATCGATGGGGCCCGTGTCGGAATCGAAAATCCGCCCCTTCTTTTGTAACTGGGAATCATCGCACCAGTCTCCAACCGCAGGCGGCGTCAGTTCTTTCTTTTCATACATGTCAAAATAGCACTGGGGCGCGTCAAAGGGCGGATGGGGACGCAGATAGGAGGCCATCAGAAAAAACGGCAGATCAGGGTCTCTCCTGCGCAGGAAATCCAGGCAGCGGTCCGTCACCCAGTTGGTGGGATGGTATTTTTCCTCATAAATCCAGGGCCTTGCCACCCAGGAATTGCATTCCATTCCGGTGTCCGTCACGTCGCAGCCGATCCCCTTTTCCTTCTGGAGCCAGTAAAAATAATCGTCCGCCACCTTCTGGTTCTCATGATAAGCGATCAAGGGATCACGATAATAGTGCAGGTAGCCATCGTGCAGCTCCACATTGTGAAAACCCAGATAGTTTCTGAGCGGGTCCACGTGCATTTTCCCCACGCACTGGGTATAATATCCAGCCTTCGCAAGCTCTCCCGCCAGGGTATGCGGATAATCCCAGCGCACGCCGTCCGCATAGCCCACCCGTTTATGGGATTCCTGGCTCATGCCGGTGTGCAGCGCCGCTCTGGCTGGAATGCAGGACGGACAGGCGGAATAGGCGTTTTCAAACCGCACTCCCTTAGAAGCCAGCGTGTCCAGATACGGAGTCTTCACATCCGGATGCCCGGCGCAGCCCATGCAGTCCCCCCTGAGCTGATCCGTCATTAACAGAAGAATATTTTTTTTCTTCATACCTCTCCTTTCACCGCCGGCAGGCGGTCGTTTATTCTGGAAGAACGGCGCCAGCCGTTCTTTGGCACGAACTGGGTTCGTGCCCCGCTCCTTTCACCGCCGGCAGGCGGTCGTTTAATCCGGCACAAATCTCCGTTCCTGCCGGTTCCTTTTTCTTTACTTTACCCTAAATCGTCGCTTCTGCCAAGTCCCGGGCAGCAATTGGGCAGAAATATTTATCGAATTTTCAACGCCACAGGCAGAACATCCGCCTTCCGAAAGAAAAATGCCCCGGGCGGCTGCTTCACCGTTCATAAAAAAGCCATGAACAGGCAGCCACTCGGAGCACTTATTTCCTGTATTCTTCTATATTTTTCTGTACTTTATCCGTTTTGCCGCAGGACGGATTGGCTTCTGCGCTTTCCTGGCAGTCTATTCTTCATCCTGCAGTGCGTCGTAACCATGCTCGTTGGTGCGGACCTTGACCACGTCTTCCACGTCGTATACGAAGATCTTTCCATCGCCTACGTTTCCAGTGCAGAGCACCTTCTGCACGGCGTTTACCACCGTTTCCGTAGGAATCTTACAGATTACCACGTCGATCTTGACCTTGGGAAGCAGTCTGCTTTCCACCGGAGCGCCGCGGAAATAGGTTTCATGTCCCTTCTGCATGCCGTAGCCGAACACGTTGCTGATGGTCAGACCCGTTACGCCGATCCGGGCGAGGGTACTCTCCAGTTCAGAGAACCGGGACTGATTGGTAACAATGGTAACCTTGGTCATCTTCGGTCCTGCCGTTCTTTCCTTATGGATCACAGGAACCTTCTGTTCAGAAGCCTCAGCAGCTTCCTTCGGCACGGACGCCACGGCAGCAGCCACCCGCTCTTCCTCCGCCCCGGCAGAGAGCCCGGATAAGGGAGCCGCCGAAATGGGAGCGAAATCCGGATAGGCCATGTTTCCATGCTCTCCGATATCCAGACCGGCGATCTCCTCTTCCGTGGAAACCCGGATGCCGATGGTCTTTTTCAGGGCGAGCCAGACCAGAGCGGTGGTCACAAAGCCAAAGACACCGATGGCAAGGATTCCCACGATCTGCGTTCCCAGCAGACCAAAGCCGCCGCCGAAGAACAGACCGTTTCTGGTGGAAAGGCTGGTCACGCCTTCCTGTGCGAACAGACCCACACAGAGGGTTCCGAAGGTTCCACAGCCCAGATGCACGGAAGTGGCGCCCACCGGATCGTCGATTTTAATTTTGTCAAAAAATACCACCAGGAAAACCACCAGCACGCCGGCGATTGCGCCGATGATCAGGGAGCTTAACACGCTTACATAGGCACAGCTTCCTGTGATTCCCACCAGGCCTGCCAGACAGCCGTTGATAGTCATGCCAAGATCCGGTTTTCCAAGATAGATCCAGGAGGTGATGGTGGATGTCAGAACCGCAGCGATGGCAGCAGTATTCGTGGTCATCAGAATGGAAACCACATCTGCCGGATTCTGGAAGCTCATGGTAGAGCCGGGATTGAAGCCGAACCAGCCGAGCCAGAGAACAAACAGGCCGATCACAGCGAGGGACATGCTGTGTCCGGGAATGGCCTTCGCCTTGCCGTCCTTTCCATATTTTCCGATACGGGGTCCGAGAATCAGCGCGCCGGACAGAGCGCCCCAGCCGCCAAGGGAATGCACCACCGCATCTCCCGCAAAATCCATGAAGCCCATGTCGGAAAGCCAGCCGCCGCCCCATACCCAGTGGCCCACGATGGGATAAATGATCAACGTAAGCACAAAGGAGAAAATGATGAAGGCCACATACTTGATCCGTTCCGCAACCGCTCCGGATACGATGGTCGCCGCGGTTCCGCAGAACACAAGCTGGAAGAAAAATTTTCCCCAGAAGGGAACATTCGAGGTCAGCGTGCTGTCGTAAAAGGACAGATCGCCTCCGCCAAGAATAAACAGATGGCTCGTTCCCACAAAGGGATTATCCCCTCCGAACATCAGCCCCCAGCCCAGAAGCAGAAAGCCCAGGGAAGAGACGGCAAAGACGATGAAATTCTTGGAAAGGATGTTAACGGTGTTCTTCGCCCTTGCGAAGCCCGCCTCCACCGCTGCAAAGCCCAGATTCATAAAAAATACCAGAATCGCGGCAAGCAGGACCCAAAAAGTATCGATTATCATTGTAACATCCATATACTTCTACCTCCCGTTCAGATTGATCACAAAGGATGCGGCGCCTTTGATCCACCCTCTGCGGAGAAATTCGGATATCCCTCCGGGATATCCTGAAAAGCTGCCGGACGGTTCCGTCAGGAAGAGTCCGGACAACAAAAGAGGCGAAGCGGTCTTTTTCAGACCTCTTCGCCTTACGGGGGTTATATTACCACCCGGCAGAAATTTTGTCAAATACTTTTTCGTTCTTTTCCGTTGAAAATTGTTACAGCCGTACCGTTTTCGTACGGTCTGTGCAGTGGATGCGCAGACCTGGCTGAGTAAGTAGTAACTGAAACATTTCTCTTCGTATAGCTCTTGAGGGAACCTCCTTCCCTCCTGTGCATATGCTGTTTACAGAGACCATTAAAAAGGATCCGGCATGGAGGACCATATGACCAGACAGATTCCGCTTTCCGAACTCACTCCCGGCACGTCCGCCGTCATCTGCAGCCTGCTTTCAGAAGGCACGTTCCGGCGGCGCCTCATCACCTCTGGCTTTCTGGAAAATACCCCGGTCCGCTGCGTCGTCAGAAGTCCTCTGGGCGAACCTGCCGCTTACCTGATCCGGGATACCGTCGTCGCTCTGCGGCACAGGGAGGCAGAAACCATTCTTGTGGAGCCGTCCGGTCAGGACCCCCTCTCCGGTACAGACAGTACGGGCCGGGAAAGAGAGCCCCTTCTCGTTCTCGCGGGCAATCCCAACGTGGGCAAAAGCACGGTTTTCAACGCTTTGACCGGACTGAAGCAGCATACGGGCAACTGGGCCGGAAAAACGGTGGAGTGCGCACAGGGCTTCTGCCGCATCGAAAACCGGCGCTGCCGCGTGGTGGACCTGCCCGGCTGTTATTCCCTGCTCTC
>CAJFMW010000190.1 GCA_904392525.1 uncultured Eisenbergiella sp.
GAAAGACAGCTGGACGGCGGAGAAGGAAATGATGAAGAACGGCGTGCTGAATGTATATAAGGAAGCGGGCTTTACCTCCCATGATGTGGTGGCGAAGCTTCGCGGGATATGCGGCCAGAAAAAAATTGGTCATACAGGTACCCTGGACCCGGATGCGGTCGGGGTACTTCCCGTATGTCTGGGAAATGCAACGAAGCTGTGTGACCTGCTCGCGGGAGAGACAAAGGAATACGAAGCGGTGCTGCTTCTGGGGAAAGTGACGGATACCCAGGACCTGTCAGGAACCGTTCTTGAGGAGCATGGGGTGACGGCGGATGAAAAGGAAGCGGAAGCTGCAGTTCTTTCCTACATTGGAAATTATGAACAGATTCCGCCCATGTATTCCGCGCTTAAGGTGAACGGAAAGAAGCTGTATGAGCTCGCCAGAGCAGGTAAGGAAGTGGAGAGGCAGGCCAGGCCGGTGCAGATTTTTTCCATTCGGATTCTGAAGACGGAGCTTCCGGAGATCACCTTCCGGGTGGAATGCTCCAAGGGCACCTACATTCGGACGCTCTGCCATGATATCGGTCAGAAGCTCGGCTGCGGCGGAGCGATGAAAAGTCTGAAGCGCACGCGCGTTGGGCGTTTTCCCATTGAGGAGGCGCGTACCCTTGGCGAGCTGGAACGGCTTGCGAAGGAGGGACGGCTGGAGGAGGCGCTGATTCCCGTGGAGGAGCTGTTTTTCCACTGCCCGCGGATCACTGTGAAGCCGGAATTTGAACGTCTGGTCCGCAATGGAAATGAGCTCCATCCGGATCAGGTGGTTGTGGAGCAGATGTTCCCCGGATCTGATGCTTCTGCACAGGCGGTCCCCTGTCGGGAGGAAGGAGAGGGACAGGAGACTTTCCGGGTCTGCGGAACCGATGGAACCTTTTACGGCCTGTATGCCTTCTGGCCGGAGGGGAGAACAGGAAAATACCGTCCGGTAAAAATGTTTTTGACATGAGCGAAACAGGAATCGAGGATTAGGATGCAGATCATTTCAGGAACGATGGAATTTGAATGCGATATGAATACGGCGGCGGCGATCGGAAAATTCGACGGCGTCCACCTGGGACACAGGAGGCTGCTGGACAGAATCCTGAAAACGAAGGCGGATGGCCTGGCCGCCGCCGTATTCACCTTTGATCCGCCGCCGGGCGTTTTTTTTTCGGGAAGGCCGCAGGCCGGACTCATGACGAGGGACGAGAAACGCCGCTGCTTTGAAGAAATGGGGGTGGACGTTCTGATCGAATTTCCGCTGAATGCGCAGACGGCGGCGATACCGGCAGAGGATTTTGTGAAAGAGGTGCTCTGCGGGAAGATGCATACGAAGTATCTCGCCGCAGGGACAGACCTTTCCTTTGGAGACGGAGGAAAAGGGGACTGGCATCTGCTTCTCGCGCTGTCAGAAAAGCTGGGATACCAGGTGGATATCATAGACAAGATCATGTATAACGGGCGGGAAATCAGCTCTTCCTATGTGCGGGAGGAGGTTCAGAAGGGACAGATGGAGCTTGCGGCAAAGCTGCTCGGCGCTCCCTACATGGTTTCCGGCCACGTAACGCACGGGAAAAGGCTGGGCAGAACCCTGGGAATGCCCACAATCAACCTGCTTCCCGAGAAGGACAAGCTGCTTCCTCCGAACGGCGTCTATCTGTCCCGCCTGAATTTTGGCGGCGTCAGCTTTCCGGGAATTACCAACATTGGCTGCAGGCCGACGGTGAGCGATTCCGGGCAGATGAGCGTGGAAACCTATCTCTACGATTTTGACAGCGAGATCTATGGGGAATATGTGGAGGTAAGTCTGTATTCCTTCCGCAGGCCGGAAAGAAAATTTTCGGATGTGGAGGAGTTGAAGCAGAATATGGCGCGTGATATTGAAGGAGGACGGCAGTATTGGTATTGACAGAGCCGGCAGATTCTCATATAATAAGTGAGGATGTAACATATTTGTAACAATTTGAAAGGGATCTGTAATGAATGCGGCTTCTGTCGTATTCGGCGGTTCATGTACGTATCAGGAGAAGAAGTATCTATGGTCAAAGGAACGAAAGCGATAGGATTATTGATGGTAAGTGCAGCGCTCTGCTTCGGATGGTCTGAGCCTGTTCTGGCGAGCGGGACGGCGGCCGTGCCTTCCGCGGGCGTGGGACAGATTCTGGAGGCTGATCTGGCTGAGGAAGACTATCTGGCTGCAGCTGAGGAAGCGAAGAATGAGCGGAAAGCAATTTACGGCTTCAGCAATCTTGGCATCGCCAACGTATCCAATTATCTGAACGTGAGAGAGGAGCCCTCCGAGGATGGCAAGCTGGTCGGCAAGATGAGCAAGAACAGCGGCTGTGAGGTCTATGAAATCAAAGACGGATGGGCACATATCAAATCCGGAAAGGTGACCGGCTATGTGAAGGCGGAATACCTGCTGACCGGAAAGGAAGCGAGAGACAGAGCGGATGAGGTGGCTACCGACATGGCGGTCTGCAATTCCGGCGGCCTTCGTGTGCGCGAAGAGCCCAGCACGGAGAGTCCGGTCATCACCCTTGTTGCGGAAGGTGAAGAGCTTGAGGTCGTGGAGCAGCTTGACGGCTGGGTGAAGATCATGCTGGACGATGAGAAAGCCTATGTTTCCGCAGATTATGTGGATATTGCGAAGAAGCTTGAACGCGCGGTGACGCAGACCGAGCTGATCTACGGCAAGGGCGTGTCCGATGTGCGTGTGGATCTGGTCAACTACGCGAAACAGTTCCTTGGCAATCCTTATGTCTGGGGCGGCACCAGCCTGACCAACGGAGCGGACTGCTCCGGCTTTGTGCAGAGTGTTTTCAAAAACTACGGCGTGTCCCTGCCGAGAACCTCTTCCGCGCAGAGCACGGTGGGAACGAAGGTGGATCTGTCGGAGGCGCAGCCCGGAGATCTGGTGTTCTATGCGAAGAACGGAAGAGTTAACCATGTGGCGATCTATATCGGAAACGGCCAGGTGATCCACGCCAGCAACGCAAGAACCGGAATCAAGATTTCCAACGCTTCCTACCGTACGCCTTATGCGGTGAAGCGTGTACTGAGTACGTAACAGTGCCGGACAGTGCTGAAAAAAATTTTTTCAGAGATTTACATTCTGCGGCAAGTATGCTATACTGCTACCGTATGATTTCAGCCCATGCCCGGGTGATGGACACTCCGACCTCGTCCTGGTGTGAGGCGTTCAAAAAAGAAAGGAGAAACAAGAGATGATTTCCAAAGAGAAGAAGACAGCAATCATCAAAGAGTATGCGAGATGCGAAGGCGATACCGGTTCACCGGAGGTACAGATCGCGGTTCTTACCGAGAGAATCAAGGAGCTGACTGATCATCTGCAGAACAATCCCAAGGACCATCATTCCAGAAGAGGACTTCTGAAGATGGTAGGACAGAGAAGAGGAATGCTTGATTATCTGAAGAATAAGGATATTGAGAGATATCGTTCCCTGATCGAAAGACTTGGACTGAGAAAGTAAGATAAAGGCGGATGTGGTTTCGGCATATGCCGGAACCCGGCCGCCTTATTTCCGTGAGCAGCGAGCCGGGCGGAGATGCTCTTATGTCCATCCGGCGGCTGCCGCGGAGAACAGAAAACCCTGCTTCCTACGGCAGGGTTTCCGACTGTTCGGGACAGGAAGATTTTCCGAGACCACTGACAGAGGCATTTGCCGCAAGTGTCCCTGTCAGTAGTTTCGGCATCTCCTTCCTGAACAAACCAGTAAAAATTTTCAGATAAGGAGAGACGAGATGTACAAGACATTTTCCATTGAGCTCGCCGGACGCACGCTGAGCGTGGATATCGGCAGAGTGGCCGCGCAGGCAAACGGAGCGGCGTTTATGCATTACGGGGACACCACCGTGCTGTCCACCGCCACCGCGAGTGAGAAGCCGAGGGAAGGAATCGATTTCTTCCCGCTGAGCGTGGAGTATGAAGAGAAGCTGTATGCCGTGGGAAAGATCCCCGGCGGATTCAATAAGAGAGAGGGGAAGGCCAGCGAGAATGCGGTGCTTACGAGCCGTGTCATCGACCGCCCCATGCGTCCCCTGTTCCCGAAGGATTACCGGAACGATGTGACGCTGGACAATCTGGTCATGTCCGTGGATCCTGCGTGCAGGCCGGAGCTGGTTGCCATGCTGGGTTCCGCGATCGCGACCTGTATTTCCGATATTCCCTTCGACGGCCCCTGCGCCATGACCCAGGTGGGAATGATCGACGGAGAATTCGTCATCAATCCTTCCCAGGAGCAGTGGAAGAACGGCGATCTGAACCTGACCGTCGCCTCCACCTCTGAAAAGGTGATCATGATCGAGGCCGGAGCCAATGAGATTCCGGAGCAGAAGATGATCGAGGCGATCTACATGGCTCATGATGTGAACCAGAAGCTGATCGCATTCATCAACGATATTGTGGCTGAGGTTGGAAAGCCGAAGCATTCCTATACCAGCTGTGCCGTTCCGGAGGAGCTGTTCGCGGCGATCCGCGAGATCGTTCCCCCTGCAGAGATGGAAGAGGCGGTATTCACCGACGTAAAGCAGGTTCGTGAAGAGAATATCCGTCAGATCACGGAAAAGCTGGAGGAGGCGTTCGCTGATAAGGAAGAATGGCTTCCGCTTCTGGGAGAGGCGATTTACCAGTACCAGAAGAAGACGGTCCGTAAGATGATCCTGAAGGATCACAAGCGTCCGGATGGCCGTGCAATCAACCAGATCCGTCCGCTGGCCGCAGAGGTTGATATTATCCCCAGAGTGCATGGCTCTGCCATGTTCACCCGCGGACAGACCCAGATCTGTACCGTTACCACCCTTGCTCCCCTTTCCGAGATGCAGAGGATTGACGGTCTGGATGAGAACGAAGTAAATAAGAGATATATGCATCATTATAATTTCCCGTCCTATTCCGTTGGAGAGACCAAGCCCTCCAGAGGACCGGGAAGACGTGAGATCGGCCACGGCGCGCTGGCAGAAAAGGCTCTGGTGCCTGTTCTTCCTTCCGAGGATGAATTCCCTTACGCGATCCGTACCGTATCCGAGACCTTTGAATCCAACGGCTCCACCTCCCAGGCGTCCATCTGTGCGTCCACCATGTCCCTGATGGCGGCGGGCGTTCCG
>CAJFMW010000191.1 GCA_904392525.1 uncultured Eisenbergiella sp.
TCATTCAAATAAAGGAAAAAAAGCGTCAGCTGCGCCCGGTCATATAACCGTTTCCCCTTCATGCCCTCCATATCCGGCACATCCGTCATGGCCGCCCGCACCAGCAGCTCATGAAGAATCCCCTCATAATGCAGAGGGAAATGATAGACGGCCCCCTTTCCCCGCTCCAGGCACAGACTCAGATCCTGCTCCCCGCCCGACAGCCTGTCCAGCATCTGCCGGGTAATCCACAGAACGATCCGCCGGGATCTGGAATGTTTTCCTTCTATAAAATGATATTTATGGAGGACATTTCTTCCGATGAGCAGGAAATCCCCTTTTTTCAGAAAATAGGTCACATTATCCACCAGACTGGAAAATTCCCCGTCCAGGATGTAGATGATCTCATAAAAATCATGATAATGCAGGGCTGTCGCCCCGGTGGGGGCGCCATATTTTTCATAAATCTCATAATCCTCCCGGATCATGTACTGCCTTTCGTCCTCCCCGCTCATGAAGCTGGTCCTGATCGCCGCCATTTTTTCTCCTTTTTCCGCCGCAGAAATGCTGCTGACGGCTCTTTCTTTTCTTACTCCCATCTTAGAGCAATTTTTGCATGTCATCAAGCAAGAAATGGTATTTTCAAGCATTTTTTATTCCTTTATAATAGAACCATAAAGAAATGCTGTCCGGCCGGAAACGGCTGCAGACAGAAAAGGTTTTTGGGAAAGAGAGGGAATTTTTTATGCAGATGACTTTGAGATGGTACGGAAGCCGCTTCGACACCGTTACCCTGCAGCAGATTCGCCAGATCCCCGGCGTGACCGGCGTGATCTCCACACTGTATGACACCGCGCCCGGAGATGTCTGGGAACTGGATGCCATTCTGGCCCTGAAAAAGGAAATTGAGGACGCCGGGCTGAGCCTGGCAGGCATTGAAAGCGTCAACGTCCATGACGCCATCAAGGCCGGACTTCCTGATCGTGACAAATATATCGACAACTACATCGCCACTCTGGAAAATCTGGGAAAGGCTGATATTCACCTGGTCTGCTACAACTTCATGCCCGTGTTTGACTGGACCAGAACGGAACTGGCGCGCCTGCGTCCCGACGGCTCCACCGTGCTCGCCTACACCCAGGAAGCCGTGGACAACCTGAATCCGGAAGAAATGTTCTCCTCCATCTCCTCAGACACCAACGGCTCCATCATGCCCGGCTGGGAACCGGAGCGCATGGAGCACATCAAAGAGCTGTTCGAGATGTACCGCAACGTGGATGATGAGGCACTGTTTGCCAACCTGAAATATTTCCTGGAGCGCATCATGCCTGTCTGCGACAAATATGACATCAACATGGCGATTCATCCGGATGACCCCGCCTGGAGCGTGTTCGGCCTTCCCCGCATCATCATCAACAAGGCCAACATCCTGCGTATGATGAAAATGGTGGACAACCCGCACAACGGCGTCACCTTCTGCTCCGGCTCCTACGGCACCAACCTGGAAAACGATCTGCCGGACATGATCCGTTCCCTGAAGGGCCGGATTCATTTCGCCCATGTGCGCAACCTGAAATTCAATTCCCCGACCGATTTCGAGGAGGCTGCCCATCTTTCCTCCGACGGCACCTTCGATATGTATGAAATCATGCTCGCCCTTTATGACATCGGCTTCACCGGACCCATCCGTCCCGACCACGGCCGCATGATCTGGGGAGAAGTAGCCATGCCCGGCTACGGCCTTTATGACCGTGCCCTCGGCGCTGCGTACCTGAACGGACTTTGGGAGGCCATTGAGAAATCCCATAAAAATAAATAACTGTAAAATGTCCCTGTCCGTATCATCGGGCAGGGCCGGACAGGAAAGGAGTGTAATCAGAATGGAACTGACCTTACAGGGACTCAAACAGACTGAAGACTGGAAGCAGGCAGGCTACAGCCTTCCGGAGTATGACATTCCCGCCGTAGCCGCGCGCACGCGTGAAAATCCCCGCTGGATTCACTTCGGTGCAGGAAACATTTTCCGCGCCTTCCAGGCAAATGTGGCTCAGGAGCTTTTAAACCGCGGCGTGCTGGACACGGGCCTGATCGCGGCGGAGGGCTACGACTATGAGATCATTGAAAAGATGTACCGCCCTCACGACAACCTGAGCATCCTGGCGACGCTGAAGGCGGATGGAACCGTGGAAAAAACGGTGGTGGGAAGCATTGTGGAATCCCTCATCCTGGACAGCGCCGATCCGCAGGAATACGGACGTCTGAAGGAAATCTTCCGCGCGCCTTCCCTGCAGATGGCGAGCTTCACCATCACGGAAAAGGGCTACAGCCTGACGGACGGAAAAGGCGAGACCCTTGCGGACATCGCCTGGGATTTTGCCCATGGACCGCAGGCCCCGAAGAGCTATCTGGGAAAGGTTTCCTCCCTCATCTATGAGCGTTTTCTGGCAGGAGCGCTTCCCATCAGCTTGGTCAGCATGGACAACTGCTCCCACAACGGCGACAAACTGTACGCTGCAGTGAGCGCTTTTGCATCCGCCTGGCAGGATAACGGCCTGATCGAAGACGGCTTTGTTTCCTACGTCAATGACCGAACCAAAACCGCCTTCCCCTGGACCATGATCGATAAGATCACGCCCAGACCGGACGATACCGTAAAAGCCATGCTGGAACAGGACGACATCAGTGACCTGGCAGCCTGCGTCACCGGAAAGAAAACCTATGTTGCGCCCTTCGTCAACGCGGAAGAATGCCAGTACCTCGTCATTGAAGACGCCTTCCCCAACGGAAAGCTCCCGCTGGATGAAGCGGGCATTCTCTACACCGACCGGGAGACCGTGGACAAGGTGGAAAAAATGAAGGTCTGCACCTGCCTGAATCCCCTTCATACCACCCTCGCCATTTACGGCTGCCTTCTTGGCTATCAGCTCATCTCTGAAGAGATGAAGAACCCGCTCCTGAAAAAGTTCGTGGAGATTGTAGGCTATACCGAAGGCCTTCCCGTTGTGGTCAACCCGGGCGTACTGGATCCGAAGCAGTTCATCGATGAAGTGGTACAGAAGCGAATCCCCAATCCGTTCATGCCCGACACTCCGCAGCGGATTGCCACCGATACCTCTCAGAAGCTGCCCATCCGCTTCGGCGAGACCATCAAGGCTTACGACAAGGATCCTTCCCTGAGCGTTTCCTCCCTGAAAATGATCCCTCTGGTATTCGCAGGCTGGCTGCGTTATCTGATGGCTGTGGATGACAACGGAACCGCCTTCGAACCCAGTCCGGATCCCCTGCTTTCCACCCTGCGTCCGATTTTTGCCTCCTGTCGTCTTGGCGACATGCCGCAGGATCTGTCCTTCCTGGATGCTCTTCTTTCCAATGAAAGCATCTGGGGCGTGGACCTCTTCGCCGTCGGCCTTGCCGATCTGGTGAAGGACTACTTTAAGGAACTTACTGCCGGCCCCGGCGCGGTGAATGCAACGCTGGAAAAATATCTGGGATAACCTCGCAAAAAAGAAAGGGCGGCTCGCTTTTGGTGAACGCCGATAAGGAAGTATTAAAAACATACTAATTTAACGGCTGACAAACAGGTGCTACTAAAAGAACGCTCATGATTCTCAATTGTAGAATCATGAGCGTTCTCCTTATTTTTTCTGGCCTTCTTTTATAGCCATGGCAATTTTCCGTTTATGATGCTTTATTAAGGCATCTGCTTCTTGATCGTTGAGCTTCAATATTCCCTTTGCCTTTTTTGCATAGTCAATAAACGTTTGTTTTTTGTCATTACGAGAATAAATACTATATAGTTCTTTTGCTGATATATGCCTACCTTTAGATGATGTCCAATTACTGCGTCCAATGGTATGAGCTTTTCGACGCATCCTGTAATAATATTTTGTTATTGCACGTGGCCTTATTCTAATGCTTTTTCCATCAAATAGAAATCCTAAGTAGTTTATGCTAGATGGCCGATCACCCTCGTAGACTACTTCGTTCTTGTAAGTATAACAAGAAGTCTTTTCCTTTTGTAAATCAACAAGTCCTTTCATTGATTCTACATAGGAAAAAATGTAGCTTGTAAAATCCGCGTTTTCGGTATCTCTCTCGTATGGCAAAACAATGATAAAATCATCTGAATAGCGCATATAGATCCCGCCTTTGCTGGCTACATAACGCTTAATGTCTTTATCAAACTCTATCATGTAAATATTGGATAGTACAGCGCTAATTGGGGAACCTTGAGGAACGCCCACCCCAGAAACATTCTTTTTTATATCTTTTTTGCTTTTCTGAAATTGTTCCTTATTAAGTACTGTATCTTTACTATTGATCTTTTTGCGAATACCTCTTTCTTCAATGTTTTCACCAGCTGCCTTTACAATATCCTTCCAATCCCAACTTGAAAAACGGGTGATATTCTTGAAAATAGAAAAGTAATCTTGAGGCAAACGCTCAACACCAAGCACTTCACACATCATTTTCTTGAGATATTGATGTTCCAAATTGTCGAAGAAATTAGTAAAATCACCTACTAAAATGAAGCACTGAGGAAAACTGCGTATTGCCTCAAAAGCATCTTTGGCAAAATCAATATTGTTTTTCCCTAAGTTATCTCGATATGCAATTGCAACGTCATCTATGTTATTTTCACAAGCCCAAATATTATACTGGTAGTTCAATAAAAATGCATATCGCTGATATACACACCTATCTAAATGGGAGCAGTAGTATAGCTCCCGTGGCTTTTTAGGCCCTTTCTTTCCATAACGAGAGTTTTTCTTCTCAAAGTGGATAAATGGATAAAAACTGTGTGTAACTATTTTACTCCGATCCATTACGTATTTTCTAATTGAAGGCATGGATAACGACACACGCAGGTCAAAATGTGCATAAGGCTTAGTATCATTGTGGTGTTTAACAAAGTCAACCCATGCTTGACATATCTGGTTTGAACTACAATTATGACAAGATATAGGTTGTTGACATTGATTATATTCTTTTTGAGTTTTCATAATTTCCCCCTAAAATGCATCATGCCTGCTAACATGGGGGACAACATCCCTAAGTTAGCAGGCAGGTACATGAACATTATTGTCCTGGGTGCATCTGATAGCGTTCCGTA
>CAJFMW010000192.1 GCA_904392525.1 uncultured Eisenbergiella sp.
AATTCGTATGTCAGGTATGTGGTTATGTTTATGAAGGAGATGCAGCACCGGAGAAGTGCCCTGTCTGCGGCGCTCCCGCTGAGAAGTTCACCGCTCAGAACGGAACGATGGAATGGGCTGCCGAGCACGTTGTAGGAGTTGCTCAGGGCGCAAGCGAGGATATCATGGAAGATCTGAGAGCCAATTTCTCCGGCGAGTGCACGGAAGTTGGTATGTATCTTGCTATGGCAAGAGTTGCTCACAGAGAAGGCTATCCTGAGATCGGCCTGTACTGGGAGAAGGCCGCTTACGAAGAGGCTGAGCATGCTGCGAAGTTCGCAGAGCTGCTGGGCGAAGTGGTTACCGATTCCACCAAGAAGAATCTGGAGATGAGAATTGAGGCTGAGAACGGCGCTACTGCCGGCAAGTTCGACCTTGCAAAGCGCGCAAAGGCTGCCAACCTGGATGCAATCCATGACACCGTTCATGAGATGGCCCGCGACGAGGCCCGTCACGGAAAGGCTTTCCAGGGACTGCTTGAGAGATATTTCGGAAAATAATTCATGCGGAACCGTTTGGCTGCCTTTCAGGCATCTGAACGATACAGCATAACTGCGGCGCCGGATTTCTGATCCGGCGCACGCCATACTCAGGAGGGAAAATTTATGGAATTTTATATTTGCAGACACTGCGGCAATATCGTTACCAAGCTGACCGATCATAAAGTTCCCGTTATGTGCTGCGGGGAAAAAATGGAGCTTCTTGAAGCGGGCGTCACCGACGCTGCCGTGGAAAAGCATGTTCCTTCCTACAGCGTAGACGGAAATGTGGTCAACGTTCAGGTGGGCTCCACCGAGCATCCCATGATCGATACGCACTGGATCGAGTGGATCACCGTGGAAACCAGCCAGGGCTTTGCGACCAAATGGCTGAACCCGGGCGACAGCCCGAAGGCTTCCTTCGCTCTTGCAGAGGGTGAGGAGCTGAAGGCCGTATACGCTTACTGCAATCTGCATGGATTGTGGAAGGCATAAGGCGGGTGGATTTTTCACCGCGCCGGATATATTTTATAAAAGTGAAAAGGCAGAACATCCTGAAATTGGGTGCTCTGCCTTTTTCAAAATAAACCCGGCCAATGGCCGTCATTCCTGCATAGATGACCGTCCGCCGATTGCTGACACAGCCCCTCCATTTCTTATTCGCTCATGATTTGTGAGTGTTGTTTTTATTTTCACTATTATTTTGTGATTATTTTTGTGTTTTTCACCTGTATTTTGTGTTTTTCGTCTTGTAAAAATTCTATAAACCGGTATAATAATATTTAAAAGATGCTTTTCCAGGAGGTATCCATGTATCTGAAGCGGAAAATTGACCTGTTTCTTACGAACTGGAAGGAAAGTGCCGATCATAAGCCTCTTATTGTAAAAGGTCCCAGACAGATTGGAAAAACAGAATCTATCCGGCATTTTGCCAGAACAAATTATGACAGCGTCATTGAGATCAATTTTGTAGAAGAGCCAAAATACAAAATGATAACATCAGATGGTTACAGCACTGATGCCATTATCAAAAATATTTCTCTGTTAGATCCATTTGTACACTTTATCCCGGGCCGCACTCTGATTTTCTTTGATGAACTGCAGGATTTTCCTGATATTGCTACCTCGCTGAAATTTTTTTGTATTGATGGGCGTTTCGATGTCATCTGCAGCGGGTCCATGCTCGGCATCAATTATCAGAAAATTGAAAGCAACAGTGTCGGCTATAAAGTTGATTATGAAATGTTTTCTCTCGATTTTGAAGAATTTCTCTGGGCTAAAGGATATGATAATGCTTTTGTAGAGGATCTTCTTCATCATATGAATACTTTAATTCCTTTCAGCGAACTTCAGCTGTCGGTCTGTCATACGCTTTTTCTGGATTACTGTATTCTGGGCGGTATGCCTGCCGTAGTGCGGGAATTCATCACCAGAAATACCTTCGAAGGTTCCCTGGATATACAAAGACAGCTCATTGCCGATTATAAGGAAGATATCCGAAAATATGCCTCCGGTATGGATCAGACCCGCATTCTGAACGTATTCAATCAGATTCCTCCCCAGCTGGCAAAAGAGAACAAAAAGTTTCAAATTTCCAAAGTGGCTTCCGGGGCAAGATTCCGGGATTACCGCGGGTGTATTGAATGGTTGAACGATGCCGGGATTATCAATATCTGCTATTGTCTACATTTTCCTGAGCTTCCTCTGGGAGGAAACTATGACGAAACAAAATATAAACTTTATTTCTCCGACAGCGGCCTGCTTACATCCCTGCTTGATGAAGAAGCGCAGGAAGATCTGCGTATGAATAAAAATCTTGGCGTATATAAAGGGGCACTCTATGAAAATATCATCAGCGAAGCTCTTAGTAAAAGCGGTTACCGTCTTTATTATTACAAACGGGATAATTCCACCCTGGAAGAAGATTTTTTTGTCAGAACAGCATCCGATCTGATTCCACTGGAGGTCAAAGCTTCGGATGGAAGATCAAAGTCTCTGCGTACATTGATTGACAGCGGCAGATATTCTGACATTCATTACGGAATCAAGCTGTCACATTCCAATATTGGATATGGTGATCATATTTATACTTTTCCATACTTTTGTGCTTTTCTGCTGAAACGGTATTTAAAAGGACGTTCCTGAAAACCCGGAGATGAGTATTTGAATATATAAACAAGATTTTTTACAAAAAAAATACTTGATTTATATTCCTATTAAGATTTATGATTTTGGACACAGAATGTTCACAATTTTACCTTAAGATTTCTTTAGCTTAAAATTAATTTTTCTTTAGTTTTGCAGAAGCAAAAGAAAACCTGGGCCCTGGCGGACGTGAACGCATTCAGCAGCCGAAAACATCACAGTAGACGTATCCCCAGGATTGGTCCCGGAAAGGAGACGATCTTGAATACCTTAGATCACCTGAGCACTCTGGAGGCGGAATCCATCTACATCATGAGAGAGGTCGCCGCGGAATGCGAGAAGCCCGTCATGCTCTACTCCATCGGGAAGGACAGCTCTGTCATGCTGCACCTTGCCAGAAAGGCTTTCTATCCCGAAAATCCCCCATTTCCCTTTCTTCACATCGACACCACCTGGAAATTTCACGAGATGATCGAGTTTCGTGACGCGACCGCGAAAAAATATGGGCTGAATATGCTCGTATACACCAACATGGACGGCGTGCGGCAGGGCATCAATCCCTTCGACCATGGCGCCGCCTATACGGACATCATGAAAACCCAGGCCCTGAAAGCGGCCCTGAAACAGTACGGATTTACGGCAGCCTTCGGCGGCGGCAGGCGGGATGAGGAAAAATCCAGAGCGAAGGAGCGGATTTTCTCCTTCCGGAGCGCCGAGCAGACCTGGGATCCCAAAAACCAGCGCCCGGAGATGTGGAAGCTGTACAACACCAGAATCCACAAGGGAGAAAGCATCCGGGTCTTCCCCCTCTCCAACTGGACGGAGGCCGACATCTGGCAGTACATCAAGCGGGAAAATATCGAGATCGTCTCCCTCTACTACGCCAAGGAACGCCCCTGCATCTACCGGGACGGCAACATCATCATGGTGGATGACGACAGGCTGAAACTCCGTCCCGGCGAAAAGATTGAATATAAAAAAATCCGTTTCCGCACCCTCGGCTGTTATCCCCTCACCGGCGGCATGGAATCGGACGCGGATACGCTGGATAAAATCATTGCTGAAACGCTCGGCGCCGTCTACTCGGAGCGGACCAGCCGCGTGATCGACCACGAAGCGGCTGGAAGCATGGAGCGCAGAAAAAGGGAGGGGTATTTCTGATGAAGGATCTGTTAAAATTTCTAACCTGCGGAAGCGTGGACGACGGAAAATCCACGCTGATCGGACATATGCTTTATGACAGCAAGCAGCTCTATGCGGACCAGGAGCAGGCACTCCAGCTTGACAGCAGGGTCGGCAGCGCGAACGGGCAGATCGATTATTCCCTGCTGCTGGACGGGCTCATGAGCGAGCGGGAACAGGGAATCACCATCGACGTGGCCTACCGCTATTTCAAGACGGAGGCGCGCAGTTATATCGTGGCCGATGCTCCGGGACATGAGGAATATACCCGCAACATGGCCGTGGCCGCCTCCTTTGCGCAGCTCGCCGTCATCCTCATCGACGCCTCCAAGGGCGTTCAGATCCAGACCAGACGCCACGCCCGCATCTGCTATCTGATGGGAATCCGGGACATGGTATTCGCCATCAACAAGATGGACATGGTTGGATATGACAGACAGCGTTTCAAGGAGATTGAAAGCACCATCCATGAAATGACGGAGCCTTTCCCCTTAAACAGCCTCACCATCATCCCCGTTTCCGCCACCGCCGGAGACAACATCACGGAGCATTCCGACCGGATGCCCTGGTATAACGGACTTTCTCTTCTGGAATATCTGGACCAGATTGAAATCGCTCCCTCCACGGACAGCGCGGAATTCACCATGCCGGTGCAGAGGGTGTGCCGTCCCAACTCTTCCTTCCGCGGCTTCCAGGGCCAGATCGAAAGCGGCAGCGTCAGAGTGGGTGACGAGATCCGCAGCCTTCCCAGCGGAGAAACCGCCACGGTAACCGGCATTCTGACCGGCTTTGATGAAATCCAGGAGGCTGTTGCAGGACAGCCTGTGACCATTCAGCTCGGCCGGGAAATCGACATTTCCAGAGGCTGCGTGCTGGTAAAAGGAAAAGGACACCCCATTTCGGAGAGCTTCACCGCCACGCTCCTGTGGATGGATGAATCTCCGCTGATGCCCGGCGTCAACTATATCCTGAAGCTGGGAACCCGGCTGATTAACGCCACCGTCATGGACATCCAGTATAAGGTGGATGTCCACAGCGGACATCACGTCCCTGCGGACAGGCTCTATAAAAACGAGATCGGCGTCTGCAGCATCCTTGCGGCGGAAAAGATCATTCTGGACACGTTCGAAAAAAGCCAGCCCATGGGCGGCCTGATCCTGATCGACCAGGTCACCAACCACACCTGTGCGGGCGGAACCGTGAAAGCCATCACCTCCGGCTATGGAGATCTGTTCTGGCAC
>CAJFMW010000193.1 GCA_904392525.1 uncultured Eisenbergiella sp.
CACGAAGGAAATGATGATGATCTCAACGATATCCGTTATTCTCAATGACGGCACATGTGCCAGATAATTGTCCGCAAAGGATCTGATCAGTTCCATTTTTCCCTAGTCCCGCTGTCTGTGTGCAGCGTCCCTCGTATTCATATGCCTTACCCTGCGATTGTTCCGCTGCGTGGTTATTTTCTTTACCTTCTTTTCCGGCGTGGATACCGCCATTTTCGGCACCGCCTTCACATAATAATAATACTCGTCATCCTCAAACTGCACCTTTTCTGTCCTGGAATAATCCAGATTGAAACGGAAGAACTGCACCACAAAGGCGACAAACACACCCCCGATGCTTCCAAGCAGAACGCCCGGTATGGAAAAATCCGCATCATAAATCAGATCGCCCACCAGTATCACTACGATATCCAGAAGCGCTCCCGATATGATCGCGATGGTCCAGGAATAGTCCACGGAAAGCTTTCTCACCAGATATACCAGAATCGTCGTCACAGCGAACGCAGCAGCTATAATCAGCATCTCCCGGTTTCCAAATATGCCATCCAGAATCTCCCGGATGCTTGTGAGCATGGAATCTGCAGCGGCCGAGGTGAGCAGGGATGCGTTCACGCTCATATAATGAATCATATAATAGGTCACCACACCGCAGGCCACTGTAACGGCGGAAAGCGGGCTGCCAAGAAGCCCTGCCACAATCGGCGCAGCATATGGAATCCGAAGGATGAACAAAAGAGGCGTAATCATCACCAGAACCGCCCCCTTCGGCGTAAACCGGAAATACAGCAGAAACAGCAGAAGAAAAACGACAAACGCCACTCCCGCGCATTCCAGGGATACCTCATACAAATGAAGCGTTACAAAAGCCGCCGCCGCAAACAGCGTGAAGTTCTTCGGCATGAAGGAGCAGATCAGTGAAACGATGAGAACCGCTGCAGCTCCATTAATCTGACTCATATAGCCTAGCTGTCCGTTAATCAGAAGCAGGCTAACCAGTGCGAGCAGAAACTTCAGCGCCGGAACGGCATATTCTTCATATTTTACATAAAAATTGCGGATATATTCCCGCATTACGAGCAATGATGTTGTCATAAATGTTCCTCACCGGAATGCAGGCGCAGACCCTATTCCTCTTCTTCCTCACTCCCGTCAATCGCGGTCAGCATCCGGTCGAAGCTGACCGCAGCCATATGGGCCTTCGCATAGGTAACGTGCGCGATCAGCCACGATGCCAGAAGATACCCCGCGCACAGAATCAGATATACGATGACCGCCTGTTTTCCAAGCGCCAGAATTGCATCCACATCCATCGCATAAAATATGGAAGTAATCTCATCAACCCTGTAAAGCAGCCATATACCGGCCAGAATACAGAACGCTATCGTAGTCGCGATCCATGTTTTGAGAAGCTGAAAGCCCACATAATCGCTTCTAAAAAATCCGCAGATCTCCCTGTCTTTTTTTCCTCTGCCCGCCTCATATGCCGCCATCCGGGTCATAACTGCCACTTTTTCCTCATTAATCATGGTACCTTACAGCCCCTTTCCAATCGCCAGAGTGATAAAAAACACACGCCGTACCCCCGCCGTCCGGCACTCCAGCGCGGCAGCATCGATCGTGCTGCCTGTGGTATAGATGTCGTCAATGATTACAATCGTATTTAATTTTACATCATCCTGCACTATTTTAAAAGCCTTTTTCAAATTATTTTGACGCGCGGCCCCCTCCAGCGCCTTCTGCGGACTGGTATTTTTTACCCTGACCAGCCAGCCGGAAAGCACCGGAATATCCAGTCTTTTTCCCAGTTCCTGCGCGAGCAGCGCCGCCTGGTTATAGCCCCGGATACGTTCCCTGTCCGGATGAAGCGGAACGGGAACGAGGGCTTCCGGATGCCAGGAACGAATCAGCGTTCCCAGATTTTCCGCAAGCGCTCTCCCCAGAAAATCCACGTACTCCCTGCGTCCCGCATACTTAAAACGGTAAATGGTCTGCCGGATACAGGCATAGCTGTAAAGGGCCGCCCCTTTTGTATACACATGTCTCCTGCGGCTGCAGTCATAACAGTATTCCGCCCCCGCATCCTGAAGCTGTTTGCCACATTTCAGGCAGCGCGGCTCCCGGATCAGAATGAGCGTCCCCCTGCACCCGTCGCAGATATCCCTTCCAAAGGGCTTCACCGGCCTGTCGCAGACCGGACACCTGCGCGGGAACAGAAGATCTGTCAGGATTCTTCCTGCCCTGGCCCGTTCAAATTTTTTATGAATTCTCATTCGGCTCCTCTAAAGCCATGATTTCCCGAATTCTCACATCAAGTCCCGTAAAACGCTTCGCTTCGCTTTCGTTTCGGATCATGTCCTGAACTACCTGACGGCTCCCCAGTATCGTCACGCAGCCCTTCGCCCGCGTCACTCCCGTATACAGGAGGTTGCGGTTAAACAGCATCCTCGGCCCGCCCAGAAGCGGCATGATCACCGCCGGATACTCGCTCCCCTGGGATTTGTGGATCGTGATCGCATAGGCCAGCTCCAGCTCCGACGTCTGATCGAAGGAATAGGTCACCCGCCGGTGTTCGTCAAACTCTACCGTCAGGGTGCGGGCGTATTCGTCGATCTGTCTGACGATTCCCATATCCCCGTTGAAAATCCCGACGCCCTTATCCACGGCAATGCCGTAGCGGCTCACCATCTCCCATTCGAGCTGGTAGTTGTTCTTCGTCTGCATCACCTTATCTCCCTCCCGGAAGAGCGTGTCGGCGGACTGATATTCCTTCCTGGAATCCGTCTTCGGGTTCAGCCAGGCCTGCAGAATGCCGTTAAGCGTCTCGGCTCCCAGATTTCCCTTGCGCATGGGGGTGAGCACTTGAATGTCAAAGGGGCCTGCATGCACATACCCCGGCAGCTTTTCCCGAATCAGAAGGATCATGTGCTTGTAGATCACCTGCACGTTATCCCGTTCCAGGAAAAAGAAATCCCTGCTTTTATTGTCCAGTGCGATCTCTTTTCCTTCGTTGATCCGGTGCGCATTGACGACGATATCACTCTCTCCCGCCTGCCGGAAAATTTTTTTCAGCTCCACAACGGGGAAGGCTCTGCTTTCAATCAGATCCCGGAGCACCTGTCCCGGCCCCACGGAGGGCAGCTGATTCACGTCCCCCACCAGCACCAGCCGGGTACCCGGCGATATCGCCTTCAGAAGCGACTGGAACAGCTGAATGTCCACCATGGACATTTCATCCACGATCACCACATCCGCCTCCAGCGGATTATCCGCGTTCCGTTCAAAACGTGCCCGTCTCATGGAAATGCTTCCGCTGCCGTTCTCGTCCGGCAGGCCGGAAAGCTCCAGCAGCCGGTGGATGGTGCGCGCTTCATACCCGGTCGCTTCCGTCATCCTTTTTGCCGCCCGTCCCGTGGGCGCAGCCAGCAGGATATCCATCCCTTCCGCTGCAAAGTAATGGATGATGGTGTTGATGGTGGTGGTCTTTCCCGTGCCGGGACCTCCCGTGAGGATCATGATGCCGTTCCTCACGCATTCCAGCACCGCCCTGAGCTGCAACGCCTCCAGCTCAATCCCAAGCCCCCTTGCCAGCCTTTCAATATCCAGAAGAACCTTTTCTTCCTCTGCCGGGAGGAAGCCGCCGTCCGGAGCCAGGCTCACATTCAGATCCGCCAGCATTCTGGCACAGGAAAGCTCCGCATAATAGAATACGGAAGCGTATACGAATGCCTCCTCCTGTACCTGTTTGATCACCAGCTTGCGCTCCATCGCCAGATTCGGAACCTGAATGCTCACATATTCTGTCGAAAGTCCCAGAAGCTGCGCCGCCTTCTCCTCCAGCTGCGCCTTTGGCAGACAGGTATTTCCATCCGCCGCCGCAAGCTGCAGGGTATAAAGGATGCCGCTTCGGATCCGAAAATCGGAATCCGTATGAATGCCGATTCTGGCCGCCAGTTCATCTGCCCTGCGGAAGCCGATACCATCGATATCCTCCGCAAGGCGGTAGGGATTTTCCTCCAGAATATGATAAACCTCCGCCCCGTAGGTCTGGTAGATCTTCATCGCCAGCGTATTGGTAATCCCGTATTTCTGGAGATAGATCATTGCCTCGCGCATTTCCTTTTTCTCTTCCATCTGCGCGCCGATTTCCATGGCCTTGCGCTCGCTGATCCCCTTGATCTCCGCAAGCCGTTCCGGTTCCTGTTCCACGATCCGGAAGGTATCTCTTCCGAACTTCTTCACGATCCGTGCGGCGAGAGAAGGACCGACTCCCCGGATGGCTCCGGAGCCCAGATACCGCTCGATGCTCTGCTCATCCTCCAGAACCGTCTCCGTGAAGCTTTCCACCTTAAACTGACTGCCGTATACTGCATGCTCCACATAGGCTCCCGAAAGCTCCAGTCCCTCTCCCTCATCGATGGCCTGAAAACTCCCGACGCAGGTAATTTCCTCCCCGTCGGCAATCAGTTCAAAAACGGTATAGCCGTTCTCTGCATTCCTGTATATGATATGCTCCACATAACCGGATACTTTTTCCGTGGATATTTTATCCATTCCGATCCCCCGATACCTGCGCAGGACGGGACGTCCTGCGATTACTCCGCCCGGCGGACGCCCCGTCCTGCGGGCCATCCGCATATTCAACAAAGGCTGCTCCAAAGGAGCAGCCCCAATGCCTGTTTTCTCTTCTGTCCTGTTTAGACCTCATCCTTGTATCCGCCCAGGAATTCCACATATTTCCCTGTTCCGATCGCCACAGCCGTCATCGGATCCTCTGCCGTCATGGTATTGATTCCCGTTCTTTCGCTGATCAGTTCCTCCAGACCGCGCAGAAGGCTTCCTCCTCCTGTCAGGACGATGCCTCTGTCCGCAATATCGGCGGCAAGCTCCGGAGGGGTCCTCTCCAGAACGCTGTGGATAGCTTCCACAATCTGGAGCGTGGGCTCCTTCAGCGCCTCTTCCGTCTCCTCCGAAGAAACCTTCACCGTTTTGGGAAGTCCCGTCACCAGGTTCCGG
>CAJFMW010000194.1 GCA_904392525.1 uncultured Eisenbergiella sp.
GAACATCGCCTTCGGAAACCTTGTACTGTTTTCCACCTGTTGCAATAATTGCGTACATAGGGCACCTCCTATTTCTCAAACTCGCTGACTGCGGTGATGAGCGGCCTGCGGCCGGACATACTTTTACCCCGTCATGCGGCATACTCATAAATCATAGCATCGAAGGGAGAATGTGTCAATCTTTTTTTGCCGAAAACTTTTCTTTTTTTCCTTAATTCTCCAAATTTAACAGCTGGTCCATATCGTCTGTTGATATTTCATCTATGAGCTCATGATAAAACATTACCGCTATCTCTTTTCTGCGCCTTGCTGTTTCAAAAGCCTCCGGCGTATAAAACGTTTCATACAACCGGCTTAGTTTGAAATGGTATTCTTTCAGAAAGGATTCCGGCTCGTTTCTGTCCTTTCCTTCGTATATCCGGTTTTCGGCATCCACGGCATACAATGGCTCGCCTGCCCGTCCTTTATAGAGTAATGTCCGGGAAATTCCCAACGCTCCGGTAACATCCAGCTTGTCTGCATCAAAAAGGATTTTGGCCTCTATTGATTCAGGCTGACGGTCAGTTCTGAATCGATGGGTTGTGATACACTCCTGAATATGCTTACAGTCTTTTTCGTTCCAGCCCAGGCTCCTCATAAATTCATATGCCATTTTTCCGCCTTCCTCGGCATGACACAGCTGGGGATTCTGGAACTGTTTCATCCGGCCAATATCATGGAGAAGGCAGCTTGCAATCAAAATATCCTGATTCACCTCAGGATATCCCTTTGCTATTTGCAGGGCCTGATACAACACCCGGTAAATATGCATGGGATCGTGGGCGGCATCTTTCATGAAACTCAGCATATATTCTTCGATTGTGCGGTATGTTTTTTGATCCATGCGTGCTTCCTCCTGAAGAATGTTGGTGCGGTGCATTTCATATTGAATGGTGATTCTCAGGAAGTCGAAATCCTTTACAGGATCCTGGCTCTCCAGGAAAAACATTTTCTCATTTATAAAGAAATTTATTAGTTTCATCATAACATATAAGGAGGTTTTGTGAAAGCTGTTATCTGCCTGAACAGTTTTGACGGGTAAATAAGATTCTATCCTGACTGGACTCGTCTGTCAAAGCCTGTCTTCATAAAACACCTGTGTATAAATTATTCATTTTGCCGTTGACTCATATTTTTTTATGTTTCATAATAAGTGGAAAGAAGCAAAAAAGAATGAGTATTGCACAGGGAATAATGCATATGTACCTCTACGCAGCATTTGCAATATCGGAAAAGGATGTGAAAAAATATGATGTATCCATTTTTAACGCTGAACGATGATACGGAAATCACCCATTCCGAGATGAAACCCGATGGACAGGTAAAGGTCTATATCGAAACGCCGGATACTGTTGATGGTTTTCATCATGCGGTCTGTTATCTTCCGGGATACACCTGGACAGAGATAAACGGCTATTCTGAGACTGAGATGAATTATTTTAAACAGTTGATCAGAGACAATGCTCACCTGATTCTGGAATTCGCTCAGGAAGGGGGTATCCTGAATGCCTCAAATTTTTAGAATCGGACCTTATATTGTATACTTCTGGTCAAATGAAAGTGATCCTCTGGAGCCTGTACATGTCCATATAGCAGAAGGGCGTGCAACCGCAAATGCGACCAAAATATGGATTACCAGCTCCGGAAAGGCGTTATTGTGCAATAATTTTTCAAAAATTCCTGACAGGATGCTCAGAAGAATGATGCGGCTGATCGAAGCGAACAGCCAACTTATTCTCCAGAAGTGGTATTCCCAGTTTGGGGAAATCAGATATTACTGTTGAAAGATTATTCAGGCCTTCGAGCCTCTCCAACCTTCTCCTGCCCCCGGCAGGCCGCCATTTTTAAAAAACCAGGCGACGGTCTGGGAACGGGAGCTGAAGGTTTCTGTTTTCAGCATTTCATCAATCTGCTCTCTGGTGTAAAAATCAGCGGAGATTTCTTCATTTTCAGAAAGGCGGGGGCAATCTGCACAGGTTTCGTCTGCACAGGAGGCTCCTGCGCGGGGTGTGCCCTCCGCTTCCAGAAACACCAGCCAGGTGGCTGTATCGGAAAAGCCAACCGCTGAATAGGAAGGGGGAAGGATGTCGAAAAAACGGGCCACACGCAGGCCGGTTTCCTCATACAGCTCTCTTCTGGCACAGTCCTCCACGCTCTCTCCTTCCTCCAGCATACCGGCACAGAGGTTGTAGATGGTCCGGTTGACGCTCATGCGGAATTCCTTCAGAAGAAGAAGCCTGTCGTCCTTCCAGGCGACAATGGTGACGCCGCTCACATGGGTGCCGATTTCGGAAGGGTCACGTAAAGGACTGCGGCTGACCATCTCAAAGGTCTTCTCCCTGCCTGTCCGGTTTTCATAGGTCAGCTCGTAGCCGTGCAGATATTTTCCTTCAAACCGTTTTTTCATGCCAAGCAGTTTCATCGTGTCCCTTTCCCGGCGGCTGCAGAGCGTTACTGGTCACAAGGTAACCGGCAGTCCCGTTTTACTCCATCTGTTTCAGAATGCATCGACATCAGGCTTCCCGCTGCCGGAGAAGTCTGAAAGCTGTTCGTAGATGCTGCGGCGGACCTTTTTCCGGGTGATTTCCACCAGGCCAAGGGGCGTCATGTCCACCAGCACGGCCTTGACGGGATCCTTTTTCAGTTCCGCGGAAAGAAGCTGAAGAAGCTCCTTCTCATCCTCTTTTTTCTCCATGCTGATGAAATCCACGAGGACAATGCCTGAAAGGTTGCGCAGACGCAGCTGTCTTGCAATCTCCAGAGCGGCCTCCCGGTTGATCAGGCGGAAGGTGTCGCGCGCGCCTTTTTTGCCCGTATATTTCCCGGAATTGACGTCGATGACTGTGAGCGCTTCTGTGGGTTCAATGACCAGATAGCCGCCGCTTTTCAGCCATACCCGTTTTCCGCAGGCCTCTCGGATTTTCGCGGGAAGGCCGTAGAGGTTCTGCAGGGAGACGGCGCTGTCCTGGTACAGGCGCAGGGCTGGAAGGGCTTCCGGACAGGAATGCTCCATCCAGGTGTGGATCTGCTCATACAGGGCAGGATCGTCGGTGAGAATTTCCTCATATTCTTCCTGCGGCGTGTCCCGGATTTCGGTGAGGTATCCGCTCTCCGGCCGGTACAGGCAGCTGTAGCAGGTCCGCATGCCGGCCGTCTGCCACAATTCATCGGCCTGGCGGATCAGAGCCTGGGCTTCCCGGATCAGGGGAGCGTAACCTTCCTCCGCAAGCTCTCCGGCATTGGTCCGCACGATCAGGCTGCAGCCGCGTGAAGTCAGGCTGTCTTCCCGTATATCCTCTGCGGCAAGGGCTTCTGTGATCTGAAGTCTGGCATCTTCGGCAAGCTTTCCGGAAAACTGCAGGCGGCCCCTTTCTTTTCCCGGAAAAACCACCGCATAACGGCCCGCCAGGGAAATCTCCGTGGTGAGCACCGGCTCCTTGGTTTTGACCGCTTCCCGGTCCACCTGCACCAGCAGCTCATCCCCGGCGAGAATCCGGCCGTCCGCCTTCCGGTTGAGAATCCGGGCGCATTCCATATGGGAAAGGGGCAAAAAGGCGCGCTGGCCCTTTGTAAGCTCCACGAAGGCGGCATTGATATTTTTCGCCACATTCATCACCTTGCCCACATAAATGCTGTTCAGCCGCGCGGCCAGCGCGCCGTTTCCTTCGTCACCCGTTTCGTCCGGCCAGGCGGAAAGCGCGGCAAGCCGGCCATCTGAAAGGAGGAGAGATAAAATCCTGTTTTTTTCTTTCAGAAGAATCTGAACCGATTTTGATTTTTTCAGGGAGGAAACCTCTTTGACCATGGTCAGAACGCCTCCCCCACATCGCCCAGAGGAATCAGCCTGCCATCCGCTTCTGCGCGTGTCCAGGTTTCCAGCCGGATAAACTGCACGGTCCAGAAGGGCGGCGTATCCTTTCCCGCAAAGGAAAGCAGCGCGTCAAGCAGCGCATAGGGCTTGATGTTTCCCGCACTGCTGGCATCCACCTGAAATTCCAGAACTCCGTCATGAGCGGAAAGAGAAAAGATGCCGGGGCGGATGTCCATCTGAGAGACGCCCTTTTTCGTTTCCTTTGTTATGAATATCTGTTCCTGGGCCAGAAAGGCGGGGATTACACTCTCAAGGCAGGAAAAGTCCGAAAGAGAAACGCCTGCCTGCCGGACCGATTCGTCCTGCTTCATCGCGGCGGTGTAGGATGCTGCCGCCACGCTCGCCATGGCGTTTCCGGCATTTTCCGGAAGGCGGATGATCCGTACGATCTCAATCCCTTCCACACAGACAGCGTTCAGGCGATCCTTCATCTCCTGCGCGTTCATGGGAATCTTCATCGGTTCGTTGACCTGGATGTCCAGATATTCTCCCCGGCTCTCCATGCCAAGCCCCAGAGGGGAGGCAAAGCTCATGATCTGGTGCGGACTGAAGCCCGAAGAATAAGCGATGTCGATTTCCGCCCTCCGGATGGCCTTCTGGAAAAAGCGCATCACGTCCAGATGGCCGATGAACCGGAGCGGTCCATATTTTGAAAACTGAATCCGAAGCTTCATACTTACCTCTTTTTTTCCGCCGCCGTAAGGCGGCATTTCAATTATAGGAATTTGCGTCTTAGCGCAAATTCCCAGGAGAAAGCCTGCGGCTTTCTCCGCCTCCTTCTTCCTGATGCTGATGACGGGCCGCGTATTCCAGAAGCGTCTGAGCGGAGCCGTCCTCGATCACGCCGTCGGCGTTTCGCTTTTCATAGCAGATGCCGCCGCCGAACCGGGCCGCTCCGCAGCCCTGGCACTGCTGCTTGCAGTTGGGGGTGACCACTCCGTCAAGCGCCCGCTGCCACTCCCTCTTCAAAAATTCTTTGGTTACGCCGCAGTCCAGGAAATCCCAGGGGAAAATCTCGTCAAGACTCCGCTCCCTGGTGGTGTAAAAGCCCACGTCGAGACCGCACTTTTCAAAGCAGTCCATCCAGATATCATTG
>CAJFMW010000195.1 GCA_904392525.1 uncultured Eisenbergiella sp.
CTCCATGAGTATGGGAGTAATGGCGGCTCCCAGCCCGTCCATCCAGAGTGAGCCCATCGCTCAGGTTGTTGTAAGCTCCTCCGTTGCGGAAAATTCCAATACGGTGGCCGCTCAGGCAACCGGCGTAAGCAGCTCCACTTCTGCGGTGCTCGCAGGCACCACCTTCCGGACCGCAAGCGGCCAGACGGTAGATCCTGCAGCAGTTGCAATGGTGGTTACTCCCGCTACGGCAGCGCAGGCGCAGGCTTCTGCAGCGTCTCTTGCAGCGGCAATGACCTCCAGCAGCACGCAGGTAGTAAACTTCACGGGCAGAACCGGACTGTCCCTTACGGACAGCCAGGGTAACCTGAATGTGGTCAACAACATCGTAGTAGGTCTGCAGACCGCGGGCGGAGAGGCTGTAAGCCAGAACGGATCCGTATCTGTAGCCTTCTCACTGGCTGACGTTCTGGGCAGCACCACCCTTGCTGAGGGCGAGACTGTTCAGGCTCTGTATCAGAGAGCAGACGGAACGTGGGTAGCGGTTCCCGTTGTAATTTCCAACGGTACCATCGCTGTTGCACTTCCTGCTTTCGGCGGCGCCGTTAACGTTACCTTCGTAGTGGCGAAGGGCGTATCCATGGATACGATTCCCACAGCTGCTGCAACCTCTCCTAACACCTGATCAGACAGGAGAGTACAGATTCCATAGCTTTACAGTTCCATATATGGTATGAATCGTGTGGTTTCAGAAGCGCCCGGATTCCGGAAACGGAATGCCGGGCGCTTCACTCGTCAAAGGCGGCCAGAAACAGCTTCAGAAGCCGCATCGCGTAATTCCTTCTTCTATCCGGATAACGATCGATGAGATCGAGAATTACGCTAACCTCATCTTTATGGGATTCTTCCCCTTCTTTTCCCTCCCCCAAAATAATATAGTCCAGCGACAGATCGAGCGTCCGGCTTAAAGCCAACAGCGTTTCCACTGACATACCGCAGTTCCCCCTCTCAATATCTGCGTAATATTTCGGCACCCTGCCGATCCGTTCCGCCATCTCCTCCTGGGTGAACCCCAGCAGTCTGCGGCGGGCGCGGATTCGTTCTCCGGCGGCAAGCCGATCATAAGTTTGTGACAATATAACTCTCCTTCCAGTATGACAAATCTTTTTTATCTTTCATTTTTACCATAAAAAGACACATTTCAAAGAAAAAAAGTACATTCCTGTAAAAATGTGGCAAATAGCGCTTATAAAGGCATTATTTGGCGAAAATGGGTTTGACAACACCTGTTTAAAACGTATATAATATAGGAGTTTAAAACGTATATAAAGATGAAACCGGTTCAGCGGGAGAGTGCAAATGAAGGTCATGCACAATAGTTCACGGAAAAAAGGATATATCGACATCCACTGTCATATGCTTCCTGCCGTAGATGACGGCTCCGCCTCCATGGAAGAGAGCCTCCGCATGGCGAAGTTCGCGGCGATGGAGGGGATATCAGAGATCATCCTGACTCCCCATCAGAAGGCGGACAGACGCTGTGTGACCTATGATGGGACGCTGCGCAGGATGCGGCTCCTGCAGGAGCGGGCGGATGAGCTGCGGATTCCGGTGCGCTTTCATCCCGGGGCAGAGCTCTTCTACCGGCACGGGGTGGAGGACCTCCTGGAAGAAGGGAAGTTCCACACGCTGGCGGATTCCCATTATGTCCTGGTGGAGTTTTTCCCGGGCGAGGAGTACGCCTACATCCGTGATGCCCTGGTGCGCATTTCCTCCTGCGGGTACCTTCCGGTGCTCGCCCACGTGGAGCGGTATGCTTCCGTCGTATCGGAGGCGGGACGCGCGCAGCAGCTGAAACAGAACACGGGCTGCTTTTTTCAGGTAAACGCGGCCTCCCTTTCCGGGGAAGCCGGTTACGCGGGAAAAGCGGCAGCCAGGAAGATCGTCAGGCAGGGCCTGGCGGATTTTGTGGCCACTGACAGCCATAACGATGAGGGAAGGGCTCCGCGCATTTCCCACTGCGCCCAGTGGCTGGAGAAGAAAATCGGGAGAGAGGGCATGGAACGGCTCCTCATCCGGAACCCCTCCGCCGTGCTGGAGGACAGGCCGCTGGAGCGGGATATATAAATAGATGTGGGACGTGGAACAGGTCCCGGAAGAGAAAAGACAAAGGAGAAAGAATCCGATGGAAGGAAATACCATACAGCAGCGGGATGAGGAAATGGAAATCGACCTTGTGGAAATCTGCCTGCTGCTTCTGCATAACCTTCCGCTGATCCTGTCAGCGGGAGTCCTTGCGGCGCTGTGCCTGTTTCTGGGCACAAAGCTTCTGATTGCCCCCACCTATAATTCCGCGACCAGCATCTATATCCTGAGCCGGCAGCAGGAGAGCAGCAGCATCACCTACTCCGACGTGCAGCTGGGCACCCAGCTCACCGCCGACTACGCGGAGCTGATCCAGAGCCGCTACGTGCTGGAGGAGGTCATCCAGGTGCTGGGGCTGGATTCCAGCTATGAGGAGCTTTCCGGGAGGGTGAATGTCACCACGCCGGACGGCACCCGGATACTGACCATCACCGTGACGGATACGGACCCGGTGCGCGCCATGGACACGGCGAATGCCATCCGGGAGGTGGCCTCCGTCCATATCACAAACGTGATGGACATCGAAGCTGTCAACGTGGTGGAGACGGCAAACATGCCCACCGCCCAGGCGGGGCCGAATACCCTGAGGAACACCCTGATTGGGGCGCTTCTGGGAGTGTTCGCAGTCGCTGCGGTCCTCATCGTCCGCTTCCTCATGGACGATACCATCAAGACTTCGGAAGACGTGGAGAAATACCTACAGCTTTCGGTGCTTTCCGTGATTCCGCTGAATGAAGGGGAGCCGGACGCTTCCCGGAAGAAAAAACTGAAAAAGGCATGAAAAACCGACCAGCAGAAAAGAATCAGCTTTTTTCTGCTGTAATCATATCAGGAAAAAGAAGGGAACGACGACATGCAGAAGATAAACCTGAATACAACGGACAAGCTGGATTTCCGGACAAAGGAAAGCTACAAGACCCTGCGCACCAACCTGGAGTTTTCGGGACGCAACAGGCGGGTGATCGCGGTGACGAGCTGCACCCCGAATGAAGGGAAGACCAGCGTTTCCTTCCAGCTGGCCCTGTCCATCGCGGAAAGCGGGAAGAGCGTGATGCTGCTGGACGCGGACCAGAGAAAGAGCGTGCTCCGCAGCCGCTACCGGGTGAGCACGGCCCGCTACGGCCTGTCCCACTATCTGAGCGGCCAGGCGGCAATTTCGGATGTGATCTGCGAGACGAATATCCCCAACTTCAGCACCATTTTTTCCGGCCCCGTGCCCCCCAACCCGAGCGAACTGCTGGGAAGCGAGGCCTTTGGGGAGCTGATTGAGTACCTGCGCGCCCACTATGATTATGTGATCGTGGACACGCCCCCGCTGGGAAGCGTGATTGACAGCGCGGTTGCGGTGAAGCGCTGCGACGGCGTGGTATTCGTGATTGAGAGCGGAGCCATCAGCTACCGGTTCGCCCAGAGCGTGAAGGAGCAGCTGGACAAGGCCGGGTGTACCATTGTGGGCGTGGTGCTCAACAAGGTGCGGATGGGAGGCAAAAGCTATTATGGAAAATACTACGGGAAGTATTACGGGAAATATTATGGAAACTACGGAGAAGAGGAAGCGGGGGGAGTGGAGGATTCACTGAAGCCCCTGCGGCAGCCGAAGGCCCAGCGGGGCGACAGGACAGAGCGCCCGGAGAGGAACGAGAAGACGGACAGGGCGGAACGGAACGGCCGTCCGGAGAAGAGCGTAAAGGCGGAAAAGAACGGAAAGACAGAGAAGCCGGAGAAGAACGCCCGAGCAGAACAGACAGAACCGGGTGGCCGGATGGAAAAGGACGACTGGACGGAGAAGAGTGTCCACACAGAAAAGGACGTCCGCCCGGAGCAGGGAGCGCAGACGGAAAAAGGCATCCGTCCGGAAAGGCCCGAACGGCCTGACAAGCCGGTGAAGGAAGAACGGCCGGAAAAGCAGGAGCGTTCGTCCGGAAAGCAGGAGAGAGCGGAGCGTTCCTCCCGCCAGAGCAGAAGGGACAGAAGCCGGAACCGGAAGGACATGGAGGGAGAGATCGTGCTGCTGGATGAGGATATGGAATTCCTCCGCCTGGATGAGGACGACCCTGCGGAAGCAAAGGATGGAAACAGCGCCCAGGGAGAGGCAGAAGGAGAGAGGTAGGCAGAATGGAAAAGAAAATCGTAATAATCCTGTGTGTGCTGGATGTGATCCTTCTGGGATTTTCTATCTTCCTGTATGTGGGGGAGGACAGGACACCTCCGGCAATCGCCTTTGGCGAAGAAGCACCGGTGTACCGGGAGGGAATGGAGGAAGCGGCCCTTCTGGAGGGCGTGACGGCTGTGGATGAGAGGGACGGCGACGTGACGGACAGCCTTCTGATCGAGAAGATTTCCGGGACCGGGGAAGGGACCGTGATCGTGACTTATGTGGCGAGGGATGAAGCCAACAATGTGGAGAAGGTCAGCAGGACTCTGGAAGCCAGGGGAGGGGCGGACAGAGAGGTGGAGTAGAAGCTGGCAGGACAGGTGAAGGAAGAGGGGAGAATGCAGCGCTGCGGGAGTGAGGAGAGGGGAAAAGAGATGCTTCTGCAGCAGAGGGGGACTGAACGCTTTGAGGTTATAGGTCTGGGGAGAAAGTGAGTGGCTGGTGAGATGATGGATCAATGGATGAGAGGAAACTCTTCTGACGGTTCTAATAGGAAAATGACTGGATGGTTCTGGAAACGGGGTGTTGGTTGTTTGAGATGTTTAGGGCTGGACGGGGGAGTTTTTTGCTTGGAGCGGGATGGGAAGCCTATATGGTGATAGCGATATTGGGAAATGTTTGCCCTAAAGCTAAAAATGGCGTTTTAACGCCTATTATTTACATTTTTTACTCTAAAAATAGCTGTAAAACAGCTATTTAGATAGAAAAATGA
>CAJFMW010000196.1 GCA_904392525.1 uncultured Eisenbergiella sp.
CGGCTGACCGCGCAGCCTCTTCCCGCCTCTGGTTTCTGGACCTGCTGCGCGGCATCAATCTGATTTCCATGATCGCCTACCACGGCGCCTATGATCTGGTTTATCTCTACGGCGTAAATCTCCCCGGCTACCGCGGACTGGCCGGTTATCTGTGGCAGCAGAGCATCTGCTGGCTGTTCATCTTTCTGTCCGGCTTCTCCTTCTGTCTCGGCCGCTTTCACGGCGGCCGCCGGGTGAAGCGGGGACTGCTGCTTACCGCCTGCGGCCTCCTGATCACGGCTGTCACAGCTCTCATCATGCCCCAGTCCCTGATCATCATGGGGGTCTTAAGCTTTTTCGGCCTTGCGGTACTGCTCACGGCGCTGCTTTATCCCCTTTTCACACGCATTCCTGCCCCGGCCGGCCTGATCTGCTGTCTCCTTCTCTTTTTCCTGACAAGGGATATTCCGTCCGGGTATCTCGGTTTTGAAGGCCTGCGCCTGTGCGCCCTTCCCGATTTTCTGTATCAGGGCGTTTTCATGATGATCTTGGGATTTCCCTGGCCCGGCTTCTTTTCCACCGACTATTTTTCGCTTCTTCCCTGGATCTTCCTGTTCTGGAGCGGTTTCTTTACCTATCGCTGCACGCCGTACGGACGCGGTCTGCGGCAGTGGCCGGCCTTTTTCAGACACCGTCTCTGCCCTTTTCTGGAATTCATCGGAAGACATACTCTTCCCATTTATATGATTCACCAGCCCGCGCTGATGGCCGTGTTTCTTCTCGCCCAGGGAATCGGTGTGCTGTAGGATTGTTCATTGACATCACTGCGGTGATGGATTAATATAATTAAGTGTCACTTGCATTCTGTGCAAATTTCTTTTAAACCAAATGCCGCTTTGCGGCTATCATCACGAGGTAGATATGGAGCATTTGAAAATTCCGAAAAACTATGAATCTGCGCTGTCCCTGCATGACACGCAGGTTGGAATCAAGACGGTAAAGGATTTCTTTCAGAGACTGCTGGCGGAACGGCTGAATCTGCTGCGCGTATCCGCGCCGCTCTTTGTGGATCCGGCTTCCGGCATGAATGACAATCTGAACGGCATCGAACGGCCTGTTTCCTTTGGAATTAAGGAACAGAATGAATATGAGGCCCAGGTGGTGCAGTCCCTGGCAAAATGGAAGCGCTACGCGCTGAAGAAATACGGCTTCTGCGAGGGTGAAGGCCTCTATACGGACATGAGCGCCATCCGCAGGGACGAGATCACGGACAACATTCATTCCATTTATGTGGATCAGTGGGACTGGGAAAAAATCATCTCCAGGCAGGACCGTAATCTGGATACGCTGAAGGATGTGGTGCGCACCGTTTATAAGGTGCTTCGCAAAACCGAAAAATATATGTCCATTCAATACGACTACATAGAAGAAATCCTGCCCCATGACATTTTCTTCATCACCACGCAGGAGCTGGAGAACATGTTCCCTGACTACAGTCCGAAGGAGAGGGAATATTACATTGCAAAGGCGAAGGGCGCTGTCTGCATCATGCAGATCGGTGATGTGCTGGAATCTGGCGAGCGCCACGACGGACGCGCTCCGGACTATGACGACTGGTCTCTGAACGCGGATATCGTGGTTTATTATCCGGTTCTGGATATTGCGCTGGAGCTGTCCTCCATGGGCATCCGCGTGGATAAGGACGCCCTTCTTTCCCAGCTGGAAAAGGCCGGCTGTCCGGAACGGGCCGCGCTTCCCTTCCAGAAGGCGGTCATCGAGGAGCAGCTTCCCTTTACCATCGGCGGCGGAATCGGCCAGTCCCGCATCTGTATGTTCTTCCTCAGAAAGGCACACATCGGAGAGGTACAGTCCTCCCTGTGGCCGCCGGAAATCGTGGAAGAGGCGGAGAAGAACGGCATCCACCTGCTGTAGGCAGCTATCGGAAGACGGCCCTTTTGCAGCAGCTATCAATTGAAAAAAGATTATCCCGCGTGCTCCAGGCTTTTCAGCTCCCTGGACCCCCACGGGATAATCTTTTTATACAATAGGAAAGTTCCTTTCCTATTGTATAAAAAAAGACGTTGATGCGCACTCGCGCGCAAGGTAGATGTTGCCTAAAGGCAACCGCGCTCGGCGCGAGTGGTGCGCATGATGCGTACCGCATCAGGGCGCACACTTTTTTATATCATCTGTCCGGCTATTCCACGCTTTCCATGGTCTGCTGTACAATGCTCTCCATCATATCCGCCGTCAGCGCGCCGGATACATACCCATACACATTTCCGTTGGCGTCAATCATGAAGGTGGTGGGGAAGGCGCTGATCCCATACCAGTAGAAAAGCTCTCCCGTGGTATCCATCACCACAGGGAAGGTCAGTCCGTTTTCTTCCAGATAGTCTGTCACCTCTTCCACCGTGCCGTCCTGATTATTCGGCATCTCATCCGTCTTCGGATTTGCCACGCCGAGCACGATCAGATCGCCCTCATTCTCTCCGTACTTTTCATACAGCGCCTGGATATCCGGCATTTCGCTCTTGCAGGGCGGGCACCAGGTAGCCCAGAAATTCAGAAATACCGTTTTCCCCTTATAATCGGAAAAGGTATGCGTCTCTCCATACTGATCCGTCAGCGTAAAATCAATCGCCGGGATTACATCCTGTCCGGCATCCGCTTCGCTGCTTTCTTCTGCAGCAGCACTCTCTGCTGCTGCACTCTCTTCTGCTGAAGTGGTCGCGGCAGCATCCTGCGTCTCAGCGTCCACCGGCGCTTCATCAGAATCCTCTTCCGGGACGCTGTCGCCGGAAGTCTCCTCCTGCACCGCAGCGGTTCCTCCTGGAGAAATGCTGGACAGATAGCCCGTAATGCCGTTCATAAATCCGGTCAGCGTCATAATACCCATCAGAATCAGCAGAACGGCTCCTATTTTTACCGTGTACCTGACCACATTTCTCTTCCTGCGGAAAAAGTCTAGCACCGCTCCCGTGAACAGCCCCACCGCAAGGAAGGGCAGCACAAAGCCCAGCGTGTACACGCCGACCAGAAGAAAGCCCCTGCCCGAGGTTGCGGATGAGGAAGCCATCAGAAGCACGCTCGCCAGCGTCGGTCCCACACAGGGCGTCCAGGCAAAGCTGAAGGTGAAGCCCAAAAGCAGGGCAACAAGAGGATTCATGGTAAAGCGGTCCAGCCGGAAGGGAAGCCTGTGCTCCCTCTCGATCGCTCCGGAACGGCCGAACAGGCCGAGCTGATACAGACCGAACAGGATCATGATAATGCCGCTGATCCTCGCAAACCAGGCCCGGTTATCGGTAAAAAAGCGGCCCAGCGCCGTGAATCCGAATCCGAGCAGGAAAAAGGTAAAGCTGATTCCGATCACGAAAAACAGCGTATTCACAAGAATCTTTTTTCTTGGATAATGGACATTTCCGTCCTCGTCCACTTTCTGTGCGCCCCCTGCCAGATAGCTGACATAAAGCGGCACTAGCGGCAGCACGCAGGGCGAAAAGAAGCTCAGAAGCCCCTGCAGAAAAACGGTTATAACCGGAACCGAAGTCTCTATTGTCAAATTCATGTTGCTTTCCCCCTGTTCTTCAGCCGTTTCTCCAGATCAGCCACCGTAATCCGGCCCAGCCGCTCCATACACAACGCATCCATCTGCTCATACAGCTCCTGCATCACCTGTGCCATCCCGGAAGCGTTCAGACAGTCCATATCGATCTCTGCCATATCGGCAAGCGCTGTGGCACCTTCCGCCAGGCCCAGACAGCCCTTTCCCGTACGAAATCCTTCGGCAAAATGCATTTCCGTCGCCTCCGCAATATGCCTCAGCGTGATTTCTTCCGCCTTGGCCGCGCAGCTGTATCCTCCGTCCTTCCCTTCTCTGGTCTGAACAAGCCCCTGCTTTTTCAGCATCAGCATGACCTTTCGCACCCTTGCCGGATTGGTACAGATATGTTTCGCCAGTTCCTCACTGGATACGGTGCTCCGGCTGTGATACAGATAAACCAGTCCGTGTATCGCCACACAGAAGTTACTGCTCATAACCCTCTCCATTCCGCCGCTTTTTGCAGCTCTTTTTCCAGAAACTGTATTCTTTAAAATTACAGTTTATTTCATAAAGAGTACCATAAGGAGAGGGGGGCTGTCAATGGGGGATTGGAATATGGATGAGGATATGCCTGAATTTGTTGGCATTTTTTCTACAATATGATAATATCCAAATAGGGAGGTAAATGAAGTAAAAAAAAGAAAGAGGGTGATTCCATGCCACAGTTCTTCACCATAAAATATTCAAAGAATGCCTTAAAGTTCCTGCAAAAGCAGGATAAATCCACACAAAGACGTCTGATCAATGCCATCAGCAATCTTCCTGCTGCCGGAGACATTAAAAAGCTCCAAGGAACTGACGGCTATCGTCTCAGAGTCGGAAATTTTCGTGTTTTATTTGACGTAGCCGGGACGATTATTGATATAATAGATATCGGAAATCGAGGACAGATATATAAAGGAGTGTGATTATCATGTCTGAAGTAAAAGAAAGAATTTTAGGTGCTGTCACCATTATGAGTGAGCAGGATGCTGAAAAGGTATGGGAACTTATTAAATCTGTCTTTGCTCTGTCCAATGCAGAAACTGATATACCTGATTCCGAAGAACTCAAGATTCTTGAAGCTTACCACAATGGAGATCCTGACTATCAGGCATCGATTTCTCAGGAACAGTTACTGAAAGAACTCAATCTTTAATTCCGCCTATCCAGTCAAATACCCCGATGCTTCCATCGGGGTATCTGATTCTCGCGGCAGTCGTCAAATGGACATACAAGTATGCCCCTCGGCTCCCTGCTCGCGGGAATAAAAATAAAAAAATGGAGACAACAGGACTCGAACCTGCGACCCTTTACACGTCAAGCAAATGCTCTCCCAGCTGAGCTATGTCTCCATGCGGATATTCTAACAAAG
>CAJFMW010000197.1 GCA_904392525.1 uncultured Eisenbergiella sp.
GCCGGGAGGATACGGGCTGCTGCGGCCTGAGCGCGGTGGAGGACGCCAGGAGAGTGGCGGATCATCTGGGCATTCCCTATTATGTGATGAATTTCAAAAGAGAATTCCGGCAGTATGTGATGGATTATTTCGTGGAGGAGTATCTGCATGGAAGGACGCCGAATCCCTGTATTGCCTGTAACCGGTACGTGAAGTGGGAGGCTCTGCTGAACAAGAGTCTGGCCATTGGAGCGGATTACATCGCCACCGGCCATTATGCCAGGATCGACCGGCTGGAAAACGGCCGTTTCTGTATCCGCAATTCGGTAACGGCCAGAAAGGACCAGACCTACGCGCTCTATGCGCTGACCCAGGATCAGCTGGCGCACACGCTGATGCCCGTGGGGGCGTATACCAAGGAGCAGATCCGGCAGATGGCACAGGACGCCGGGCTTCCCGTCGCCCATAAAAAGGACAGCCAGGAGATCTGCTTCATTCCGGACCACGATTACGCGGCCTTCATTGAGCGGGAGCGGGGCGGCCAGGTTCCCGGACCCGGCAATTTCGTTTCCGAGTCGGGAGAAGTGCTGGGCCGCCACAAGGGAATCACCCACTATACGGTGGGACAGCGCAAGGGGTTGAACCTGTCCATGGGCCGTCCCGTGTTCGTGACCGCCATTCGGCCGGAGACCAACGAGGTGGTGATCGGAGAGGGGCAGGATGTGTTTACGGACCATCTGACCTGCAGCGGCCTGAATTTCATGGCCATCCCGGATCTGACAGAGCCGCGCCGTGCTCTCGCCAAGATCCGCTATGCCCATGCGGGAGCTCCCTGCCTGATGGAGCGCATCGGCCCGGACCGCCTGCGCGTCACCTTTGACGAGCCCGTCCGCGCGGTGACCCCCGGACAGGCCGTGGTGTTCTACGACGGAGAGTACGTGCTCGGCGGGGGAACGATTGAGTAAAAAGGCGGGAGATTTTTCAAATGAGGGAGGCGGAAACATGCCATTTCGCATCGAAGCGTTGAATGAACAGAATCTGTCCGACATCAACCGGGCAAACCAGCCCTTTGAAATTCTGGGAAAAGTCATTCCCTCCCTTCAGAACGGCAGATGGAGCCTGAAGGAAAGCCTTCTGCCGGAGGAGGAACGATACCTGAAAACCTATCCATGCGATGAGGTGGATTATACCGCATACATTGGAAGCGGGGACAGAGCGGCATTTCTGTGCTACGACGGGGAGGAGTGCATCGGCCAGACAGTGCTGCGCAGGGACTGGAACCGGTACGCCCTTGTGGAGGATCTCTGCGTGGCGGCGCAGCACAGAAGAAAGGGCGCGGGCAACGGTTGGCGGTCAGACGGCGCCGGATGGAAGTCCGCTTAGGGTGGGAGCCATCGTCTGGGGGGTAAAAAATGTGAGGAGGGCCGTGGACTTCTGGAGCAGGGCGCTTAACTACCGGCTGAAGTATCCTGCTTCGGACGACTGGGCGATCCTGATTCCGAAGGATGGGGAGGGGATCCAGCTTTCCATCAGCCTCGTATCTTCGGAAAAGGCGAAGCGCCATCATATCGATCTGTTTACGGAGGATCAGGAGAGGGAAGTGAACCGGCTCCTGGAACTGGGAGCGACGAGGGCGGAGTGGAATTACCCGCCCGGCGCAGATTATGTGGTGCTGCATGATCCGGACGGAAACCCCTTCTGTGTGGTTGACCGGAAAGAATCCTGAAATAGCGGAAGGCCCCGTTTCAAACGAGGCCTTCACTTTGTTTTATGAAGTTTATTTTCGCAGAACTGCAACGCATATTTTCTGACCGGCACAATTCCGTGTTTCCTTCAACTGATATTTATGATACCCGAAAAATGTGACGAGAGTATGTACGGATTCAAAAGAAAAAATAAAAAACAGACGAAAATCCTTTAAGAAAAGTTAAGAATTTTTGGCAAACTTTTCACATATAACAGGTATCAGACCGTCCGAAGGCATGAAAACAGACGAAAACTGTCATTTACAGGACCGGCGATATTCTTTATAATAAAAAGAGAATGGTCGCCTGTGCGGCAGAAATGGAGGAACATATGGAACTTTTTATTTCAGACAAAAAGGGAGTGCCAATCCGGGAAGGCATGATCGGCCTTTTTTTTGAGGACATCAATTATGCGGCAGACGGCGGTCTGTATGCGGAAATGATCGAAAACAGGTCCTTTGAGTTTTTGGACTGCTACGGCACGGTGGGAGATTATTATACGAAGCTGGACAGCGGTTACGGCTGGAGCGCCACAAAGGAGCATGGCGAAGGACGGATGGAATATGTGATGGGAAGTCCCGTGGACCGGGCAAATCCCCACTATCTCAGATTTACGGCGGATTACGCGGGACAGGGCTTTGCCAACAAGGCCTATGACGGCGTGAGACTGGAAAAGGGAAAATCCTACCGGGCATCCTTCTATGCCAGATGCGTTTCCTTTCAGGGCGATCTGGAGGTGTCTGTGGTAAAGAATCGGAAAACATACGCGAAGGCGGAGGTTTCCTGCATCCATGTGCCGGAGCATACCTGGCAGAAGTGGAACCGTTATGAAGCGGTGCTGACCGCCGAAGAGGATGTGCGGGGGGCACAGTTTGTAATTTCCCTGACGGAGCCCGGTGTGGTGGAGTTTGATTTCATTTCTCTCATGCCCCAGGATGCGGTGGCGGGCATATTCCGGAAGGATCTGTTCGAACTGCTGAAAGGCTTAAAGCCCGGCTTCCTTCGTTTCCCGGGCGGCTGTATCATCGAGGGAAATACACTGGAAAACCGTTACCGCTGGAAGGAGAGCGTGGGAAGACCGGAGGGCAGAAGAAGCAATTTTAACCGCTGGGCAGTGCATGAGACGAAGCCGGAGAACGGATTCCATACCTGCTATTCCCATTACAACCAGACTCTGGGACTCGGCTATTATGAATATTTCCTGCTGTGCGAGCTGATCGGCGCGAAGCCGCTTCCCGTGCTGAATGTGGGGCTTGCCTGCCAGTATCAGTCCTATGAGCTGGTGGAGATGGATGAGCCGGAATTCCAGGAGTTCATTCAGGATGCGCTGGATCTGGTGGAATTCGCAAACGGCGCTGTGGATACGAAGTGGGGCGCTCTGCGCGCGCAGATGGGCCATCCAGAGCCCTTCGGCATGACGATGATGGGAATCGGCAATGAGCAGTGGCAGACGGATAAGGTGGATTTCTTCGCCCGCTATGAAGCCTTTGAAAAGGCGATCCATGAAAGGTATCCGGACATGCAGCTGATCGGTTCCGCAGGCCCTGACATCACTTCGGAACGGTATGACGCTGCCTGGAAGTTTTATTATGAGAAGGCGCCGAAAAAGGAAAACTTTGTCTATGCGGTGGACGAGCACTATTATGTGAAGCCGGAGTGGCTGTATGAGCACGCGGATTTTTATGACGAATATCCGAGAGAGGTAAAGGTATTTTCCGGAGAATATGCTGCCCATCCGGTGAGCGGGATGAACCGTCCGGACGCCAACACCCTGGGCGGCGCGCTGGCGGAGGCGGCTTTTCTGACCGGCCTTGAGAGAAACGCGGATGTGGTGGTTCTGGCCTCCTACGCGCCTCTGTTCGCCCGTGTCGGCTATGCCCAGTGGTCTCCCGACATGATCTGGTTCGACGACTGCCGCGCCTACGGCACGCCCAGCTATTATGTACAGAAGCTGTATGCGGAAAACATGGGAACGGTGACGCTTTCCATGGACGGGCAGGAAAAGAAGCTGCGCGAAGAGGAAATCTATGCCAATGTCTCCCTGGATGAAAAGACCGGAGAGATCATCATCAAGGCGGTGAATCGCAATGCGGAGCCGAAAGAGATCGCGCTCAGCCTGGCGGAAGCTTACGCCCCGGCAGGAAGCATGAAGCGGATGAGCCTTTCCGGAGAGGAAGAGGACTACAACTGCATCACCGATCCGGAGAAGGTGACGGTTCAGACTGAAGAAGCGGCGTATACGGGTAAGCTGGAACTTCCGGCATACGGCTTTGTGGTGGCGCGGATTCCGGTGAAGGGCTAAAGCCCGCATAAGAGATTTACCAGAAAACAGGCTGAAAGCCCGCAGGCGGCCGGAAGGAAAAATGCGGCGAGCGTCCAGCGCAGGCTGCCGGTTTCCTTCCGGATGGTCAGCAGGGTGGTGGCGCAGGGCCAGTGCATCAGAAAGAACAGGGCCGTGCAGAGAACGGTGCTCCGGTCCCAGAGGGGCAGGCCGCCCTGAGCCGAATAGGCCGAAGCGATGATGGGGAGGACGATTTCGTTTGCCGGAAAGCCCAGAAGAAAGCCCGTGAGGATGGTGCCGTCCATGCCGAATAAGCGGGCGAAGGGGTCTAACAGGGCGGTAAGGCGGACCAGAAGGATGCGCCCCTCCGGCGTCTGCAGGCGGGAGAGCAGCCAGAGAATCAGCCCTGCCGGGGCTGCGGTACAGACTGCCCTTCCCAGTACGCAGAGCGTCCGATTCCAGATACTTTGAAGAAGAACCCGCACAATCCGTGGCTTCCGGAAGGCGGGAAGCTCCAGAAGGAGAGGGGAAGCCTCTCCCTTTAGCAGGGTGGCGGAAAGCAGCCGGGAGATAAGAAAGGTCATCAAAACGCCCAAAAGGAGAAGGGCGAGCAGAAAGCAGGCGCTGAAAACGGAAGCGCCGGGAAGCCGGTCTGTTGCCTGACCGGAGGCCGCAGAAGCCTGGTGGAGAGAAATCCCGTCCATTTGCCTCTCTGAAAAAAGCATGCCCGACAGGGTGAGCAGGGCAGGCAGACGGCCGTTGCAGGGAACGAAGCTGTTGGTGAGAATGGCCAGCAGCCGTTCCCTTTTTTCGTTTATGATGCGGCTGCCTGTGACGCCGACGGCGTTGCATCCC
>CAJFMW010000198.1 GCA_904392525.1 uncultured Eisenbergiella sp.
CATTCTTCTTAATCTGATCTTTACTGCCATTTTTTCATACCTCCAAAATTCTTTTGAAATTATCTATTAAAAAGGAAGCCGAAACTTACCCTTTTTACCAATGCCGCCCATGCCTCCCATCATGCCGGGAAGCTGTTTCATCATCTTCTGGCTCTGCTCAAACTGCTTGATGAAGCGGTTTACAACACTGATGTCCACGCCCGCGCCCTTCGCGATCCTGTGCTTTCTGCTGGGATTTAAAAGCTTCGGGTTGCGCCGCTCCTGCGGCGTCATGGAAAGAACGATCGCCTCCATGCGGGCCAGCTGCTTCTCATCCACCATGGATTCCAGCTGCGCGCTCTTCGCGCCAAGCCCGGGCATCATGCTCAAAATGGAAGAAAGTCCGCCCATGTTGCGCATCTGCTTCATGCTCTCCAGATAGTCGTCGAAATCGAATTTGCCCTTCTTCATCCGGCCGGCCATCTCTTTTCCCTTTTCCTCATCAAGGTCCAGATTCGCCTGCGCCTTGTCGATCAGGGAGAGCACATCGCCCATGCCAAGAATCCGGCTCGCCATCCGGTCCGGATAGAACTGCTCCAGATCGGAAAGCTTCTCGCCCATACCCACATACAGAATGGGCTTACCTGTAACAGCCTTGACGGAAAGCGCCGCACCGCCGCGGGTGTCTCCGTCCATCTTGGAGAGGATCACGCCGTCCACTCCAACCTTTTCATCAAATTCCTTGGCCACGTTCACCGCATCCTGACCGGTCATGGCATCTACAACCAGAAGGGTCTGATGCACGGTGATATTTTCCTTGATCTCGATCAGCTCCTGCATCATCTCTTCATCGATGTGCAGACGTCCTGCCGTATCCAGAATCACCACGTTATTGCCGTTCTTTGCGGCATGTTCCATTCCCGCCTTCGCGATGTCCAGCGGTCTGTGATTCGTGCCCATGGAAAAGAAATCCACGCCCTGCTTGTTCGCATTGATTTCCAGCTGATCAATAGCGGCCGGACGGTAAATGTCACAGGCAACCAGCAGGGACTTCTTGCCCTTCAGCTTGAACTTTCCGGCCAGCTTCGCCGCCGTGGTGGTCTTACCTGCACCCTGAAGGCCGCACATCATGATCACCGTGGTCGCTTTGCCGGGCTGCATCTGAATCTCCGTCGTCTCGGAACCCATCAGGGCGACCATCTCTTCATTGACGATCTTGATCACCATCTGTCCCGGATTCAGTCCGTTCATCACGTCCGCGCCGATGGCACGCTCCTCAACGGACTTGACGAACTGCTTCACCACGCGGAAATTCACGTCTGCCTCCAGAAGCGCCATCTTCACTTCCTTCATGGCAGCTTTCACGTCGCTTTCCGTCAGCCTTCCCTTGCCGCGCAGATTCTTAAATACATTCTGAAGTTTGTCGGTCAAGCTTTCAAATGCCATACATTTTCCTTTTCAGTTACAGTTCCTCAATGATCTCTTCGGTCAGCCGCCGAACTTCCTCATCATCGCAGAGCTCCCGGATCCGTTCCAGCTTCTGCCGGATCTGACTGAAGCGCTGCATCAGATGCAGCCTGCTCTCATATTCTTCAAGAGTTCTGTCGCACCGTTTGATCAGATCGTGGACGCCCTGTCGGCTGATGCCCGCCTCCTGCGCGATCTCACTTAAGGAAAGGTCGTTGAATACCGCATCCTCGTAGATTCTCCGCTGATGAGGCGTCAGCAGTTCGCCGTAGAAATCATACAACAGGCCCTGCTCTACGATTTTTTCCATGCTTACCTCCATGCCGAAGCGTGTTACGCCGAGGCACGCGTCAAAACAGCTGCAGCACGCAAATACGGATTCCACGCGCCGCCTGAAGTATCATACTATAGATGAGAATGGGTGTCAAGTATTTTTTCTTGACAGAACTTTTTTCTTTTAATGTTTCTTTAATCTTGTCCCGCTATGATACAGACATGGAAAACAACAAGAGGACATGCACCACAGGCTGTCCGACATTGAACCAATATCGTTTTATTATGAAAGGAAGGAAATTATCATGATGAAAATGAACAGAAAAAAAATGATGCTCACCGCCTCCGCACTCTCGCTCGGAACTCTGCTTCTTGCCGGAGATGCCGTGCTGGCCGCTCCCTCCGGAAATTATATCAGCAGTGAAAAGGCGCAGCAGATCGCCCTGGAAAACGCAGGCCTTTCTGCCGACGGCGTGACCTTCATCCGGACACATCTGGATTATGACGATGGCCGTGCGGAATATGAGGTAGAATTTTACCAGGGAAATATGGAATACGACTACGACATCGACGCGGTGAACGGAACCATTCTTTCCTATGACCATGATGCCGAATACCATGCGCCGGGTACGGGCAGCGCCTCCGGAAACGGGAACGGAAGTGTTTCCGCGAACACTACAGCAGCTTCCTCCTCTGCGGGGACGGAGTATATAACGGCAGAGACCGCAAAGCAGGCTGCACTGAAGCATGCAGGGGTTTCCGAAGGAGACGCCCGCCGCATGGAAACCGGCTTTGATTACGAGCATGGAACGGCCGTATACGAGATTGAATGGAAGGTCGGCCGGACAGAGTATTCCTACGAAATCAACGCTTCCACCGGGGAAGTGGTGACCTTTGAGGCAGATTATGACGACTGATCAAAACGGCCCGTAACCATGCGTACTTCTACCTGCTCCGGTAGCCTGCAAACAAGATTCATCATGTCCTTCTTCTGTTTCATGGAAGAATGTACATAAATATTCATGGTAATCTGCACGCTGCTGTGCCCCAGGATTTCACTGAGCCCCTTTATATCACACCCCAGTTCCACGCACCGGCTTGCAAAGGCATGACGGAGCAGATGGAAATGAAAGGGCCTGATCTGACATTTTTTCAGAATGGCGGAAAACCGGTACTGCAGAGTCCGCACTTCAGACCAGGCTCTTTTTCTGCCGGAAATCAGATATTTTTCAGGTGATTTCCGGCAGGCACGCAGAATATCCGTAAGATCATCCGCCAGGGGAATGATTCGTATGGAAGAAGTCGTTTTCGGCATCTGAATACATACCTGGGTTCTGCCTTTGTGCTTCCCGTCATCAGGCTCTTCATCCGTTCTGATTCTTTGAAGATTCCTCCGGATTATCAGATTTCCCTTTTCCAGATCAAAATCTCCCCACTGCAGGGCACACAGCTCCCCTATTCGGATTCCGGTGTTCATCGCCACAAAAATCCCCAGACAGGTGTCCTCCGAAAGATGGGAAAGCAGGTACTGTTTCAATGTTTCAAGATCCTGTTCCGGTGGAAGCTGCGCGATTTTTTTCCCAATCCTGAACTCCGGCATGGACAGTCCTTTTCGATCCAGCTGGTACGTACTGACGGCATAATCCAGAATCTGACAGACGATAGAGCAGATATATCTTTTATAGCGGCCGGACAAACTTCCTTTTTTGGAATACCGCTCTATTGTCTCCACAAATTCTTCCAGAATTTCCTTTCCAATCTCTGTGACCATATAGTTTCCCAAAATCGGAATAATATAGTGTCCGATGACGCTCTGGTACATACCGCTGGTTGTCGGTTTCCATCTTTTCTTCATTGCCTTCAGCCATTCTTCCGCCGCGCGCTTCATCAGAACACCGGCTTCCTCCGGCGTTTCCTCATCCGGCTGCTTCTGTTCTCTGGCTTCTTCCATCTTCTGCCTGACTTCTTTCAGCGTCCTCGCATACACATAGATGTACTGAGACTTCCGGCAGCAGTTTTTTCCCACAAAGATTCTCCCTTCATACCTCCCATCCTTCCTCTTGTAGATGTTGCTTCCTGTTTTTGCCATATGATACCTCATTTCTACGCGGCTTTCAGCTCCCCGGAAGTTTGTGATTGCCGCGCAGACACAAACTGCTTCCATCAGATTTAACTGTTTTGTTGTGGATTTTCATCTGCTACTATTCTCGAATCAGATTATAAGGGATGGCAATACAGAAATTTGTCGAAAATATTTTTCAAAAACACTTGACAAGCGGTGTTATAATAAAGTTGTAGCAAGAAAATGATACTTAACAAGACCTGCTTATTGACAACGATAAGCCGACGAGCGATAGGCCTGCTAAGCATTCAGTTTTATGGAGGAAAAGTCAAATGAATACTTTAAAAGCTGAAAAGAGAAGCATGGATGTCAAGGCGAAAAGACTGAGAAGGGAAGGTTTTGTAACCGGTAACGTATTCGGTAAGAAGATCGAAGGTTCCATCCCGGTGAAAATTGAAAAAACGGCACTGGACCGTATGCTCAAGACGAGTGGCAAGGGCAGCCGGATTCAGCTTGATGTGGATGGGGAAAACATGGATGTCCTGATCAAGGAGATCGATGTCAATCATCTGAAAAATGAGGTCGTGGAGATCGATTTTCAGGCACTGGTAAGCGGCGAAATGATCCATTCCGTTGCAGAAATCATTCTGCTGGGCCATGATAAGGTAGCGGAGGGCATCGTAGAACAGCATCTGAACGAGATTTCCTACAGAGCGCTTCCGTCCGCGCTGGTCGAGAAGGTGGAAGTCAATGTGGAAAGCATGAAGGTGGGCGATTCCATCAAGGTGAAGGATCTTCCCATCGCCTCCAACAGGGACGTGCATCTGATGACCGATCCGGAGGCTGTTGTGGTTTCCGTTGGTCTTGCGCATAACGCGCCGATTGACGAGCCCGCAGAGGATGATGCAGAAGGCGCAGAAGCGGCCAAATAATACAGAAAAGAACGGAGCGGAATTTCCAGTCGGAATTTCCGCTCCATTTTTTTATTCGATAGGAAATTTCATTTCCTATCGAATAAAAAAAGACGTTGATGCGCACTCGCGCGCAAGGTAGATGTTGCCTGAAGGCAACCGCGCT
>CAJFMW010000199.1 GCA_904392525.1 uncultured Eisenbergiella sp.
GTCGAAGGCCTCATCGTCATCCAGATATACGGAAGGATACAGCCTGTCCGGGTCAAGTCCGACCACTTCGGTCAGAAACTCCCAGCACCAGGCGATCGCTTCATGCTTGAAATAATCTCCAAAGGAGAAATTTCCCAGCATCTCAAAAAACGTGCCGTGCCTGTCCGTCTTGCCGATATTCTCGATATCGCCCGTGCGGATACACTTCTGACAGGTGGCCACTCTTCTCCTCGGCGGAATCTCCTGCCCTGTGAAATAGGGCTTTAAGGGAGCCATGCCGGAATTGATCAGAAGCAGGCTGTTGTCATTGTGCGGCACCAGGGAAAAGCTCTTCATCACCAGATGTCCCTTGCTCTCGAAGAAATCCAGGAACATCTTCCTCAATTCATTTACACCGTATTTTTCCACGTCTGTTTCCTCCAAAATTGCCTGAATCTATCCCATTATAAGTTCATTTTTTTCCCTTGTCAACGCCCGCCGGCAGAGGGTGCAGCGCATATGCTGCTTTTTCTCATCAGCAGAGGGGCGCAAACACTCTCAGCACAGAGTCGAACAGGCCGCCGATGATTCCCGTCTTGCAGTCCTTCAGCGTGATTTCCCGGCTCTGCTCTATGGTCCGCACGCTGTCCTCCTTCAGCTCCTTCAGCCCTTCCGTCCGATACAGGAGCGTGCCGCACTCAAAATGAAGATACAGGCTTCTGAAATCCATGTTCACGCTGCCCACAACGCCGAACTCATCGTCACAGATGTAGCTTTTCGCATGGATGAAGCCGGGCGTGTATTCATAGATCCGGATTCCCGCGCGCAGAAGCGGCGCGTAATTGGAGCGTGTCAGGCGGAAAATCATGGGCTTATCCGGGATTCCCGGTGTCACGATCCGGATGTCCACGCCCCGCTTTGCCGCCTGGCACAGGGCATTTCTCATCACATCGTCCACGATCAGATAGGGCGTAAAAATGTAGACATACTTTTTCGCCTGATGCAGAATGTCCAGATATACGTTCTCTGCGATCGTCTCGTTATCCAGCGGAGAATCCGTATAAGGCTGAACCAGTCCCGCTCCCGTGAAGGCTTCCGGATGCCACACGTGAGGCCGGAAGCGGTCGATGTCCTCATCCTCTTTCCGGAAAGCGTTCCACATTTCAAGGAACATCACGGTAAAGCTCCAGACACCCTCTCCATGGAGGCGCACGCCGGTATCCTTCCAGTAGCCGAAACGGACGATTTCATTGATATACTCATCCGCCAGATTGATTCCACCGGTATAGGCCGTATGCCCGTCAATATCCAGAATCTTTCTGTGGTCGCGATTGTTCATCACAAGGGAGAAAAAGGGAATGACCGGATTGAAGGCCATGCACTTGATGCCCGCCTTTTCAAGCCATTCGCTGTAGCCGCCGGGAAGGCGGGTGACGCAGCCCATATCGTCGTAGATCATCCGGACCTCAACGCCTGACGCGGCCTTTTCCTTCAAAATTTCCAGAATGGTGTCCCACATCTTTCCTTCGGAAACGATGAAGTATTCCAGAAAGATATAATGCTCCGCCTTTCTCAGATCCTCCAGCATATCCGCGAACATTTCTTCCCCGCAGGGATAATATTTCACCTTTGTATTGGTATACGCGGGAAAATCGCTTACCTTCTGCACATACCGGAAGCTTCCGGCCGCCCTCGCATATTCCTCCTGGGCCTGCCGGGAAGGCACGCCTTCCTCCTTCAGATATTGCCGATACTGCCCATGCTGTTCATTCAGCTTCCGGCGCATCTTCCTTGACGGCTTCTTGTCTCCATAAAACAGGTAAAAAAGGCCGCCGAAAAGGGGAAGCGCCATGATCAGCACGATCCATCCAATTTTATACGCCGAATTGTCGTCCTTTCCAATGATATAGAGTACCACCAGAATGCTCAGTATGGTGAAAACGGTGGTGATCCAGCTCACAAATTCCGTAAGTTTAACCAGGGCGAACACGATCCACACAAGCTGCACCAATATGAGCAGGACCGTGATGATCACCCGGTTCATCGCCAGTCTTTTGTATCGTTCCTTCATTCCTGTCTTCCCTTCTCCGTCTTCTTTTCCTCCGTTTTCCCGGGGTGCCCTTCCCTTCCCGGGCCGCGTCCTCTGCGCCCTGCGTACCCTTTCTGCGTTCCTGCGCGTTCTCTGTTTCCAGATGGCATTCGGCCGGATGTTCCCTGCCTTTCACGGGAATCCTTTCTTTCATTCTTTTCCTTCACGTCATCCCGCAGCAGCTTATAGAAGGTTGCGGCAAGAGGTACACCCAGAAGCATTCCTCCGATTCCGAGCAGTCCTCCGCCCACCGTAACGGCCGCAAGAACCCACATGCCGGGGAGTCCGATGGAAGAGCCTACCACCTTCGGGTAAATCAGATTCCCTTCCATCTGCTGCAGCACGATGATGAATACGATGAAAAGAAGGGCCTTTAACGGGGCTACCGTCAGAATCATAAAGGCCCCTACAGCAGCGCCGATATAAGCTCCCACAATGGGGATCAGCGCCGTCACGCCGATAAACGCGCCGATCATGGGCGCATATGGGAAACGGAAAATCAGCATTCCTATGGTACAGAGTGTACCCAGTATCACCGCTTCCGTACACTGTCCGATGATAAAGCTGGAAAACGTTTCATTCGCGGTAACCAGAACACGGCAGATTTCTTTCACCGTATCCTCCTTCAGATAAGCGCGCAGAATGTTCTTCGCCTGAGCAGCGAGCCGTTCCTTCCCCGCGAGAATATAAATCCCGAAAATCAGTCCGATGAAGAAGTTAACCACGCCACCCACCACGGAGCCGACCACACTGATGGTGGAGCTCAGAACGCTTCCTATTCCGGAGCGCACCACGCTGAGCGCCTTATCCATCAGATCCTTCCAGTCAATCGTCTCCAGATTCAGATAATCCGATATATTGAAGGCTCCGTTCGCCTCAAGCCAGGCAGATACCTGCTCCAGAAAAACGGGGACACCCCTTCCGATCACGCCGAACGCCTTTCCCAGTTCCGGAATGACCAGTCTCGCTATCAGGGTAAACAGCGCAAGTACCAGCAGAATCGAAATCACGATTCCCACACCGCGCCGTGTCTTCGCCACAATCCGGCTTCGGGAGCGCGGGAAATAAAGCCTTTCCACCCGAACCAGCACAATGTTCAGCACATAAGCCATGATCATCCCGAGAACAAGCGGAAACATGACGTTCCACAGATTTGCGGCCCATCCGACCAGCTGCTCAAAATTTCTGATACACAGGATCAGGAATGCGGCGAGGCAGATATAAATGATAACGGCCTTTTCTGTCCTTCTTTTCTGCATATAAACACCTTTCTCCTTTCCGGTTCAATCCCAGTGTTTTTATATTATCATAAATAGGAAAAGAAGAGTAGCCCCTTCCTTCAAACGGCTGATAATAAAAAGTCCCGCCGTACGAAAAACCCGCAGCCCAAAAAGCTGCGGGTCCTTACGTTTTCTCTGTCAAAATTCTGCTGCCGGGCCGCGTGAAAGCCCACCGAACTGCAGCGTCTTACACAATGCCCTGTGCCGTCATCGCGTTGGCAACCTTTTCGAAGCCCGCGATGTTGGCGCCTGCCACATAGTTTCCTTCCATACCGTAGCGCTTTGCAGCGTCGTCCAGGTTGTGGAAGATGTTGATCATGATATTCTGCAGCTTCGCATCCACTTCCTCAAAGCTCCAGCTTAAGCGCTCGCTGTTCTGGCTCATCTCCAGAGCGGAGGTGGCTACGCCGCCGGCGTTTGCCGCCTTGCCGGGAACGAACAGAACGCCGTTCTTCTGCAGATATTCCGTTGCATCCAGAGTGGTGGGCATATTCGCGCCTTCGCAGACAGCGATAACGCCGTTTGCAACCAGTCCTTCCGCATCGGAAAGGGTGAGCTCATTCTGGGTCGCGCAGGGAAGTGCTATATCCACCTTCACGCTCCATACGCCCCTGCCGCTGTGATATTCCGCCTGCGGTCTGTAATTCAGATAATCGGACACACGACCGCGCTTCACTTCCTTGATCTCCTTGAGGGCATCCAGATCAATGCCTTCCGGATCGTAAACCCATCCGGTGGAGTCGGAGCAGGTTACCACCTTCGCGCCCATCTGATGCGCCTTCTGGATCGCATAAATGGCAACATTTCCGGAACCGGAAACCGCAATGGTCTTTCCTGCGATATCGATGCCGTTGCACTTGAGCATCTCTTTCGTAATATACAGAAGTCCGTATCCGGTCGCTTCCGTTCTTGCAAGGGAACCGCCGTAGCTTAAACCCTTTCCGGTAAGAACGCCTTCATAGGTGTTGCGGATTCTCTTATACTGTCCGAACATGTATCCGATCTCTCTCGCTCCGGTTCCGATGTCTCCGGCAGGAACGTCCGTATCGGCGCCGATATGTCTGTACAGCTCCGTCATGAAGCTCTGGCAGAAGGCCATAACCTCTCTGTCGGATTTTCCCTTGGGATCAAAATCGGAGCCGCCCTTGCCGCCGCCGATCGGAAGGCCCGTCAGGGAATTCTTAAATACCTGCTCAAAGCCAAGGAACTTGATAATTCCGAGATTTACAGAAGGATGCAGGCGCAGTCCGCCCTTATAAGGCCCGATCGCGCTGTTGAACTGCACGCGGTAACCGGTATTTACCTGAACCTGTCCCTGATCATCCACCCACGGCACGCGAAAGATCACCTGGCGCTCCGGATTTACCAGTCTCTCCAGCAGGGCATCTTTTCTGTAAGCTTCCTCATTCGCTTCGATCACAACTCTGAGGGATTCCAGA